>CAZLLK010000070.1:0-13766 GCA_964560435.1 uncultured Oscillospiraceae bacterium
TATAGAAGTCTTGTTCGCTGGAAGTGAAGATGAATTCTGCACCACAGTCTTTGCAAATCAGTGTTTTGTCTTGAGCCATTAAATAATGTACCTCTTTTTTATTATATGCTGAAAAATTCATCTCAGCACAATCATTATATAGGTATACACATTGATTGTCAATGAGTCAAAGAACCCAGAAGCGTTAAATATGTGAATTTTAAAGAACATTTTATAAAATTAGCCCTGTAAACCTTCCCGTTACAGGGCTTGTTTGGCAAAAACGGGGTACGGCAACTCAAATGTAGCACATAATGGCCTTGGCCTTCAGCTGTGCAAATGAACCGTCATATGCTTCAAACTTGATACGCTACTTGTCGAAGAGACGCTTCGTATGTGCTTACGCTTGTGTCTCGACGATCGGCTCTTCCATTTTTGCAGGTTGGGCTATCGATTGCATTATTGAATCCTTTATGCTTTGAACGCGGGAATCTTCTACCTTGACATCGTCGCTGAACTTGACTCCGAGCTTTTCACTGACAAGCAGACTGAGAAGCATCTCAAACGCATTCACAGAGCTGCCTTGCTCCTGACCACCCATGCTTACGACTGTCTTTGGCACAATATCAATCTGCGACTTTTCGATAGCGGCGGTGAACTTTGTCATTACGTCCTGCACAACCTGATACTGCGGTCCGCCGTAAGCTCTAACCTGCTCATCGATTGCAATAGCTTTACCGATTCCGACGCGGGCTTCTCTTTCGGCCTCTGCTTCCGCAATTGCCTTAATTTTGGCTGCTTCCTGCAGAGAACGCTGATAGTCGGCCTTACCCTGGTTGCTTTGTATCTCAATGTTGATATCTGATTCTGTAAGTAACCGCTGCTGAGCGGCCTTGGCCTCGGCCTCGCGCAGTTCTTTTTCCTTGCCGGCGGCTTTTTCCTGCTGAGAATAGGTTTCGATTCGCTCAACGGCAATCTGCCTGTCGCGGAGCTGGGCAAGGATAACTTCAATCTTGTTGTCATTTGCCGATGCGGCAGGAGTTCCGATGAGAACCTCTTCAAGCTCAAGGTTATAATGTTCGAATTTTACCTTCATCTCATTGGAAGAGTTATTCTGAATCTCATTTCGTTCCTGAATGAGCTGTATCAGAGTTTTGGTCTGACCGATGTTTTTGAAATACGCAGAGACCATCGGGTCGAGCGTCTGGTCAACGAGCATCTTGACATCCCCGAAGCGCTGAATGACAAGAGGAGCTTTTTTGTAGTCAATGTGCATAACCACCGACAAAGGCAACGAAGGCTCGAAGGCGTCCTTAGTGATTAGACTGACCTCGGTGAGGTTTTCGTCATAGTTGTGTGAGCCGGTTTGGTTGCTTATCCATTTGAGAATGATGTTTGTGGTTGGTACTCTGATTATTTTTCCGGCATAAGTGTTGAAAGCGTATTTGCCCGGCATTAGCGGCTCACGCCAAACGCCTCTAAAGCCCTTTTCAACAAGCTCGCCGTGCTTGTAATCGTCGCCTGTGGAATCGACACCACGTTCGCCTATGTACGATACTACAACACCCACATAACCGACTTCGATAATCGACTTGTCAATAAGCTCAACCGTTGCGAAAAATCTATTGATAAAGTATGTGCCTTCGACCAAAACCTGATATTGTCTTCCGCGGAAGCCGCCCGCAAGGAGGAACTTCTCGGGGTCCTGAAAATTGTTGTGATAGGTTGCTGGGTCTTCAGGATTGTCGCCTACTGCTGGGGCGATAATGTCTTCACGATTGAGGGAAAGACCGTCGTGGACGGTAACTATGCCGGCCTTATCGTCGCTGCCTTTAATAACCAGCGGTCTGAAACCGTCACGCTCTTTGAGAAGCTGTGCCATGTTGATAATCGTGCTTTCCTCCGCTTTTGTACCCATCGGAAGATAATATATCCTGTCCTGAGTAAGGATAATGAACTGAGCAAGGTTAAATGCGTAGGTACCTTCTCGGATTATGCCTCTTTGAGGTCCTTTCTGGCCTCCGCTTTGCAAGAATGCTCTTGTGTTCTGGAAATTGCTTCCCTCGGGGATTACCTTGCCGAGCGTCTGAATTGGCTCAAGCGGCTTGCCGTCACGGGCGAATACGTAGGCAATCTGTCCCTGCGGGACGGTTACAAGCGGGCAGATGTGAACCTTATACATCAACGGACTCAAGAAATGTAGGCCACCTCTGATTATTTGAGGCTGGAAACCGGCCTCTGCATTAAGAGCGATGATTTGCTCGTCCAAAGAACCTTTTGTCGACCACCATTTTTCGACTATGGCAATCTTACTGTTTGGAATAATCCTTAAACCGATAAGCCACAAGACGAGGATAATGCCGATTGCTATTAAAAGCGGAATAAAATAAGTGTCCATTCGCAACCCCCCAGATTTTTTTTTAAACGTATATGCCAGATATATTGTTATACTACTCTTATTTATATTATCAGTCAACGGAAGTAATTCCTGAAAATGGAAAAGAAAGGTTGTGGTGTTTCACATTAAAAAATAAGCCCGAAAAGCACAACTAGGTACCGAGGGAATCTTCGTTTGGGGAGTATGAACACTGACTTCAATATGCCTAAGCAACTTGTTCCCCAAGAAAGCTTGCATCAGAAAAAGTACATAAAACCGGATTGCCTTTGCATAGAATTATACCCCATAGCGGTTATGCGCGGCTGAGACCTGAAATGTATGTAGGCGTTTAACCTTTCAAGTAAGGATTTTCCAATGTTCTAACCATTTTCAACAATAGTTCAAAAAGCGGCTTCAAGACATTCGACTTCGTGTTAATAATTGACAATACAGTTGTATTGCTATATTATGATACTATATTAATAATAGAGATACTCCACGAATTATTCTCAGCGACAAAGAAGGAAACGTCTTCATCAGCTATAAGAAAAGACCAAATTATTGCGGGCATAAATCTTGCTGTAAGTTATTCGGATTGCAAGGGGAGAAATGTATATGGCATATTTTATTACGGAAGACTGCATCGGATGCACACTCTGCGCTAAAAACTGTCCTGTGGAGGCCATTGAGGGAACGGTTAAGCAAAGGCATATTATCAACTCGAAACGTTGCGTTGAGTGCGGCGTTTGCGGAAATGTGTGCAACAAAGCGGCGGTTTTAAATTCAAAGGGCGAGGTTGCCACCAAAATTCCGAAAACGGAGTGGAAAAAGCCCGTTGTTGAAACGAAGCTTTGCAGTGCGTGCGCAATTTGCGTACACGCCTGTGGAAAAGACGCACTGGCTATTTCCCTGCCGCAGTTCAAGGGCGACATCCGTGTCTTTGCATATTTAGAAAACGAAAAGCAGTGCGTTGGCTGCGGACTGTGCGCGTCATATTGTCCGTTGCACGCAATTACAATGAAGGGCGGTGAGGGAAAATGACACTTCCAAAGTACATATTAATCGACCTTTCAAACGGTAAAGTCAGTGACTATCCAATTTCCGAAGATCTATACAAAAAATACATCGGAGGCAAAGCACTTGGTGCTAGGCTCTTGTTTGACCTGATGCCGATAGGAGTCAATCCACTGTCCGCCGATAACGTGGTTATCATAAACACCAGTCCTATGAATGGCACAGGAGCGCCCTCGTCCAGCCGTTTTAACATTACTTTCAAAAATGTAATGACAAACGGAATTGCCTCCAGCAATTGCGGCGGTCAGTTTGGCGTTCTTCTCAAGGCCTCGGGCTATGACGGAATTATCCTAAAGGGCGGAGCAGAAAGCTCATCGTACATTGAAATTCTAGATGGCGATGTCAGCATCAAAAGTGCCGAGCATTTGTGGGGTATGGATGCGGAAAAGGTTCAGGAAGAATTCAATCCGCATTGGGGCAAGCTTGTAATTGGCCCTGCCGGTGAAAACGGGGTACATTATGCTGCTGCTGTCTCTGGCGAACGCGTTGCCGGTCGTTGCGGTGCGGGTGCTGTTCTTGGAGCAAAAAAAATAAAAGCCATTGTGGCTTTCGGAACAAAAAGAGTTGAGATTTACAATAAAGAAAAATTCGATAAGTACAACAAGAAATTTATTGAGTTTCTCAGAACCCACCCGATGACGGGGAATGCCCTTCCGAGATACGGTTCTGTTGGTCTTTTGAATAACGCTAATGCTTCCCATGCCCTGCCGACAAAGAATTTTAGCAGGGGACAATATGAAAAGCACTCCAAAATCACGGGCGAAACGTTGTCTGACACTCTTTTGACGCGAAACAGCGGCTGTGTCAGCTGCCCAATCCGCTGTGAACGCCGCGTAATGGTATATGGTAAAGAAGTTAAAGGCCCTGAGTATGAAACTGTCGGTCTATTTGGCTCGAACATCGAAAATGATGACTTGGATTGGATTAACACCATAAACTACGAGGCGGATATTCTCGGAATGGACGCCATCTCTCTCGGCGGAACGCTTGCCTTTGCAATGGAGCTTCAGGAAAAGGGTATGGCTGATTTCGGCCTGCACTTCGGCTCGAAGGAAGGCGTGATTGAAGCAATCCGCAATATCGCATATGGTATCGGTTCGGGGAAAGAGCTGGGGCTTGGCAGTAAGCTGTTAAGCGAAAAATACGGCGGCAAGGAATTTGCCGTACACTCAAAGGGACTTGAGCTTGCGGCATATGAGCCACGCAGGTCTGTCGGTATGGGTCTTGGCTATGCAACCTCAAACAGGGGCGGGTGTCACCTTAACGGCGGCTATGTGGCACTGATTGAAACCGTTGGAGTGCTTTCTATCGACACACAAACGCCTAAAGGAAAAGCAGAGCTAGGTGTTTTCTTCCAGAACATGATTGAAGCGGCTTCCTCTGCGGGCTTCTGTCTGTTCACATCAATGGCGATTATTCCCGGGTTCCTTTCGCAGCTTGGCCCGGCACATCCAATTACGAGATTTGCAAGCAAGTTTTTAATAACCGCACGACCGATACTTGGCAGTATGTGGAAGCTCATGCCGGGGCTTTTACCGTTCAACTGGATGTATCTGTTTCCGTACACTCAATCGCTGAAGCTGGCAACAGGCTTGCCGATAACCTCCGGTAGATTTTTACAGATTGGTGAACGCTGTTTCAATACCGAGCGTCTTTTCAATCTTCGTGAGGGGCTTACATCGGCGGATGACAGCCTATGTGAAAGACTTACGAAAACACCGCAGGACGCAAGCCGTCCTGACACAGTAGTTCCGCTTGATAAAATGCTTCCGCGTTATTACAAGGTGCGCGGCTGGGACAAAAACGGTGTTCCAACGCCGAAAAAGCTCAAAAAGCTCGGCATTGATGTTTCAATATAACGGAGGTTTTACTATGGCTCATATAAAATACTATGGTGATATGCGCACGCTTACAGGAAAAAGCGAGGACGACCTTGAAGCGGATAGTCTTCCCGGACTTTTGAGAGTCATCGGAAAACAATACGGCGGTGCGGCGAAAAAAGCTGCAAAGTCGTCGTTAATTGTCGTTGACAGCGAAAAGGTTCTGGCTATTAGAAAAATCAAGCTCCAGAAAGCCTCCGAGGTTGGCTTCTTCCCTATGTGCTGCGGCGGATAAAGCCTCGAGCCGAATGTTCATAAAAAAACAAACGAACGCCCATTTCGCGTATTACTCATAAAGAAGTTAGGTCATCATCGTTCCGTCGAAACGATGATGACCTAACTTCTTGCTATGCTCATTTTGCGCGTTTTGAATCTATTAGCATTTCTATGCATATTACAATTGTTCCCACTCCATATCCCAGTGGTGCCATATACCAAAAATTCTCGTTAACAAGTACTGTTCCGAAAAATCCAAGTAAACACAAACTACCGCAAATCAACAACATGGTTTTTAGTCTTTTTACTGCACTGCCTACTGCATATAAAGCACAGGCCGTCATAATAAATGCAACACCCATGAAGAACCCCCATGCCAAATAATCAATTGCCATTTCGACAGATGGCCAATAACCTATTTGAAAATATGAAGGAATATTGACACCTTCCGCAATAAGTTTTCTTGTTACGGTAATGTTTACTATGTGTGTTATGCTAGTTAACGCAATAGTGCAAGACATAAAAACTACTGTGAGGCTTTGAAACACGGGATTTACTTGTCTGTTTTTGTTAAGTATATCAAGTAATATCAAAAGCATAATGGGTGCAGACAAAATAGTCACAGCTTCCCATATGGTCAATAGCTGGTCTGATTTAAAGACAGAGTATAAAATTACAGTTACAGCATATAGACCAACATCGACTATGCCTAACATCGCGATTTTGTTCTTCATTAATTATTCCCCTAATGTAGATGTTCTTCATACTAGCTAGTATAACATATAGTCGACACACCAACAAGCACAGCTTGGCTGTGACAAGACACGTATTTGTCGGACAATCTTGTCGGGAAGTATTCCGAACCCTCACAATTAAGCACAGCGATAACCGCAAGTTACTGCAATTATCGCTGTTGGAAAACATCATTATTATCGGTCAGTCGTTTGGTGTTTCCTATTACCCGATTGCTGGTTGGTCAGTTTACTGCTTCAGCAGGAACGGGAGCCTTGCGTAGGCGGCTGATGGTTTTGGTCATCTGTTCCGCATCCCAAATCACAGGAACGGGATAGATGGGATTGGCCTCTTTCGTCGCCCACTCAACCATCTGCGGAATGTCTGCGTCCTTGATGTTGTCAAACTGTTCTACAATGTTCATATCCCTGTTCATCTGGCGGATTGCGGCTATGAATGCGCGAGCCTTTTCGCCCTCGTCGTTGCCCTGAATGCCGACTATATCGGCAAGACGAGCCAGCTTTTTATATACCGCAGGCCCGAAGTCTTCCATGACATAAGGCAAAACCACGGCGTTTGCCAGCCCGTGAGGTGTGCCGTATAAGCCACCGAGGGTGTGGGCAATTGCGTGTACATTGCCAACGCAAGCGCGGCTAAATGCTCTGCCAGCATAGAACGAGGCGTGAAGCATATTATCGCGTGCTTCGATGTTTTTCCCGTCTGCATAAGCGACTTTCAGATTTTCGAAAATCAGCTTAGTAGCTTTTTCCGAAAGGCGTTGAGTGTATTTGGGGGCGAACTTATTCGTATAGGCTTCGACGGCGTGGGTAAGCGCATCCATGCCCGTTGTGGAGGTGACGTGAGGAGGCAGACCGACTGTCAGTTCTGGATCGAGTACAGAATAACGGGGAAGCAGTCGTGGGTCCTGAATGGCATACTTGTGGTGGGTGCTGTAATCGGTAACAACGGCGGCTAAAGTGGCCTCAGAACCGGTTCCAGCGGTAGTTGGTACTGCGAAAAGCAGAGGAATCTTTTTAATTACCTTTAGTGTGCCACCCAATTGCTGGATGCTGCGATTGGGTCTGGCAACCCGAGCTGCCGCGGCCTTTGCGCAGTCCATGGAGGAGCCACCGCCGAAAGCGATGAAGCCCTGACATTTGCTGGCGCAGTACTTGTTGTATGCGGCTTCAATGCATTCGATGGAAGGATTGACCTCTGCACCGTCATACAGCACATATGTAAGTTTTGCCTCGTCGCAGGCGGCAAAGAGACTGTCCAGCAAGCCAATCTTTGAAAGCACAGCGTCGGTGACGATTAAAACCTTGTCGATGCCTTTGGATTTGATAAATGCGGGTAATTTTTTGATGCTGCCTGCACCCTCCAGCAGTTCGGGGCTGCGCTGGGGCAGAAAGACCTCGGCCATGTTGAAAACAAACTGGAATGTCCTATACCATGCTTTTTTAAGAGTCCACATAATTTCTGATCTCCTTAAATGATATGTTGGAAAATGCTTGGGCTATAGGATGGTTGCAATTGCTTGTTATTGCCTGCTATATTCAGCTATAAATGAAATGCTAAAAATAAGCGAAATATAACGAAGATTGTAGGCAAATATACAATACATTTGTATTGAATATTATCACACATATGTAGTATAATGTCAATATCGATGCGTGACAATAGGGCTTGCATGGTCAGACGTTTTATTGTAGAATTAGATCACTCATAATAATGGAGAGTGAAAATGGAAAAAACTAGCGCAAAAATTATCCTATTTGATAAAGCTATGGAGCTGTTTCGCAAGAATGGTTACGACAATGTTACCATCCAGCAGATTTGCAAAGAGGCGAACGTCACCCGCAACGCGTTCTATTATTACTTCGATTCCAAGGACAAGTTGTTAAGCTCCTATTTTGAAAACATTCCGAATTTTACGGAAAAACTGCTTGCCAACATTCTGGCTCTGCCCAACGACTGGAAAAAGCTTTGGTATCTGTTTGAAGCTCATTTGAAGCTGATAGAAAAAGAGGGACTCAGCATTTGCAGGGCTTTTTTGAAAATAAATATGGATGGACACGGGGATTTGCTGACCAAATACTTCGTGAGTGAAATGGTGTGCATACCCCTCATCAAGAGCTGCCAGACCTTGGGTCTAATCCAGAACATGGCCGAGCCAAGTCAGTTGAACTATCTGGCGACTCGTTTGCTGTCGGGTATTTTGCTTACTTGGTGCTGCAAAAATGGCGGCTTTGACCTGATTGCCAATTCGAGAGATGCGTTTTACGTACTAATGGCACCTATTGACGATGGAGTCAGGAGTAACGCTTGAAATAGGGGGGACACCACGTTGGAACGCTATTCAAGGCAGATGAAAATGGCCCAGATTGGCTCAGAGGGCCAGAAAAGGCTGGAAAAAGCCTCGGCGTTGGTGGTGGGTGCCGGTGGACTTGGCTCAACCTTGCTTTTCGACCTTGCAGGAGCTGGAGTCGGACGCATTGGCGTGGCGGATTTCGATACGGTATCCGAAAGCAATCTTAACCGCCAGTTTCTGCATACTACTGATTCAGTCGGAACGGACAAGGTCGATTCTGCGCTTAAGCGCCTAAAGTCCTTCAATCCGACCATTCGTTTTGATTCCCACCGCTGCTGTGTTGACGAGGACAATGCGCTGGATTTGATAGCGGGCTATGACATCATCATTGCCGCAGTGGATAACATGACCGCGCGCGCCGCGCTTAACCTTGCCTGTGTCAAGCTTGGCAAACCCTTGGTGAACGGGGGAGTGGATGGTATGTGCGGCAGCTTGCAGATTGTGGAGCCGGGGAAAACCGCGTGCCTCAACTGCCTCTATGGGGAGAACAGGAAGACTTTGCCTGCCGCCTCCTTTGCCCCTGTGGTCAGCACTATTTCATCACTTATGGCACAGGCGGCGCTGCTATTACTGCTCGGTCTGCCCAATCCACTTACGGAGGCAATATTGTTTTTCGACGGCGAGACTATGACCTTTGAGAAAATCACCGTCTCACGCAACCACGAATGCTCTGTATGTGGAGAAGTCAGGACTAGATGAGCAATGAACCCGATGCGCTAGCCACTTTTGGCTATTATTAATGGTTGGAGCTGAAGGTTTAAGCGCAAAAGCCTTTGCTACAAATTTGAATATTTCTTAACTGAATATCGATATTTCATTCGATCTGTTTTTTCTAAAGGAATCCATGAAAACTCAGACGTTGGGTAAGGCCGGAAACAGCTTTGCCTCCCATTGTGGAAAGAGTGAACCTATTTAGCGCAGGGAAACCTGCGCCTTGACGGTCAGCCTTTCGCTGGCCGTCTTTTTTTAAAAAACTATGTATTTCGGAGGTTAAACCATGAAAAGAAAATTCTTTTTTCTGCTGCTTACCGTTATGGTATTTGCGCTAATTACGGCTTGCAGCGGAGCTGCTAAGCTTGATTTTTCCAACGTGGATTACTCCGGCAGTATTTACAAGCATATAAATAACGGGGGCGTGACTGCCGATGGTGTTCTGCCCTATAACGTCGATGCTATCACAAGCGCAACGCTGACGGTGGAGGGCCCCGGCGTTGTTTCCAGCATACCGCTGTCTATGCGCGAATTGGAAAACAGAACCGATGGCCTTTCGCGGGGTGTCTATTCCGATAAATCTGGCAAATACATATACGAGGGCATTGACCTTGCCTTCATGTTGAAAGACATGGTCGATGGCGACAACGGCATATTCCTCACAGACACGGCTTACCTTGTTGACTTGAAAAATTGCAACCGCGAAACCATTGCCACCTTTACACTAGAGGACGTAAACAAAGCCTCCGCAGACGGACGTCCCATACTCCTAGCCTACGGCAAAGGAACGTCGGATGGTAAGCTCGCCGCGCCCTTTGTGTTTGACGCCGTGAGCAAGTCGGAGCATTCGCTCGGATATGTGGATAAGCTCAAAAACGACGACGGTTGCCTGCGGCTGGTCTACGACCTAAAGTCCTACGGGGAAAACAAGGAATATAAAGGCTTCGGAAACGTTGCATACGTTTACGTTCGTGAGGACTCCGAGCCAGGCTTCAAGCATACTGAGGAAAGCGGAGAGGCCTACGGTTCATCAAAACTTTCTGACTACATAATTTCTTTCCGTGGCGATGCGCTGGGTCATGAGCTGGATTTTACAGTGGAGCAATTGGAAGCACTTGCAGCATACGGCAAGGACGGCAAGCTCGTTCAGGGCGGCGTTGGGTATTCCGATTTTTACAGTCTTGCCAACACAACTTATTGGTATGTGAACGAATATGAGGGGCTAAACCTCTACAAGCTGCTTACCTATCTTGGCATGGAAAGTGCCGAGAATATGGGCACAGCCAAGGCTCGAACCACTCTCGTCAGCTTTATGGCGGCAGACGGTGTTCCCGCTTCCGAAAGCTTCTCAGTAGACACACTTTCCTACCCCGATGCGTTCGGCTTCTATAAGAAAAATGCTGCGGATTTGGGGGACGGAAGCTATAAGCCTACCAACGCCGACCTTGTTAAATCAGGCTATCCCGTGCTGCTTGCTTATGGGGTAAACAATTATCCCTATACCATCGGAAAGACCGACGACGGCTACCTCTCGGGTCTTGCCAACAACGGCGGGCCTATGCGAGTGGTTTTCGGCAAGACCCAGTATAACCATGCTAATGGCTCCAATCAGGTGCAGTTCTTGAGTGATGTTATCGTTGGAAACAATGTGTACTACAACACCCACAAATATGCGGAAGATTCCGCGCAAAACACCCTTACGGACGAAAAGCTGACCATCTCTGTGTTTGATGAGGACGGCAAGGCCTTGACCGACACTGCTATGACAGTCGGTGAGATTGAAGACATCATCTATGGCGAGGGCGTTACGGGAAGCACAGCCAAGGATGCCCGTGTCAAGGACTCATATGAAGCTACCGAAAATGGCAAGACCGTCACCTCTGTCTATGAGGGTGTAGAACTTGAATATTTTCTTATGAATGTTATTGGTCTGCCCGGCAAAAACGGCACAGTTACCTTCTCCTACGGCACAAAAAAGATTACCGTTTCTATGACTGATTTGTTCGCCAAGGGCTATAATACAGCGCTGAAGCGTGAGGGGCTGCCGTCTCTTCTGGCATTCGCTAAAAACGGCTCGCCCATGGTTCCATCCGCACAAAGCAAAGGCTATGTGGAGAGGTTTACACTCAAACCTTTTATTGAAACTGACCCTGAGTTTTACACCGTGGATAACTGCGGAGGCCCTCTGGCTGTTATCGTGCCAAGCACCGATGCCGAAGAGTGTAATGCGTTGTCTATGATGAACATAACTGCTATCACAGTTAATTTGGAACCGGATGCCTATGCCCATACTGATGAACCATATTCCAAATTGGCGGGAAAGACAATGCGTTTTTACGGCGAGGGGCTGAACTCCGAAAAGATTTACTCTGTGTCCGAACTTGAGCGTATGCAGACACGTGCGTTGACACGGGATTACAGCATACTGGGAAATGACGGTAAGCTAACCGAGACTCGATACCGCGGCGTGTCGGTTTATGACCTTTTCACCGACATCGGCTTGAAAAACAATGCGGGCGATGTGACCGTTTATGCGGACGATGGCACCAGCGTCAGCTTCTCGTTGTCTCAGCTTAAAAAGCAAAACTTCCAAAATTATGTCTCGCCGAGCCAGACCTCGCTTGGAGCTATCCTTGCCTATGGTTCTGGCAAAACGGGCGGCAATGTGATGGACGGCAAACCGCTGGTGCAAGATGAAGGCTCCTCCGGCTATGATGCTGTCTACAATAACGGCGGCGGGCCGCTGAAGCTCGTCATGCCACAGGAATCAAAGGACGCTGTCAACTCCAAGCTGTGCGTCAAAAACGTGGTTGCGATTGAGGTTGCGGCGAATGACATCGATACCTGGGGACACGCCATGAGCGACGTGTACTCCGAGTTTTTGAACGGTGAATTTACCTTCACCGTGAAAAATGACGACAGCGAGTGGTCGCAGGTCTTTACCGTTGCACAGCTTGAAGCACTCTCTGGCATTATAGTTCGTGACAAATACTCCGTCCTTGAATTAGGCGAATGTGAGGGCGTTAACATCTGGCAATTTGTTAAGCTTATCGCCGGAAAAGTAAAGGGCATTGACGAGCCTGTGTCCGTTACAGTATATGCGGCCGATGGCTACAAAAACGACCTTTTAAGCGTGTTTTATAAGGATGGGCTAGTCAATGGCGTGGAGGACGAGAGCGGTGACCGCAAACCCCTTATCCTTGCCTACGCCGTGAACGGCTGCCCGCTGGTGGACTCCGAAAGCCATGAGGGTTACACAGGACTTGCAAAGAATGCAGATGGCCCTCTGCGTGTAGTGGCAGAGACAAATCAGGGCGCGTCGGTTAAGTATGCCAACAAGCTAGTCGTCACAATTCCGGGTTCAGGCAAGATAGACATTACTGTGGATAACGGCATCTTCGATACCGACAAATGAGGGGGGTTTTCATGAAAAAAGCAGTTTCACTATTACTCGCCCTTACACTTCTAATATCCCTCTGCGCTTGTGGAGCCCAAACGGGCACACCCGCAGTTTCCGAGGAAAATACCATTACCGATGGCTCTGGAGCTGTGCTCGCCGTTCCCAAAAATAATACGGAAACTACCATTGCCTCGGTCTATGCCGTATCCGTGCCTTTCATTGTTGCGCTGGGGCTATCGGACAGGGTTAAAGCGATAAACGTCAAATCCAAGTTCTGGGCGGACAACGACGAGGCACTCGCAAGAGCTGGCACCGTGGGGCGCGGAATGGTGGATTTAGAGGCACTTGCAAAAGTCGCGCCGGACGTGCTTATACACCGTTCCAATGACATGAAAACCGTAGAAGCGGTGTCTGCCCTCAATGTCAACGTCCTTTGCGTCACCGTCGAAAACCTTGACGATATCAAAAATACACTCGCCATGATGGGGAAATACTTCGGCGTGTCCGACAGGGCAAACGAGGTCTGCAAGTGGATGGACGACAAGTTCGCATATATCGATTCCATAGTTGCGACCATACCCGAAAATGAGCGGGTGAGTGCTTTGGTTATGGGCGGTGAGCTAGGTCGCATCTCTGGAGGAGATATGCTTCAATCGTGGATGATTGAGAAAGCGGGAGGCATTTGCGTTGCTGATGGCATTGAGGCCGACCACAACTGGAGCAATGTCGGCGTGGAAACTATATTTGAATGGAACCCCGATTTTTTGTTTTGCACCGGCTCCACCGCGCTGGATTACAGCCTCGACGGGCTATATGAGGACTCCTCTTGGAGCGCCGTTAATGCCCTCAAAAACGGTCATGTGTACCGCATTCCCGCAAGCTATGACGCATGGGATATGCCTGGAATAAGCTGCGTTATCGGCACAATGTATATGCTGCATCAGATGTACCCCGACTATTTTTCTGCCGACGAGCTTCAAACGCAGATTGATGAATACTACACCTTTATGTTTGGAAAAACCTTCG
>CAZLLK010000071.1:0-13553 GCA_964560435.1 uncultured Oscillospiraceae bacterium
AGATTTCGATGAGAGATTCCTCTCTTGAAAGGCAAGCGTCCTTTTCGATGGTTGCAACGATGCGCTCGTCGTTTCCGAAAATCTCACGCAACTGGTCGTTTGTAACAACGCCGTTAGCTCCGCCAGCGCAGGAAAGCCATGTGTAGGGCTTGTCCTCGTTGCGACGTCCGACAGCGCGCAAAAGCCAGGTCACAGGGATTTTTCTGTTTTTATCAATTCGTGCGTAAAACACGTCGTTTAAATCGGTTTCGTATTCAAGCCATGCGCCGTGATAAGGAATAATCGTGGTGCCGCAGATGCAGGAAGCGGTTTTGTCGATTTTTCTATCGTAATATATACCCGGTGAGCGGACGATTTGGGAAACAATAACGCGCTCCGCGCCGTTAATAATGAAGGTGCCGCTTTCAGTCATGAGCGGGAAATCGCCCATGAAAACTTCCTGTTCTTTGATTTCCTCAGTTTCTCTGTTACGAAGACGTACTCCGACCTTTAAAGGTGCAGCATACGTGGCGTCACGTGCTTTGCACTCTTCCTCGGTGTACTTCGGTTTTTCATTCATGGAATAGTCCACGAAGCTCAGTTCGAGATTTCCTGAATAGTCCGTAACTGAATCCACATCGGAAAAGACCTCTCTGAGTCCTTCCTCAAGAAACCATTTGTATGATTCCTTCTGGATTTCCAAAAGATTTGGCATCTCTTGAATTTCCGTGGTTCGCGCGAAGCTCTTTCTGAGGGTTTTCCCGTACAGAACGTCCTTTGGCATTAACCATCACTCCTTCTTTTCTAGTGTCGCATATGCGTCATGCTTGATACGCCCGGGTAAGTTGTTAGTAATTGAAAATACGATATTGCATTTTTTTGAAATGCTGATAGAATATAAATAGATTAAAAAGTGGGGTATAGTCCCCTCTTTGCACAGGTAGTGCATTATTATATCAGTAATTTCGGCATTTTGTCAATAGCCATATGGAAATTTTGTGTAATATTTGCGTCCGCGGCGGGAATGTAGATTCTTGACCGCATTTTTTTATGTTTTTAACAAAAATGTAAGAATCAGCCTTTTTCCGATTGAATCGACATCGGATTTCGCATATGCTTTATTTGCCCTCTTTAAGCTGAGGATTTAATGATTCTATTAGCGACAGTTACAATGGAGGCTTATTATGGAAATACTAACCATGCTCATTTTTGGGCTTATTCTGATATTCTCCCTTCTTATACCTTGGTATGAGGGTTTATTAAAGAAAAACAAGTACTTATTTTTTGCGGTTCTCGCGATTGGACTTGCTTTTGCTCTGCGCGCAAGCCTGATTAATTATCAGAGCGGCGATTACAATACATTTCTCACAAAATGGGTTGAACAATATAAAGTCAACGGCGGATTTAAAGGTTTGTCAGAAAACGTTGGCAATTATAACGTTCCATACCTCTACTTTCTTGCGTTGTTTTCCTACCTCCCTATAAGAGATCTCTATCTAATTAAGCTTCTCTCAGTTTTTTTTGACGTTGTTCTGGCCTTCGGCATGATGAAGCTTGCCGGTGTTTTTACGCAATCCCCATCAAAGAGGCTTGCCGCCTATCTCATAACTCTACTTTTGCCCACCGTCATTATCAACGGTGCAATGTGGGGGCAGTGCGACAGTATTTATACTTCGCTTGCCATTCTGGCTTTATGGCTCGCTTTTACTGACAGTCCGAAGCTCTCAATGGTGTTTATGGCGCTCTCCTTCGGATTCAAGCTTCAGGCGATTTTCATAATGCCTTTTTTCCTTGTTCTGCTTTTTGCAAAGAGAATTAAGTTCTGGCATTTTTTCATCTTCCCCATCACTTATGTTATCGAGATTTTACCGGCCGTATTATTCGGAAGGCCTTTTATGGAAACGCTCATGCTGTATTTTGATAATGCAGACACGATTGGGAAAGGACTCAATTACAATTCTCCCTCCTTCTTCTCCATGATTTCGGGGGAAGTTAACGTCGCAGCCCTCTCGGCCGTGGGAGTAACCGCCGCTTTCCTTTTCGTCTTTTCCATACTGCTTTGGGCGTGGCATAAACGGGGAAATTTGAACAACGCAGCTCTGTTAGGCATTGCAGTTCTTTTTGCGGCAGGAATACCGTTTTTACTTCCGCATATGCACGATAGATACTTTTTCATGCTTGACGTACTTGCGCTATTACCCGCTGTTTTGTGGGCAAGCTATGCACCTGTAGCGCTGTTTGCATCATTTGCCTCGCTATTATGCTACTATTCATATTTCAACAACGTGTACCTTCTTCCATTGCGTTTCGGTTCCTTTGCGCTTGTCGCGGTACTGCTCGTCTATTTCACCTTCACCGCTGAAAAGCTCAATTCCCGAAGGAGCGATGTGTTCTTAAGTTAGGGCTGTTTGCCTCAGCAAAAATAACCTTAGCTAAATTTCGATTTTGCTGTTGACAAAATTCTCTTTTCTGCTATAATAACCCTTGCGTCCGTTAAGCGGATGTAAGATTTGCGAGAGTGCTGGAACCGGTAGACAGGCACGTTTGAGGGGCGTGTGTCAACTGACGTGGGCGTTCAAGTCGCCTCTCTCGCACCAATAGAAGGACAGGGTTACCTGTCCTTCTATTTTTATTTTCGTTACTAATTCGGTGTGTACCGCAACATTCCCGAAAAATCGCAAAGTAACTATTAAAAATCCGTATGTTGCTTCTTTTGTTTTTATATAGTATAATTCAGTTCTAACTGCTCATATTTAGTGAAGATGAGGTTTCAAAATGATGAATTTTAATCAAAAGCGGATTCGCTTTATTGCTCTTCGGGATTATCGCTGTATTGGCGCAATCTACATTAGCTTATATTTTTGGAGGACTTGGACTGGTCTTCGTAATTATCGGATGCTTTGTGGAAGATACAAAGCCAGGAGTATTGAACATGAAAAAATATAAATACGTATTTTGGGATCTCGACGGAACTTTAAGCGACTCAGCGCCCGGTATAGTCAATTCTGTCGTCTATGCTCTGGAGCACATGGGAACAGAGGTACCCGACAGGGAAAAACTCAAAAAATTCGTCGGCCCTCCCCTTGCTGAATCCTTTAGCGAGTATATCGGTTACTCACCTGAGCAGGTTGAAGCTGCCATCAAGTATTTTCGTGAGTATTATCAGGAAAAGGGAATTGACGAGAACACGATTTATGAAGGCATAGAGATGCTTCTTATTAAGCTTCGCAACGCCGGCTATATTTCCGTTGTTGCCACCTCGAAGCCCGAGCCTTTTGCCAGAACTATTCTGCAGAAATATGGCATTGACAGCTACTTTGAGTACATTGCCGGAAGCACCTTTGACGAAACCAGAACGAAGAAGGAAGAAGTAATCGCCTACGCTCTGGAAACCTGCAAAATTACCGACAAATCGCAGGTCGTAATGATTGGTGACCGTATGCACGACGTAATCGGCGCCGCGAAAAACGGCCTCGACTGCATCGGAGTGCTTTATGGCTACGGTGATCGTCCGGAGCTTGAAGAGGCGGGCGCAATAGCTGTTGCCGCAGACTTCAAAGAGCTTGCGGATATTTTGCTGAATCAGCGGTAAACCGAATAAGATAAAAACAGGGTGGTAAGAATTCTTACCGCCCTGTTTTTGTTATCTTCTGCGCTTATGTATTTGCGCTGTCACTGTTCATTTTATGTGTGAACACAAATATCGCCAAAGCCATTAACACGGCAGCATAACCGATTACCCACCACAGGTCAGGAAAAGCCGCGGCATAGTCTCCGGCAAGCGCTGCTCTTCCCGCGTTCACGGCATGAATAAATGGCAGGGCGTCTGCGATTGACTTGAAAGCTCCGCCGACCAGATTCACGTCAAACCATGTGCCTGAAAGCCACGCCGAAAGGTTTGTCAGCAACGCGCCGCAGACACCTCCGACTTGCTTGTCATTGAAAACGCTGCCGCACAGAAGTCCAATCGCAATGAACACCAAGGCCGCCGGTATAAGAACGACAACTGTCACAAAAATGCTCACAGTCGGCGCAAGTCCCAAAAACAGTGCAACAATGAAGCAGGCTGCAATTTGCGCTATCGCCATTGGGAAAAGCGGAATTGTGTAGCCCAAGATGAAGCTTTCCGCCGTCAGCGGTGAAGTGAACAGTCGGAGCATAAACGAGCTTGACCTATCCTTTGCAATGAGCATCCCCGAAAATAAAGAAATGAACGAAAGCCCAAAAACCGCTATGCCCGGTGTAAGCTTTCCTATCGCAAAAAGCTCAACAGGAACGTTAGATTGTATCATCGAAAGCAAGAGGAGCAGAATGACAGGGAACCCAAGTCCAAAAGCAATATTTAGCTTGTCCCTGACCATCTCCTTGAAAGTACGCAGTGCAAACGCTCTTGTTCTCATAACACCGCCTCCTTACCCACGAACATTAGAAACGCATCTTCGAAATTATCGGTTTTTGCCTCTTTCATCAGTTCGTTCGGCGTGCCAAGCGCCATTAGCTTTCCTTTTGACATGATACCTATTCTGTCGGCAAGGGATTCCGCCTCCTCCAGATAGTGAGTCGTCAGAATTATCGTAATTTTGCCGTTAAGCGCGGTAATTATTTTCCACAGCTCTCTTCTGGCAATTACGTCAAGCCCCAGCGTTGGCTCGTCCAAAAAAAGGATTTGAGGCTCAGATATCAGAGCCATTGCAATGCTCAAACGTCTCTGCCAGCCTCCAGAAAGAGTTTTCGCCTTGTCTTCTGAAATTTCCGTCATGTCGAAGGACTCTATCATTTCCGAGGCCTTTTCCTTTGCCGCTTGTTTTTTGTGCCCGTAAATTCCATATATCAGTTCAAGATTCTCCCTGACCGTCAAATTCGGTGCAACGGCAGTTTCTTGCGGTGAAACGTTGATTTTCTGTTTAACCGCCAGCGGAGCGTCAATAATACTATCACCGAGAAGAACTGCATCGCCACTCGTAGGCTTTGCAAGACACGACAGCATTTTGATGGTGGTTGACTTCCCTGCCCCGTTTACGCCGAGTAAAGCGAAAACCTCGCCCTGCTCAATCGAAAGGTTCAGCGCATCGACGGCGGTTTTGTTTTTGTATTTCTTTGTAAGCTCTTTTGTTTCGATTGCGGTCATTTTTCTTCTCCCCCGCTTTCCACGCTTTTCTTGATTACCTCTGCAAATTCGTCCAAATGCTCAGGGTCCTCATAAGGATACACTTCCTTGCCCTTGCCCGCAAAAATGGCATCAGCGATTTTAACGAGCACATTCTGGCGTTCAATGGCAATTCCCCTCTTCGGGTGAGCCATTATTATTAGGGACTGCCCAGGCTCAATATCAAACATTTCTCTAATTTCTTTTGGAATAACTATCTGCCCTTTGGGGCCAACCTTAACCGTACTCATGTACGGCTTTGCGTCTTTTTTCATTTTCTCCACCTCAATTCAAAAACGTACTTGTGCCACTAGTCATACTTGTATAACTTTTATACCACAGGCTACGTTGCTTGTAAATAGTCAATTCATCAAATTTAAAAGATATTTGTCGCGACAAACCAGCTTGCTTTGGATGCCGAAGTGTTTAATGCTAATTAACGTATACTGTTACCATATTTTGTTGACTAGTACATCAACATGGTATATAATAATTTCAAATAACCCTAAATATAATATTAAAAACCATTTGGAAGGTAGATTTTATGAAGCAATTCTCCCTTACTTCTTGCTCAACGGCTGATATGCCGATTGAATTTTTCCGTCTAAATAATATCCCCTTTGCGTGCTTCCACTTTATTATGGATGGAAAAGAATACTCCGATGATTTGGGACAGTCAATGCCCTTTGATGTTTTTTACAAAAAGATTGCGGATGGCGCAAGCCCCACAACGAGTCAGGTAAACGCCGAAGATTACGAAAAGATGTGGACTCCCTTGCTCGAAAACGGCAGCGATGTCCTGCATATCACGCTTTCAAGTGGCATTTCCGGCACGATAAACTCCGCGAATGTCGCCAGAGAAACTATGCTGGCGAAATTCCCTGAGCGCAAAATCGTGATTGTCGATTCACTTGGCGCTTCCAGCGGATACGGTCTTCTGGTTACAACAGCCTGTCAGATGCGCGACGAGGGCAAAACTCTAGAAGAAGCGCAAAACTGGCTTGAAAACAACAAGCTTCGTCTACACCACTGGTTTTTCTCCACCGATCTCACGAGCTATTACCGCGGCGGACGCATATCCAGAGCCTCTGCAATGTTCGGAACGCTTCTTAAAATATGTCCGCTCATGAACATGAACACAAGCGGAGAACTTATTCCCCGCGAGAAAATTCGCACGAAGAAAAAGGTAATCGACGAAATAGTCAGCCGCATGGAACAGCACGTGGAAAACGGCCTCGATTACAGTGGAAAGTGCTACATCAGCAACTCCGCCTGTTTTGATGACGCTCGAGCAGTGGCTGACATTATTGAAGCTCGCTTCCCTAAGCTTGACGGCAAAGTACTAATTAACAGTGTCGGAACAGTAATCGGCGCACACACGGGTCCCGGAACAGTTGCGCTCTTCTTTTTCGGTGACGAAAGAGTAAAATAGAAAAACTCAAATACGCAAAAAAAGCACTCCCTTTCAGTACAGCAGGCGTTCGCCATCTGGTAATTGAGGGAGTGTTTTTTTTCGGATTATATCTGTTGGTCAAAATTCGGTTTTGGTATATCTCTAATTGCTAAGTAGTAATTAACGTTGGTAAGCTCGGTATAGGGAGTAACCCAAATCTGAGCAAACGGTATCAGTGCCAGCAGATACCAGCCCAGCAAGCTGAGATCAAGTACAAAAAGCTCACCCTTGCGCCCGTTCATCAGTTGCTTGCTTTCTCTTATACATTCGAGGGCACCCTTCTCCGGATTGTCAATCATAATATAGAGCGCCATGCGATAGCGATAGGCCGCTATTATTCCGGGAACTATCAGGAGAAGGCTCCAAAGATAAACAAAGAGTCCCATAAGAATAAATAGCCACAGCGCCTTAAAGAATATCGCAAAGCCGTCCAAAAGATTGCCGAAACCCGCTTTACGGAATTGGCATACGTTCAAGCAGTAAGTCACAAATCCAACCATCAGCGTTATCGACATAAGGCAAATTGCGATGATGAGCAATTTCCCAGTCGTGCTGATATGTGGTAACGTAGGAACGAAGTTGGGGTCAGCCATCATTGCCTTCATCATTCCATTCATGTACGCTTCACTAAGTCCGCATATGGAGTCTGTCAAAATCTGAAGTATCATCGTTATCCCGAAAAGTGCAAGTCCCACCAGAATCGGGCTGGGATTTGTCGAAAAAATCAGGTTCTTTGCATTATGCTTAATCGCCGCGCGGTTAATTTTCATTTTTATGACCATTCCTTTCGAATACTTAAGGCACACAAAGACCATGAATTGGAATGGTCATAAATTGTGCAGGTGTTGCGGTTGCCCGCAGGGCAAGCAACTCTCACTTAAAATCAGAAAAGTTTGAAATTCATTTCGAACTTTCACTGTTCTGCAAAATGGGTTGCTTCGCATTTAACCATAAGTTTACCACATATTGATAATAAAATAAACGAAAACTTTAACTAAGCACACAGCACTGCCTTTTTTCGCATCATTTGAGATAATTGTTTGTTTTTTGGAGTTTTCTGTGTTATAGTTCAATAAGTATACTCATTTTTGCAGAACAACTTGACCGTATGCTGTTCAAGATACAGCTATCGTAAGTCCGAAAGGAAAGTAATGCTCCCATGAATGAACTTCAGGAAAAAATCTTAAAACTGAAAAAAGAGCGCAATGCTCTTATTCTTGCCCACTATTACCAGACTCTGCCCGTGCAGGATATTGCCGATTGTGTAGGAGATTCCTTCGCACTTGCAAAGCTCGCGCAGAACGCTAAGCAGGACACAATCATCCTCTGCGGCGTCCGCTTCATGGCGGAAAGCGCAAAGATTTTAAACCCCGACAAAACCGTTTATCTCCCCTCTAAAGACGCGGGCTGCCCTATGGCGGATATGCTCACCCCCGAGGATGTGTTGGCTCTCCGCAAAAAACATCCCGAAGCCGCTGTTGTCTGCTATGTCAATTCCTCCGCCGCAGTTAAGGCTGTCAGCGACATTTGCTGCACCTCTTCGTCAGCAGAAAAAGTTGTGCGTTCTCTTCCGAACAGGCAGATAATTTTTGTGCCGGACAAAAATCTCGGCGCATTTGTAGCAAAAAGTGTCCCCGAAAAGGAAATAATTCTCTTCGAGGGCTACTGCCCAATTCACAACTGCGTTTCGGTGCTTGACGCACAGACGGCAAAAAAGTCCTACCCCAACGCAAAAATTCTCGTTCATCCCGAGTGCAGACCCGAAATTCTTGAATTTGCCGACTACATCGGCTCAACCGCCGGAATTCTCGACTATGCGCGAAAAACGGACGCAAAGGAGTTTATTATCGGCACAGAGCTCGGCGTTTACGATATCCTTTCTCGCGAACTACCCGATAAAAAACTTCTCACCATAATGGAAAACTTTGTCTGCCCCGACATGAAAAAGACGACGCTTGAGGACGTTCTTGCCTGTCTTGAGGGACAAAGGCCGCCAATAGAGCTTCCTGCCTCCGAGATGGAAGGCGCCAGGGTCAGCCTTGAGCGCATGGTTGAAATTGATTTGAAGTAAGTTGACATAATAATAACAGCCGCCATTCACACTGTTGAATTGCGGCTGCTATTATTATGTCAGGTTTACGTAATATTGTTTTATTTCCCGATTCCCTTAATGAAAGCTTCAAACTTTTCCTGAATTCCCTCAGCTTTGTAGAGAATTTTTTCAGTGCTGACGTTTTCAACAGTTTTTGGAGCATTTGCATCCGAAATAACGCACCACAGTTTCTCGTCCACAAACCACACATTGATGGTTTTGTCCTTAGCGTTTTTGTCCTCTTCAGTATCGGCAGGAACAAACAACGTGAAAAACGGATCGCTCTCAATCATATCCGCATCCTCTGCCGAGTATTCTGCGGACTCATCGGGCAGGGCGGTAAGGAACTCAGCAAACGCGTTAAGCTCTTCTTTGCTCGAAAGAGTAAACAACAGATTGTTTGTATTCTCGTCATCTTCTTCGGTGTAGTATTTGCCCTCAAACACTTGAATTTCCTTTGCGTTAAACAGGAAGGAAGGCTCTTTATCTTCAACTCCGGCCATATTTGCGGTAGTCATCGTTTTCGGGGAAAATCCAAATTGAAGAACCGTGCCGTCACTAGTTTCAGTTACAGGTGCACCGGCTGTCAACGTTGTTTGATTGGAGTCTCCCATAGTGCTGGTATCTGAGGTTCCGTAAGTTTTGTCTTTTTCTGCGGCAGCATCAGAGATTAATGGTTCCATCGCAATGCTTGCTTCATCCGCAGATTTTGAAAGGTCTTTTGGAGATGACGAGCCGAGATTTAATCCGTCGAGCAAACCGAAGTGCGAAGCTCCGAATAGGACAAGTACAAGGCAGGCGGCGATGGCCGTAAAACGTCCGACTGCAAAGCGTCTTGACGCTCCGCCCTTTTTGTTCAGATTAATTTTATACATTATGCCCTTTGCTAATGTTTCGGGCGGCGCAACCATGTCATCGGCAAGCACATCTGAAATGCCCATAAAGGCATCGTAAACTTTTGCGCATTCCCAGCACCGGTCGATGTGGGTGCGAAGCTCTGCTTCCTGCTCTGCGGTCAATTCGCCATCGACCATCGCGCTTATCATTTCTATATATTTTTGGCAGTCGCTCATGCTTCACACCTCCTTTGCTTTCTTTGACGAATGCCCATATGAAAAGTTCCCATCAGCCATAAGAATTGAGCACAACTTTTTGCGTGCACGGAAAATACGAGACTTAACCGTCCCCTCTTCCAGTGAAAGGGTTTCTGCTATTTCTTCGTAACTCAGTCCGTCAATCTCGCGCAGCAGCAAAATTGACCGATAATCCTTCGGCAAGGTCAAAAGTCCGCGGTTAACGGCCTCACGCAGTTCCTTTTTTTCCACGAGCGTTTCGGGAGAAAAGCGGTCATCTGGGATTTCAAGCTCTTTTTCATCTTCCTCTTCGCCAATATAGGTAAGCGAGCCATGCGACTTTCTTCCCTGAGAGCGCAAAAAGTCAAGGCACACATTTGTAGTTAACCTGTAAAGCCATACCGAAAATCGACTTTCGCCGCGAAAAAGCGCTATCGAGTTGTAAGCCTTAATAAACGCCTCCTGTGACATATCGTAGGCGTCTTCCGTATTTCCAACCATGCGCAGGGCAAGGTTATATACCTTTGTCTGATTTTCAAGAACGAGTTTTTCAAATGAAGCAGTGTCTCCGCCTTGTACTTCCACTACGAGAACATCTTCTTCCTCACGTGTCATAGACTCACCTCAATTCCCTTTTTATCTGCCTTGCAAGGCAATAAATGTCCTCAAGTGTTTCAACATGAACGGCCTGTGTCTTGTAATATACGGAGTGCGGAACGCCGTGCAGGTACCACGCAAAATGCCGTCTTGCCTCAAGGCAGGCGATTTTCTCGCCCTTATACTTAACCGTGTTTTCAAATTGGGAAACTGCTGTGTCAATTCTCTCAGAGAGCGGGGGTAATGCGGGCATTTTTTCGCCTTTAAGCAGCGCATTCGCCCTCGTAAAGAGCCACGGGTTTCCGAAAGCTCCACGCCCTATCATCGCCATGTCACAGCCAGTGTAATGAAGAATTTTCACCGCATCCTCCGGCTCAAAAACGTCTCCGTTTGCGAAAACGGGTATGCTAACCGCATTTTTCACATCGCGGATAATTTCCCAATCAGCAACGCCAGAATACATCTGCGTTTTGGTTCGCCCGTGAACGGCTATTGCGGATGCTCCGGCCTCCTCGCACATTTTGCCAAATTCGACCGCGTTTACGTTTCCCTTATCCCAGCCCTTGCGGAATTTAACCGTAACGGGAACTCCAGCACCTCGCACAACGGCCTCAATTATCTGCCGAGCCTTCTCAGGGTCACGCATAAGCGCACTTCCGTCGCCGTTGCCCGAAACCTTGCCCACGGGGCATCCCATATTTATGTCGATAATGTCTGCGCCAGAAATTTCGCGTGCAAGTCCTGCCGCCTGCTCCATAATTTCCGGTTCACTTCCGAAAATTTGAGCTGCACAGGGATGCTCGTTTTCGCCGATTTGCAGAAGGCTCTTTGTCTTAACATCATTGTAAACGAGAGCCTTTGCGCTGACCATCTCGGTGCAGGTATAGGCCGTACCGGCACTTTTGCAGACCTCACGGAACGCAATATCCGTAACACCTGCCATCGGTGCAAGCGCGAGAAGTCCATCTATTACAACGCTTCCTATTTTCGTCATTGTTTATGACCATTCCTTTCGCTACGTGCAAGACTCAAAATGACCACGAAATGGAATGGTCATAAATTGTGCATATGATGCGGTTTCCAAGAAAGCACGCAACACGCACTAGGAATCAGTTAAGTTTGAAACCTGGTTCAAACCTCAACCTAGAATTGAATGTCCAGTCCTACAGGGCAGTGGTCGCTGCCGAATATCTCCGAACAGATAAAAGCCTTGTCAATATTATCACGGAGCCTGTCAGAGGCCAGAAAGTAGTCGATTCTCCAGCCGACATTCTTTTCACGTGCGTTCATGCGATAGCTCCACCAGCTATATGCGCCCTCGGTATCGGGGTAAAGGAAGCGGAACGTATCGGTAAATCCAGCACCAAGCAGTTCCGAAAACTTAGCCCTCTCCTCATCAGAGAAGCCGGGGTTTCCCCTATTGGTTTTCGGATTTTTGAGGTCTATTTCCTGATGAGCGACGTTCAAATCTCCGCAAATGATAACAGGTTTTTTTGCGTCCAGCGCACAAACATAGTCGCGGAAAGCGTCCTCCCAGCTCATACGGTAGTCAAGTCGCTTCAGCTCATCCTGTGCATTCGGCGTATATACGCAGACAAGGAAAAACTCTTCAAACTCCAGAGTAAGTGCTCGGCCTTCCGTATCATGTTCGGTTATTCCCAAGCCGTACGAAACAGTTAGCGGTGTCACTTTTGTAAACATGGCAGTTCCTGAGTAGCCTTTTTTCTCCGCATAGTTCCAAAACATCTCGTACCCAGGCAAATCAAGCTCTATCTGCCCTTCCTGAAGCTTTGTTTCCTGAAGGCAGAAAATGTCCGCCTCAAGGCCGTAAAACAGCTCCTCGAAGCCCTTTTTAACGACAGCGCGAAGTCCGTTTACATTCCAGGAAATCAGACGCATCATCGCTTCTCCTTTTTTGCAACAAGGCGGTTGATTTTCACGCCCTGCTCATGAAACTTAGCTTCGTAGTCGGTCATTACGCCGACAATTCCGTTTTCGTGGAGGTCTCTCGTCACCTCGGAAAGTGTCCAGCCCTCGTGCTTGAGCGTTTCAACTGAGTACTCAAATAGTGGTTGATTGTCGGTTTTAAAGTGAATTTCTCCCTCGTGCTTCAAAACGCTTTCGTAAAGCTCCAAAAAGCCTGGTGACGTCAGCCTGTGCTTTGCGTCGCGGTTTTTCGGCCACGGGTCGCTGAAGTTCAGATAAACGCGGTCAACCTCGCCCTGCGCGAATATAACGGGAAGAGCCAGCACATCCGTGTCAATAAAGCGAACATTTTTGATGTTTCTATCGCTGACGCGTTCCATACCAATTATCATAGCGTCCGCAACTTTTTCAATGGCAACAAGCAAAGCATCTGGGTTTTGCTCCGCAGTGTCAGCAGTAAATCTGCCCTTTCCGCAGCCAAGCTCGAGCCATAACGCAGAATATTGGGGATTATTTTTAAGCCACTCGCCCTTTAGGGCGGCGGGATCTATAATCTGAACATGGGCACATTGCTCCATGCGTGGAATTAAATTTGGTTTTTTTCGAATTCTCATAAGGTTTATCACACTCCTTTTGCGATGATACCATAAGTTATACTAAACATCAATAAAAAAACGGTTGCAGATTCATTCAAAGTATGGTAACATATTAAAGCTTTGAATAGTAATAAGGCTTTCGAGCACAAACAACAATTTCCGGGTGTGGCGCAGTTGGTAGCGCGCGTGGTTTGGGACCACGAGGCCGCTGGTTCGAACCCAGTCACTCGGACCATTTTGACGCCTTAACTTTTTAAGGTAAAATACCCGCTTTTCATTGGTATTACAGTGAAAAGCGGGCATTTTTATGCAATTTTCAATTTTTGTTCGTGCGATAAATAGCGGCTTTTTTGGGCGTTTTAAGGGCTTTTTTATTTGATATGATGTTTGACTATTCGATATTAATGTAGTATGGTAAAATTATGAAGTAAATTGAGAGCATATGTAATTACGCTGCTTTTCTTGTAATTTTACGTTTGGTTTCGGATATCAAGCATTTATTAACAGCTTGCTTCTGATTAGGCGAAACCTGCTAATAAAAGTCAAGGGTTAATTTTAAGAAATTTTCAAAGCAAACAGGGTATAACAAAGCAGGCTGCCGCAGAGCAAAATTTTGCGCCAGACACCGCATATCGAAATTTAGCAGGCCTGTTCGAGTTGCGTTAGGGATTCCTTTACACGGGCGTAGTAG
>CAZLLK010000072.1:0-13469 GCA_964560435.1 uncultured Oscillospiraceae bacterium
AGTGTTTCAAAGAACAAAACGCTTGCAATGTTGCCCTTTCCCATGCCGAGGATATTATAAAGTCCAATCTCCTTTTGTCGGCGTTTCATTAGAAAGCTGTTGGTGTAAAATAGGAAAATGGCTGAGAACAATCCGATTACTACACAGCCAAGCACAAGAATAAAGGAAAGGTATTCGGCACCTTGCATACTGCTTGTTCCCTGATTGAAGGTGAGGAAGCACATTATATAAAACATCGCTGTCGTCGCAATGCAGGTGAGTATAAACGGCAGATAAAACTGCTTGTTGCGGCTGATGTTCTGGATAGCAAGCTTTGGGTAGAAAGCAGTTTTACGCATTTCTGTCACCGCCTGTTGCCATTGCAGTAAGCGTGTCGGAGATTACGCCGAACATCTCCTCGTTTGACCTTTCACCGCGGTATAGCTGGTGGAAAATTTCGCCGTCGCGAAGAAAAAGAACTCTTCCGGCGTTTGAAGCTGCCTTAACACTGTGAGTAACCATTAGAACGGTTTGACCGCCCATGTTGATGTCCTTGAAAACATCCAGAAGCGCGTCGGCAGAGCGGGAGTCCAAAGCGCCTGTCGGCTCATCGGCGAGAATCATGCGCGGATTTGTTATGAGCGCTCTGGCAACAGCGCAACGCTGCTTTTGTCCACCGGAGACTTCATAGGGAAATTTGTCGAGTATGTCCGTAATCCCAAGCTTGTAGGCGATTGGAATTATACGGTCACTCATCTCCTTGTAACCCTTGCCGGCTAGGACTAAGGGAAGATATATGTTGTCCCGGAGTGAAAAGGTGTCAAGCAAGTTGAAGTCCTGAAAAACGAAGCCAAGGTTGTCGCGGCGGAAAGAGGCAAGGCTCTTTTCGGGAATTTGAAGTGTGCTTTGACCTTCCAGCAAAACCTCTCCGCCCGTGGGCTTGTCGAGAGCTGCAAGAATGTTCAGGAGCGTCGTTTTGCCGGAACCGCTCTCGCCCATAATCGCGATGTATTCGCCTTTTTCGGCGGTGAAATTAACGTTGGTAAGAGCCTGCACCTTCACGTTTCCAAAACGTGTTGCATAGGTCTTTTTTAGATTTTTTACTTCAAGCAGTGTCATGAGTTGTCCTCCGTATTTGGTTGTGTCATCGATTGCGGATACGTCTTAAACGGCAATCAATTGTTGCATTCTGACTTAGTGCGAATTCTTATGCGCTAAGCTATGGTTTTATTGTAGCAAAAAGCCGAAACGTCTGCCATTTATTTGACTTACATTTCGGCTTATAAACTTACATTTATGAAAGATTCGCTATTCGAACGTTACATTTTCATTGTGCAGGTTGATTATTACCTTTGTGCCGACACCGACCTTTGAACTTATCTCAAGCCCGTGACCCAGCTTTGTAAGAATGCTTTTGCAAAGGAAAAGGCCGATTCCGGTGGACTTTTTATCGGCTCTTCCGCTTGCACCTGTGTAGCCTTTTTCGAAAACTCGCGGCAAATCCTCCGCACGAATGCCGATGCCCGTGTCCTCAATGACCAGTGCTATGCCCTCGGCATAGATGCTGATTTTGCCGCTGCTTGTATATTTTAGTGAATTTGAAAAAATCTGTTCAATAACGAAGGCAAGCCACTTTTCGTCCGTAAGAACGGTTAGTCCCGTCTCCGTAAATGAAAATTCCAAATTCTTGATGGCGAAAAGTCTTGCATATTTGCGCAAAGAGCACTTTATAATGTCGTCAAGACTGCTTCTCCTTAAAAGCAGGTCGCTGGATTCACTGCTTAGGCGGACATATTGCAGAACCATGTCGACATACTGTTCCGTTTTGAAAAGCTCTCCGAGGAGAAGACTGTTGTTTGAACTGCTGTCCTCCGCGAGAAGAAGTCGCATCGCGGCAATTGGGGTTTTTATCTGGTGCGCCCAAAGTGTATAGTAATCCTCGGTGTCGCGCCTTGCGCTATCCGCCTCGCTGCGAATTTTAAGGTTCTGCGCATAAAGCTGACGCAGCATATCCTGATAGTCTTCCTCAACCCTGCCATTCGGTTCAGGGAGCCGATACAGACCTAGCTCAATGTTGCGCATAAGCTCCGTAAGCGCCTTGTGCTGGGAAATATAGTGCCAAAGCCCAAAGCAGAAGGCAACAATTCCAACGCATAGGCAAAGGAGTGCGGCATACCACACTGCCTCAACCTCCAGGCTGTAGAGCGAAAAAACCACTGCGAAAATTAGCACGAACAGGGCAAAGAGGAGTATTATTTTGTAGTGGCGTTTGAGATAAGAAAACAGCATATATACCTCCTTGCGTAGTCAAATTAGGCGAGTACTCTCGTCAGTGTCCATTAGGCGATAGCTTCCAAAAGGGAAGCCTTATTCCAAAACCATGTAGCCGACGCCTTTTTTTGTCATGATGAAGTCGTTTAAATTTGCGGCCTCAAGCTTTCGACGTAGACGTGTGATGTTCACGGTAAGTGTGTTTTCGTCGACGAAGCTGTCGCTTTCCCAAAGGCGTGTCATAATCTCGTCACGGGTGACAATTTGCCCTTTGTTTTCCAAAAGTATTTGAAGCATCTTGAATTCGTTTTTTGTAAGCTCTGTTTTTTGGCCCTCAAAGGTGAGCGTTGCGTCCGATATGCACAGCACAGCGCCGCCGCTTTCGAGGAGCTTCGACGGCGCTGTAAAGTCGTAGGCTCTGCGTAGCAGAGCCTGAACCTTGGCAGTCAGTACATCGAGATCAAAGGGCTTTGCGACAAAGTCGTCGCCACCCATGTTGACCGCCATAACAATGTTTATGTTGTCAGATGCGGAGGAAATGAAGATAATCGGTACCTTTGAAACTCGCCGTATCTCCGCGCACCAGTGGTAGCCATTGAAAAAGGGCAGGGAAATGTCCATCAGCACAAGCTGAGGGTCATAGTCCACAAATTCGGACAGGACATTTTCAAAGTTTAGGGCACAGTGTGCCTCACAGCCCCATGCGCCAATATGACGTTTAACTGCTTCTGCAATTACCGCGTCGTCCTCTACAATAAATATCCTGTGCAAAGTAAACCCTCCTTATTTTTCGAAGCTAATTTCAAAGTCACCCGACATTGAGGACAAATCAAGCGTTTTCTCTCCGCGGCCTTTATGAGAGGAGAGACTGTCGTTGCCGGAAACGGTACTTGTATAAACAGTGTAGTCATCGGCAGCACCGCTGACGGTTCCTTCAATATCGCCTGAAACAGTGTTGAAAACGATTTCGCTGAAATCAGCACTGTTTAGCTCCGTTTCACCCGAGGTAGTTGACAAAGACGCCTTTTGACCAGCTGCGTTTTTGAGTTTGATATTGCCTGAAATGTTTTCAATTTTCAGACTGCTTGCGTTGATGTTCTCAGCATACACCTCTCCGGAGGTACTGGCAAGTGCTACAGGAATGCTTTGTGAAATCTCAGAAACATCCATGTTGCCGGAAATTGTATTGGCTTGTATGCTGTCGACTTCGATAGACTTGAGCTTTATGTCGCCAGAAGTGTTTGAGGTTTCGAGAGTCTTGGCCTTACAGTTTTCGATTGTTATTTCGCCGGAGATGCTGTGAATTTTGAAGTATCCCGAAATCTCAACGTCGTAAATTGAAATTTCACTTGAAGCACCGTCGATACTTAGCGTACCGTCGTGTCCGACAGGAATGCTGAGGACAACCTCATTTTCATGAGCATTCTGGAAGAACAAAAAACCAAAGAAAACACCGGCACCTTGATTTTGCGTAAGCGTTAATTGAGAAGTGCTGTTTTCAAGCTCAAAATTACAGTCGTTGCTGTTGCTATACGATAAGTGAATCTTGTCGTCCTCTGAGGGCTTCACAGTGACGTAGGCAGAGATTAAATTGATTTTTATGTCCTGGCCGCTTGTTTCGATATCTTTGTCTATGTGTTCGGTTTTGACGTTGGTTTCGCTGTTGTTTCCGAATTGGAATTTGGTGGACAGCTTCGAATAATCAAAGTGAACGCTCATAGCTGCGCAGAGAAATATAATTATACCTGCGCCGAAAAGAGATAACGCCACAATTAGCGTCTTTTTAGTTTTATTGTTCAATGCTCTTACCTGCCTTTCTATTTGTCAGCTTGTTCCACATTATTGGCGTTGCCGTTAGATAAGCGCGGGCAAAAAATAATGCCGGAACAAAGAGCGCAACACCGAGTCCTGCGCAGGCAAGACCTGCGCCAAGGCAAGCGAATGCCGATGGAATGCTTCCCGAAAAGAACATACCGAATACGGAGGCGACTCCGATGATTGAGAAGCTAATTGATGTTATAAACAAACAACCAATTAGTATCCATACAACACCGTACATTGTGAAACCAACAACTGCGACTGCGAGTAGAAGAGGGAACCAGAGCGGGAAGCCGAGAACTATTAGAACAATTTCCCAAACACTGCGCTTCGGCTTAAGCTGCCCTTGCGCACTTGCCTCTGTAATAATACGCTCTGCGGCGGCTTCAACACTTTCAAGCTCCGCAACAGCCGCTTCTTCCGAAATGCCGTCCTCCATGCGATCGTCAATTACCTCACTGAAATATGCAAGTGATTTTTTGCGCTCTTCAAATCTTACCTGTCTAAGAGCGTGTTTGAGTTTGTTAATATACTCAATCTTTGTCATTTTCCCCATCCCCTTTTATGAAGTGATATGCCTGCATAACACTGTCCCAGTCATTCAAAAATTCGCTGATTCTATTGTGTCCGGCTTCCGTAATATGATAATACTTCCGCAACCGTCCGCTGTGCTCGACAGAGTATTCGGAAACACAGCCGCTTTGCTCCAGTCGTTTCAATATTGGATACAACGTAGACTCGGATACCCCCATAAACGGCGAGAGGTCTTTAATAATTTTGTAGCCGTAAGCGTCCTCCTTCCGCATAGCGGCAAGTACGCAGATTTCAAGCACTCCGCGCTTTAACTGAATGTCCATGGCAATACCCCCTTTCACATAATACTATACAACACAGAGTATACCGTGTCAAGTAGTATGCGAAAAAAATATCGGCCACCGAAAAACACGCTTTTCAGATGGTTCTTTGAAAGCGAGGAACGGCAACCGGTATGTATAAATTTAAGCGTTCAGCCCAAAAGTCCGCTGTCTGCCATGGAAACGAAATCGTCATCAGCGACAATGATGTGGTCGGAGAGTGCAATCCCCATTGAAGCGAGAGCGACTTTGATGCGCTTTGTGGTTATTTCGTCCTCTATGGAGGGAAGGGCGATTCCGCTTGTGTGATTGTGCGATATGATGATGCTTGTTGCGTTTTTCGCCAGAGCAAGCTCTGCAATTTTGCGAATACTAATTTCGGCGGAGTTGGCAACTCCCCGGAAAAGCTCCTTGCAGCAGATAACCTTGCATTTTGAATCGAGGCAGGTAACATAAACGACCTCGTCACGCTCGTACATATACCGCGCGGCAAGATATTCTCCGGCTTTCTTTGAGGAGTCAAGAATGTCATCAAACCTGTTTTTGTCAATAATATAGCGGCGGCTGACCTCGGGAATTAGCTTTAAGAGGGTCACTGTGTTTTCGCCGATACCACTAATTTTGGACAGCTCCTCCGCCGGAGCCTCAAAAACCGCCTCAAGACTTCCAAAGTGGTCCAGAAGCTCGTGGGCAAGGGGGTTTGTATCCTTGCGCGGCATGGAATAAAAAAGCAGAAGCTCAAGGACATTGTGGTCGTCAAATACGTCCAGCCCCTGCTCTAAAAGCTTGCTTTTCATTCTTTCTCTGTGCCCGTCATGGACGCCCATATGCATTCCCTCGCTAGTCAATTCGAACTTATGGAATTCTCTGTAAGATTATAGCACTAATTTCATAATTGCGCAAAAACAAATTTGGTGGTACAATCTACGAACAAGTAAAATCTGCTGTTTTGGCGGGTTTTCTTATGCTCAATTTCAAACCGCCCGCATTTGGGAGGCGTTCATATCAATTTTACGCCAAGGAGGCTTATGTGAAAAAACTGTCACCTTATATAAAGGGCTTTACAAAAAAGGCTGATATGACACTTTTTATACTGTGTCTTATCAGCGCAATATTTGGAATAATCGTAATCGCCAGTGCGTCTGCATCTCTGAAGGAACCTGCACGATATCTCATAGTTCAAATCACATCGCTGATTCTTGGTGTCGGACTTTTCGTGCTGTTTTCTGTTGTGGACATCGATATCATTGCCGATAAGTGGGCGGCGTTGATTATTTTCGAGATTGCTCTCGTGTTGCTGCTCCTTACTCCGCTAGGTCATGCGGACGACACGGGAAATCGTGCGTGGCTTCGCTTCGGCTTCGTCGGCGTTCAGCCTGCGGAGGTAATCAAGATTCCGTTTATCATCGTTTTGGCAAGGCAGATAAGCTACCTTAAGAGCTACAAAAATCTGAATTCTGTGGTTTCGGTGGGGCAGATGCTGGTACACTGGGGTTTTATAGTAGGACTTATTTTTGTGGTTTCAAGGGATATGGGAAGCGCCCTCGTTTTCCTTATGATATTTGTAGTAATGCTTTTTGCTGCAGGTCTTCGCTTCTATTGGTTCATAATCGGCCTTGCGGGAGCTGCGGCTGTAACTCCGTATTTTTGGACGGAAGTACTTAACCAGCGCTATCGGGACCGAATTCTCGCTCCTTACGACTCGTCCATCGATCCTATGGGTGGCGAAGTCCGCTGGCAGACAAACCAGAGCAAAATTGCTCTTGCAAGCGGACAGCTCAAGGGTACGGGACTATTTAACGGCCGACAGACTCAATCTGGAGCTGTACCCGAAAAACAGACAGACTTTATCTTCTCCGTTATCGGAGAGGAGCTTGGCATGATAGCCTGCGTTATTGTAATGCTGCTTCTTCTGGCAATAATTATCCGCTGTGTCTATGTCGGTATCAAATCTCACAACACGATGAGTATGCTCATCTGCTTCGGCGTGGCGGGATGGGTAGCGTTCCAGACCTTTGAGAACATCGGTATGTGTATCGGCATCGCACCCGTAATCGGATTAACGCTTCCGTTTTTTAGCTACGGAGGTTCTTCGTTGTTCTCGGTATTTGCCGCGATGGGAGTCGTTTCGGGAATTAAGTACAGGCCGAGGCCTGAAAGATTTGGAAGCTTGCGATAACACATTAAGCTGTTGAAGTTTTGATTATATAAAGCGCCACCCAAATCTACGATAATCGTAGATTTGGGTGGCGCTTGTTTTGTAGTTGCTTAACAAGTAATATCATAGCCGCAAATCGGCGTTATGATATATGAATTTCTATTTCGACCACTGCCGACAGAGCGGCACGCAATGTAATAATCGCAAGCGATTATTACATCATCTTCTCAAGATTTGCTCTGATTGCGGCTATGAAATCGGAGCTGTTGACCTTTTTTACATCGGTTCTCTTGCATAGCTCAGCTAGGTCGCCAGTCATAATGCCGCTCTCGATGGTATCAAGGCAAGCCTTTTCAAGCTTGTTGGCAAAGTCACAAAGTGGAGCGTTTTCGTCCAATTCGCCGCGCTTACGGAGAGCGCCCGACCATGCGAAGATGGTCGCAATGGGGTTTGAGCTTGTCTGCTCGCCCTTGAGATATTTGTAGTAATGACGGGTAATCGTGCCGTGCGCTGCCTCAAACTCATAGTCACCGTCGGGTGAAATGAGAACGCTTGTCATCATGGCAAGAGAGCCGAACGCGGTTGAAACCATGTCACTCATTACGTCGCCGTCGTAGTTCTTGCAAGCCCAGATAAAGCCGCCCTCGGAGCGGATTACACGGGCAACAGCGTCGTCAATGAGAGTGTAGAAGTACTCAATTCCGGCCTTTTCAAAGCGCTCCTTATATTCCTTCTCAAAGATGTCGGCAAAAATTATCTTAAAGGTTTGGTCGTACTGCTTGGAAATCGTGTCCTTAGTCGCAAACCAAAGATCCTGCTTGGTATCGAGAGCATATTCGAAGCAAGCGTGGGCGAAGGACTCGATCGAGCTGTCCTTGTTGAACTGTCCCTGCAAAACTCCCGCGCACTCATAGTCGTAAATCGTCTGGCGGAAGGTTTCTCCGTTTTCGCCAGTGAAAAGAAGCTCTGCCTTGCCCTTACCCGGAACGCGATACTCGGTTGCTTTGTAAACATCGCCGTAAGCGTGACGTGCAATGGTAATGGGCTTTTTCCAGCCCTGTACGTAGGGCTTAACGCTCTCTGTGAGGATTGGAGCGCGGAAAACGGTACCGTCCAAAATAGCGCGAATAGTGCCGTTGGGGCTTTTCCACATTTCCTTGAGCTTATATTCCTCAACACGCTGTGCGTTAGGAGTAATCGTTGCGCATTTAACACCGACATGGTACTTCTTAATGGCGTTTGCGGAGTCAACTGTTATCTGGTCGTTCGTCTCGTCGCGTTTGGGTAGCCCAAGGTCATAATATTCGGTGTTAAGCTCGACAAACGGGGATAAAAGCTCGTCCTTAATCATTTTCCAAAGAATGCGGGTCATCTCGTCGCCGTCCATCTCGACGATGGTGTTCATAGGTATTTTTGACATATGAATACTCCTCAATATTGGTGTGTGGGTTGGACAACTTTATTTATGCGCGGCGTAGTAATTCATCAGGCAACCGCAGAGAATGATTTCCTTTTCGTCGGCTGTAAGACCGGATAGATGCAGTGTGATGTCGGCACTTCCGTGCTTTGTCAAAACCTTTGCCGGTATGTTTTCGGTGCCTGTTTCAACCGCTTTTCTAATGTCGGACACGAAAATGTAGTCTCCGACCTCATAGTCAAAGAGCACATTTTTGTCAATCGTGAAGGGCAGCATACCCCAGTTGATGCAATTTGAACGGTAACGCTTTGTGGCAAACTCATAGCAGATGTTCGCACCGCCGCCAAGAACACGCTGGCAGGACGCCGCCTGTTCGCGTGCGGAACCGTCACCTGGCTTGTTGGCGAAAATCGCGCTCGAAACAGTCGTGCTTTTTAGCGTTTCGGCCGTCAGATTGAGCCTTTTCATAACGGCGAGCAGCTCGTCTGGGTAATCACCCTGCGCGCGCGCGTCTTCCAATACGGCCGTTTCCTTTGCTTTACCGACATAACTCGGGTCGCGGCGGGACAGCGTGAACGAGGCGAGCTTGAGCGGATTTGAGCGGTAGGACGACGTTTCGCCCGAGGGGATAAGCTCATCAGTTGTGGTTACGGGGTCGTGCAAAACGCAGGCAAGCTTAATGAGCGCATTATCGGCGAGAGCGGGAATTTTCGGCCACTCGGCGATGTTCGGACCCATTTTTAGTTCTTCGTGTGAGTCCGCCTTGCCGAAGCCGAAATATACGCGCTTTTCGTAAACAGATTTATCAAAGCTGTAGCTTTGTCTTTTTGGTTCTTTATAGTCCAGCTCGGCAGCGCTAGTTAGGACGCCTTTGTTTCGAGCAGTTGCGGCAATTGAACGCGCGTCCATGAGCATGACGGAAGAAAGCTGACCATCGGAGGGCTTTGAGCCTTCGCGGTTGGGGAAGTTTCTTGTCGTGTGGCGGATTGAGAGAGCGTTGTTCGAGGGAACGTCGCCCGCACCGAAGCAGGGGCCACAGAAGCAGGGCTTGAAAAGTGCGCCGCTTTCCATAAGGCTCTGCTGAACGCCGCTTTTGATAAGCTCAAGGTTCACGGGGATGCTGGGCGGATAGACGGATAGGGAGAAGTAATTGTCTCCGACGGAGTAGCCGTTAAGGATTGCTGCCGCCTCCGCAATGTTGTCATACATTCCACCTGCACAGCCTGCAATAATGCCCTGATCGACGACGATTTTGCCGTCAACAAGCTTGTCTGTAAGGCAAAGCTTAACCTTGCCAGAAAGTGATTTTTCAGCATCTAGCTCAATCTGGCGCAGAATGTCACCAGCGTTCTCTTGCAGCTCGCGGATGGAAAACGCCTTAGAAGGATGGAAGGGGAGTGCCGCCATCGGCTCTATTGTGCAGAGGTCAATTTCTATCATTGAATCGTAGTAAGCACCGTCCTGAGGCTCCAGAGCCTTGTAGTCATCGCATCTGCCATGAGCGGCAAAATATTCTTCCACGGCACTGTCGGTTGCCCAGACGGAGCTGAGGCAGGTGGTTTCCGTAGTCATAACGTCGATGCCGATGCGGAAATCCATAGGCAGGTTTTTAATTCCGGGGCCGACAAATTCCAAAACCTTGTTTTTGACAAAGCCGTTGTCGTAAACTGCACCACAAAGGGCAATTGCCACGTCGTGCGGGCCGACACCGTGGTTCGGCTTGCCCGTGAGGTAAACAAGCACCACATCGGGGCGATTAACGTCATAGGTGTTGGATAATAGCTGCTTTACAATTTCGGGGCCGCCCTCGCCGATGCCCATAGTGCCCATTGCACCATAGCGTGTGTGGCTGTCGCTGCCCAGAATCATGCGCCCGCCGCCGCTCATCATTTCGCGTGCGTACTGATGAATAACTGCGACGTTCGCGGGGACATAAATGCCACCGTATTTTTTTGCGGCGGAAAGCCCAAAGACGTGATCGTCTTCGTTTATAGTGCCGCCAACGGCGCAAAGGCTGTTGTGACAATTGGTCATGACATAAGGAACGGGAAAGCTTGAAAGCCCGCTGCCCTTGGCGGTCTGAATGATACCCACATAGGTAATGTCGTGGGAAATCAGACTGTCAAACTTGAGCTTCAGGCTGTCCATGTCTTTTGATAGGTTGTGCTTTTCGAGTATGCCAAAGGCAATGGTTTTTTTGCGCGCTTCAGCAATATTCTCGGACGCGGAGGATGACTCCTCTGGCACTCCGTTTTTAAGATAAAATCCGCTATTAAACAGTTTAATCATAATCTTCACCTTTGCTGTGATTTACACAAACATTATAACAATAAATCGTTAAATTGACAAGATGTTTGCAAGAATGATTATTGTAATTGCAGAAATACATAAAAAAAGCTCGAATGAAATTGGATATAGTGGCATTTTGAATAATTCGACAAATACAACTTGCATATTGGCTTTTTCGTGTGTATAATGAAAGATATTGGATTTTATTTCATTACAAAGGAGGGGCTATGTTTGGATGTTTCAAATGATGTATTGAAAGGTTATGTAGCCGATTTGTGCGGAGATATACGCGCTGCGTATACAATTGATAATGACCAGTACAAGAACCACATTATAAAAAGAGGGCTCAGAAACGAAGACGGAACAGGCGTTATGGCCGGCGTTACCCGTGTCGGCAGTGTTCAGGGCTACTATATTCAGGACGCTGGACGAGTCCCAATTCCCGGTAAGCTCTATTATCGCGGAATCGATGTTGAAGATATAATCAATGAGCACACAAAGGCGGGCACTTTTGGCTTTGAGGAAGTTGCGTATCTGCTGTTAATCGGCAGCCTCCCGAACAAAGAACAGTTCGAACATTTTGACGCAATTCTTTCGCGTGCCAGAAAGCTGCCTCCGAATTTTACAGAGGATATGATTCTAAAGGCACCAAGCAAGAATGTTATGAACAAGCTTTCAAGAAGCGTGCTTGCACTTTATTCATATGACGACAACCCGGATGATATTTCTATTGAAAACCTTGTACGCCAGTCTATCGAGCTAATTGGACGTTTTCCGGTCATCGTTGCCAACGCATACGCTGTAAAGCGACACCATTTCGACGGCAAATCGCTTTACCTCCATGTGCCGAGAGAAAATCTTTCTGTTTCCGAAAACTTTTTGCGTATGCTGCGCAAGGACAAGTCATATACACCGGAAGAAGCTCATTTGCTTGACCTTATGCTGATTCTCCATGCTGAGCACGGCGGCGGTAATAACTCTGCTTTTGCCTGCCGCGTTCTGTCCTCCACTGGAACGGATACATACAGTGCAATATCGGCGGCAGTAAACTCCCTCAAGGGCCCGCTTCACGGCGGTGCCAACGCAAAGGTTATGGATATGTTCAGATATATCTGCGACAATGTTCACGACTACAAGGACGATGACGAGCTTACGGCTTATCTTGAAAAGCTTGTTGATGGCACGGAGGGCGACGGCTCAAAGAAAATTTACGGTCTAGGTCATGCGGTTTATACGGTTTCTGACCCCAGAGCCGAGATCTTGAAAAAGTATGCCGGAGAGTTGGCAGAGAAAAAGGGCTTTGGCGAGCAGTTCCAGCTTATGCAGAGTGTTGAGCGTTTGGGTATTCCGATAATCATGGATCGCAAAAAACTCAGCGTACCCATCTGCGCGAATGTTGATATGTATTCAGGTCTTGTCTATCAGATGCTTGGAATCCCCGAGGATCTTTTCACACCGCTATTCGCGATTGCACGTATTGCAGGCTGGTGCTCACACCGCATTGAAGAGGTTGCTTCCTGCAACAAAATCATCCGTCCCGCTTATCGCGCGGCGTTTGAGCAGCAGGACTATGTTCCGATTGACGAGCGATAACTTAATAATAAAAACGGGCTGTTTTGCAACAGCTCGTTTTTTATTTGTACGCCGATTTTTGGCGGGTAATTCAATTTTTCGGTAATAATAAAAAATCAGCGGTGAACTTCACCGCTGATTTGTTTTATACTATTCGTGTTTAAATTATTTGGCAATGCCTGCGTGCACAAGGTTGAGTCCGAGTGTGAGGAGAACAAAAGCAAGACCGACCCACTTTGTCATTTTTGCAAGCTTTGCATCAAGCGTTACAGCCTTTGAGTGTGTCATAAAGGTGTCTGCAGCGCCGGAAATAGCACCGGAAAGACCGGAGCGCTTGCCTGACTGGAGAAGAACGACGCAAATAAGAAACAGGCAGGTAAGGAGCTGAACGATAGTGAGAGCTAATTCCATAATTTAAAATCCTTTCAATGAAAAAGAGGGAAACCCTCTACAATAGTTGCAGTTGCAAAGCAAATAATAACACATATATGGAACCATTTCAAGAGATTTTTGATTTTTAAATCGAATACTTTTAAAAAAACAGGTCAAAATCCATTTAACTATGGAATCGTGCGTTTGAATGTGGTAATATAAACAGAAAACATTCGGTATCAGCTAATATTTTCCAATAACCATGAACTGAAGAAACAAAATCACAAACGAAAAAAGCACATTTTATTATTCCCCTGCAAACGGAGTGAAACCAATTTTTTAAAAACTATAAAAGAGGTGCTTATTATGGCAAAAACAGCAGTTATATACAAATCAAACTACGGCTCAACTAAGCAATACGCCCTGCATATTGCACAAGAACTCGATGCAGATGTTTACGATTTCGACAGAATCAAGGAATTTGATTTTGAAAAATACGACACGCTTGTTTTCGGCGGGGGCTTATATGCCGGCAAGCTGAACGGCTTAAAGCATATCGCGAAGAGTGCAGATAAACTTAACGGGAAAAATCTTGTTGTCTATTCGGTGGGGTTGGGTGATCCAAGCGTCGCTACCAATGCACAGGTGATTCTGAAAAGTATTAAAAAAGCGCTGCCCAAGGAGCTGATGAGCCGCACACACATTTACAGCTTCCGCGGAAGCCTTGATTGGAATAATC
>CAZLLK010000073.1:0-13223 GCA_964560435.1 uncultured Oscillospiraceae bacterium
TAAGCGCACAGAAGCTAAGGTTTCCGGCCCCATTCCTCTTCCCACGAAGAGAGAATTAATCACCATCCTCCGCGCTGTTCATAAATATAAGGACAGCCGTGAGCAGTTCGAGCGTCGCACCCATATGCGCCTCATCGATATCATGAACCCCACACAGAAAACTGTTGAGGCTCTTATGTCTTTGGAGTTGCCGGCAGGTGTTGAAATCGAAATGAAGCTCTAATTCGCTTGTCTTTTTTCGCCATACCATCGCCTTCGCGGCTTCGGTCTGACAAAAAAATCCTGCGCGAAAAGGCTGTGTGATTTTTTTATTACAATCCGCAGTCACGACGTTTCGTTTTGAAGTTCGAAAAAACAGCTTGAGTCAAAAAGACTCGGCGAAATGCGGGTTTTCAACATCAACTGTCGAAAACCATGTAAGAAACAGTAAGCAACCCATTTGTCCGCAACTTGCGTAATGCGGACAGGGTCAAGTCAGCAGCCTCTGTCGGGAGCTTGTTAAGACCAACAAAGCGGGTTTTGATGGGAGATGAGCAACAGCGCAGAAGTCGGAGCTTTCGCACTAGCGAAAACGTGGAATGTAAGCACTGTTGAGACGATTATGCGAGCTGACCAATAACCTATAAGGAGGAAATAACATGAAAAGAGCTATCATCGGCAAAAAGGTCGGCATGACGCAGATCTTCGATGAAGCGGGCAAGGTCGTTCCGGTAACCGTTATTGAAGCGGGCCCATGCGTCGTTGTCCAAAAGAAAAACCCCGACAAGGAAGGTTACACTTCCGTTCAGCTCGGCTATCAGGATCAGCTTGAGCGCAAGCTCACGAAGCCTGAAAAGGGACACCTTGAAAAAGCAGGTGTTGCGTTCAAAAAGTATCTTAAGGAATTCCGTTTTGAGGACTGCGATGCTCTCAATGTCGGCGATGTAGTTACCGCAGGCGTTTTTGCTGAGGGCGACAAGGTCGATGTCACCGGAATCTCCAAGGGTAAAGGTTACGCCGGCGTTATTAAACGTTGGGGCGCACACAGAACTCCCATGACCCACGGCGGCGGACCTGTTCACCGTCATGCAGGTTCTATGGGCTCGGGTACCGATCCTTCAAGAATCTTCCCGGGAAAAATCGGCGCTGGACACATGGGCGTTGAGCAGGTTACTGTTCAGAACCTCGATGTCGTCAAGGTCGACCCCGAATTGAACATGATCGTTGTTCGCGGCGCAATCCCCGGCCCCAAGGGCGGCATTGTGTACCTCAAGAACACCGTGAAGAACGTTAAGGCTAAGGGTGCCGCTGCAGGCATCAGCCTCAACCCGCAGAAGGCTTCCGCAAGAGTCAACCCGCAGAAGGCCTCCGCAAGAAACAGATAAGGGAAAGGAGAGAATGTAATGCCTAAAGCACCAATTTACAACATGGCCGGCGATAAGGTCGGTGAGATCGAACTCTCCGAATCCGTCTTCGGAATAGAACCCAACGCATCAGTTCTGCATGACTCCGTTAAGAACCATCTCGCAAATTGCCGTCAGGGTACGCAGAGCGCGCTCACAAAGGGTGAGGTCGACTGCACAACCAAGAAGCCCTGGCGTCAGAAGGGTACAGGCCGTGCCCGCGCAGGACACGCCGGTTCACCCGTTTGGAGACACGGCGGTGTCGCGTTTGCTCCCAAGCCCCGCGATTACAGCTACACTCTTAACAAAAAGGTAAAGAGAATTGCTCTTAAGAGCGCACTTTCCTCCAAAGCGGCGGAAGGCGAAATCATTGTTATAGATGATCTTAAGGTTGCTGAAATCAAAACCAAGACATTTGTGGGCTTCCTTGGGAAAATCAATGTTACAGGAAAGGCTCTTGTTATCACAAAAGAAGTCAACGAGCCTGTTATTAAGAGCGCAAGAAACATTCCCGGCGTTAAGACAACAATTGCTACCATCATTTCCCCATATGACATTTTGAATGCCGGAAAGATTGTTGTTGACAAGGCTGCGCTTGAGAAAATCGAGGAGGTGTTCGCATGATGAGAACAGCATACGACATCATCAAGCGTCCCATCATCACCGAGCAGTCCATGGAGGACCTCGACATCAAAAAGTACGTTTTTGAAGTGGCGAAGGATGCTAACAAGATCGAGATCAAAAAAGCTATCGAAGAGATTTTCGACGTCAAGGTCATCAGAGTAACAACAACTATCGTTCCCGGTAAGGAAAAGCGCGTTGGCGCAAAGCGTCCGGGCTATACTTCCGATTGGAAAAAGGCAGTTGTAAAGCTCAGCGCAAAGTCCAAGAACATCGAAATCTTCGAGGGTATGGTGTAAGGGAGGAAATGAGATATGTCCATTAAAACTTATAGACCTACTACACCGTCCAGAAGACATATGACGGTCTCGGGATTCGATGGAGTTGATAAACACGCAACACCCGAAAAGTCCCTTGTAGAGGTTTTAAAGAACAACGCGGGTCGTAATAACAACGGTCGCATCACCGTTCGCCATCAGGGCGGCGGCAACAAGAAAAAGTACCGTATTATCGACTTTAAGCGCAACAAGCTCGATATGCCCGGCAAGGTACTTCGCCTCGAGTACGACCCTAACCGCAGCGCACACATTGCGCTTATCGAGTACGAAGACGGCGAGCGTCGTTACATCCTTGCTCCTGTTGGCCTGAAGGCTGGCGACAAGGTTGTTTCATCCGCAAGCGCCGACATCAAGCCCGGCAACACATTGCCGATTGCCAACATTCCCGTTGGTACAATTATCCACAACATTGAGCTTTATCCCGGAAAGGGCGCACAGCTTGTTCGCTCTGCTGGTGTTGCGGCTCAGCTTATGGCTAAAGAAGGCGAAGTTGCTACAGTTCGTCTGCCCTCCGGTGAATACCGTAAGGTTCGTATAAACTGCATCGCAACTATCGGTCAGGTCGGAAATGTCGATCACGCAAACATTCACATCGGTAAGGCCGGACGTAAACGTCACATGGGCTGGCGCCCGACCGTTCGCGGTAGCGTCATGAACCCCTGCGATCACCCCCACGGCGGTGGTGAAGGCAAGAGCCCGATCGGTCGTTCCGGACCTGTCACTCCTTGGGGTAAGCCTACCCTCGGATACAAGACGCGCAAGACTAAGAACAAGAGTAATAAGTTCATAGTCAAGCGTCGCAACGAGAAGTAAGGAGGGAATAATTAAATGAGCAGAAGTGTAAAAAAAGGCCCCTTTGCCGCTCCCGCGCTGCTTAAAAGGGTCGACGATATGAATAAGGCTGGCGAGAAAAAAGTTCTTAAGACCTGGAGCCGCGCCACAACAATTTTCCCGACTTTCGTTGGTCATACAATTGCCGTTCATGATGGTCGCCGCCACGTTCCCGTTTATATAACCGAGGATATGGTTGGACACAAGCTGGGCGAGTTCGCGCCCACCCGCACTTTCCGCGGTCATGCCGGCTCCAAGACCGGAAGATAAGGAGGAGAAAAATGGAAGCAAGAGCAGAACACAAGTTTGCCCGCATATCTCCCCGAAAGGTCGGCATCGTTTGCGACCTTATTCGCGGCAAGGATGTTAAGACCGCAGCGGCTCTCATGCAGCATACCCCCAAGGCAGCATCTGAGCTAATGATTAAGGTTCTAAAGAGCGCCGTGGCAAACGCAGAAAACAATTTCAACATGGATCCCGATAAGCTCTATGTTAGCGAAACTTTCGCTAACCCCGGACCCATCCTCAAGAGAGGCATGCCAAGAGCTCAGGGTCGTATGTACAGAATCAACAAGAGAACCAGCCACATTACAATAGTAGTGGCTGAGAAAAATTAGGGAGGAGGCAGAGTATGGGACAGAAAGTTAATCCTCACGGTTTTCGCGTCGGCGTTATCATGGACTGGGATTCCAGATGGTACGCAAGAAACGATAAGGTCGGCGATCTCATCGTAGAGGGCTACAAAATTCGTAAGTATCTGAAAGAGACCCTGTATTCCGCAGGCGTCCCTAAGATCGAAATCGAGCGTGACAGCTCCAAGGTTCGCATCTTCATCCACTGCTCACGCCCCGGCGTAGTAATCGGAAAAGGTGGCACCGAAATTGAGCGTCTCAGACTTGTTGTTGAAAAGATGATCGGCAAGCCCGTTGCTCTTTCAATCGTAGAAGTCCGCACACCCGATACCGATGCACAGCTCGTTGCCGAAAGCATCGCAGCTCAGCTTGAGAAGCGTATTAGCCATCGCCGTGCAATGAAAAACTCCATGGGACGCGCTATGAAAATGGGCGTCAAGGGCATCAAGGTTATGTGCTCCGGTCGTTTGGGTGGCGCAGAAATCGCACGTAGCGAGTGCTATCACGAGGGCACCATTCCTCTTCAGACTCTTCGCGCAGACATCGACTATGGTTTTGCGGAGGCCGCAACAACCTATGGCCGATGCGGCGTAAAGGTTTGGATTTACAAGGGTGAAATCCTCAGCCAAACACTTCGCAGCACTCCCCGCGTAATGGATATGACCCGTAAGGATGACCATAACCGTGGCGAGCGCAAGAAATCTTTCGGCGATAACAGAAACAACAATTACCGTGGTGGCCAGGGCGGCCAGGGCGGCTACAATCGTGGCGGTCAGGGAACTCAAGGCGGCGGCCAGGGCGGCTACAACCGTGGTGGTCAGGGAACCCAAGGCGGCTACAACCGTGGACCTCAGGGCGGCTATAACCGCGGCCCGGCAGCACCGGCAGCTCCTGCAGCTCCTGCAGCCGGCACCCCTAAGGAAGGAGGCAATGCGTAATGCTTCTGCCTAAGAGAGTAAAATACCGCAGAGTACACCGCGGTCGTATGAAGGGCAAGGCCACCAGAGGCAACTTTGTTGCTTACGGCGATTTCGGTCTAATGGCTACTGAGCCCTGCTGGATCAAATCAAACCAGATTGAGGCAGCACGTATTGCTATGACCCGTTATACTAAGCGTGGCGGTAAAGTTTGGATTAAAATATTCCCCGATAAGCCCGTAACCGAGAAGCCTGCTGAAACCCGAATGGGTTCCGGTAAAGGTTCACCAGAGTATTGGGTAGCAGTTGTAAAACCCGGCCGTGTTCTGTTTGAAATTGCCGGTGTTCCCGAAGAAACAGCCCGCGAGGCAATGCGTCTTGCAAGCCACAAGCTTCCTTGCAAGACAAAGTTTGTTGTTCGCGACGCAGTTGCTGATTCCGAGACAGGTGGTGAATAAGATGAAGGCAAATGAGATACGCGAAATGTCTGCTCCGGAGCTTGAAAACAAGCTTTTGCAGCTGAAAAAGGATTTGTTTACACTCCGTATGCAGCACGCTACGAACCATCTTGACAACCCGGTTAAAATTTCTGCCGTACGCCGTGACATTGCCCGAGTCAAGACAGTTATTCGCCAGAAACAACTCGAGCAGTGAGGAGGAAAACGAGAATGAGTGAAGTTAGAACATCTTCCCGCAAAACCCGCATCGGCAAGGTAGTGTCCGACAAGATGGACAAGACCATAGTTGTCATTGTTGAGGATCGCGTTGCGCATCCTCTGTACAAGAAGATCATCAAGCAAACTTATCGCCTGAAAGCTCACGATGAAAACAACGAGTGCAAGACCGGCGACAGAGTCAAAGTAATGGAGACACGTCCGCTGTCCAAGGACAAAAGATGGCGTCTCGTCGAAATAGTAGAAAAGGCAAAGTAAGGAGGCCGCGAAATGATACAACAGGAAACATTTCTCAAGGTGGCCGACAATACCGGCGCCAAAGAGATCAAGTGCATCCGCGTTCTTGGCGGAAGTAAGCGCAAATATGGCAATATCGGCGATGTCATAGTTGCGTCCGTTCGCAAGACGCAGCCCGGCAGCACCGTAAAAAAGGGTGATGTCGTGAAGGCAGTAATCGTTCGAAGCGCAAAGGGAGTTCGTCGTGCAGACGGCACCTATGTTCGCTTTGACGAAAACGCCGCAGTTCTCATCAAGGATGACAAGAACCCCAAAGGTACCCGTATTTTTGGACCGGTTGCCCGTGAGCTTCGTGACAAGGATTTCATGAAGATCCTTTCTCTGGCTCCCGAAGTTATATAGGAGGGCAAGAAATGAACATTAAAAAAGACGATAAAGTCATTGTTCTGTCCGGTAAGGATAAGGGAAAAGAAGGTAGAGTTGTCTCCGCTGATCCCAAAAATGGCAAGGTCATTGTTGAGGGCGTAAATGTCGCGAAGCGTCATCTTAAGCCCCGCAAACCCGGCGAAGAAGGCGGAATCATCAAAAAGGAAACCCCCATCTATTCTTCAAAGGTTATGCGCATTTGCCCCAAGTGCGGAGTGCCCACCCGTGAAGCTCACAAGATTCTTAAAGACGGAACTAAAGAACGCGTCTGCAAGAAGTGCGGCGAAATTATATAAGAAAGGAGAGACTTTTAAATGCCAAGACTTAAAACCAAATATCTTGAGGAAGTCGCTCCGGCTCTTATGAAGAAGTACAACTACAAGAGCGCAATGCAGATCCCCAAGATCGAAAAAATAGTTATCAGCGTCGGCGCAGGCGACTGCAAAGACAACCAGAAGGCTCTGGATGCTGTTATCAAAGACATATCAGCGATTGCCGGACAGAAAGCAGTTGCAACAGTTGCTCGCAAGAGCGTTGCAAACTTTAAGCTTCGTCAAGGCCAGAATGTCGGTGTCAAGGTTACACTTAGAGCGGACAGAATGTGGGAATTCCTCGACAGACTGTTCAACGTTGCTCTTCCCCGTGTCCGTGACTTCCACGGAATCAACGGTGATGCTTTTGACGGACGTGGCAACTTCAGCCTCGGTTTGAAAGAGCAGATCATTTTCCCCGAAATCGACTACGACAAGATCGAAAAACTGCGTGGTATGAACATTGCAATCTGCACCACTGCGGCTACCGATGAAGAAGCAAAAGAGCTGCTTTCACTTATGGGCGCTCCTTTTGCAAAAGCTTAGGAGGATAAAGCATGGCTAAGAAATCAATGAAAATCAAGCAGGCTGCTCCGGCAAAGTTCTCCTCGAGACAGTATAACCGCTGCAAGATCTGTGGTCGTCCCCACGCTTATCTGCGTGACTACGGCGTTTGCCGTATCTGCTTCCGTGAGTTGGCTCATAAGGGTCAAATCCCGGGCGTCAGAAAGGCTTCTTGGTAAAACCGCTTAATGCGTCATCTCGTCGGCTTGCTGTATCTTTATACAGCGGCGCCGCCTCGATTTGAACTAAAGACGATTTTTCCGGCGAAGTCGGTGCAGTCGGGAATAGGAGTCAGCTCGAGAGAGCATGACGAATATTTTCTGAACCTGCAAGACGAACGTAATACAGGGCGTTTTAAAACGCTTGTTTAGAAACGCCCTGAACATTCTTGAATTTGTTAGAAATAATAGGATTCAAGAGCAAAGAACATTTACCAATGCTAAATGTTCTGGCACTACACGGTTTGAGGCAGAGAAATCTGCTGAAAATAAACAATTGGATGACGAAAGGCCGGGGGCAATCATGCATTGGCTCGGAACCTCGTCGCCAGAACAGCACGAAAATTTCGGCTGTAACTCTAACAAGGAGGAAATTAAGTATGCAAATTACCGATCCTATCGCGGATTTATTAACACGTATCCGCAACGCAGGAAGCGCAAAACACGACACTGTCGATGTTCCCGCTTCAAACATGAAAAAGGCAATTACGAACATTCTTTTGGACGAAGGCTATATCAAGAGCTTCCAGCTCATTGAAGACGGCGGACAGGGAATCATCCGCATCACACTCAAGTATCTGCCCGGCAAGGAAAAGGCCATCCAGGGTCTTCGCCGAGTTTCAAAGCCCGGTCTGCGCGTTTACGCTGGCGCCGATGAACTTCCCTATGTTCTTAAGGGCTTGGGCATTGCAATCATCTCCACCTCCAAAGGCATCATGACTGACAAGGCTGCACGTAAGGCTAATGTCGGTGGTGAAGTCTTGGCGTTTGTATGGTAAGGGGGTATATGAAATGTCAAGAATAGGAAGAAATCCCATTACCGTTCCCGCTGGAGTGGAAATTACAATTGACGAAAATAATCACGTCACCGTAAAAGGACCGAAGGGAACACTTGAACGCACTTTTGCACCTATCATGAAAATCGAACTCAACGAGGGTGTTTTGACAGTTGTGCGTCCCAATGACAACAAGGAAAGCCGTTCTCTGCACGGACTAACAAGAACACTCATCTCCAACATGGTTGAGGGTGTTACGTCTGGCTTTAAGAGAGAATTGTCTGTTCAGGGTGTCGGTTACAAGGTTAATAAAGACGGCAACAAACTCGTAATGAATATTGGCTTCAGCCATCAGGTCATTGTTGAGGACACTGCTGAAATTACAATCGACGTTCCTAACCCGAACACCATTATTATCAACGGTATTGACAAACAGAAGGTTGGTCAATTTGCGGCTGATGTGCGTAGTAAAAGACCGCCTGAGCCTTACAAGGGCAAGGGCATCCGGTATGCTAACGAAGTGGTTCGCCACAAAGAAGGCAAGACCGGAGCTAAGAAATAGAAGGAGGTGTGCCTAAATGGTAAAAAGACCTGATACAAGAGCTGCGCGCTTAAAGCGCCACAAGAGAGTACGTGCTAAGATTTCCGGCACGCCCGAAACCCCCAGACTTAATGTTTTCAGAAGTAACGCCAACATTTACGCTCAGATTATTGACGACGTAAACGGCGTAACCCTGGTAAGTGCCTCATCAGTCGAAAAGGACTTTGAGGGCATGGGCAGCAACTGCGAAGCCGCTACAAAAGTTGGCAAGCTTCTTGCAGAGCGCGCAAAGGTTAAGGGAATAGTAGACGTTCGTTTTGACAGAGGCGGTAACATTTACCACGGTCGCGTCAAAGCATTGGCAGACGGAGCCCGCGAGGGCGGTCTGAACTTTTAATCGGGAGGAGGAAACAAAATGGCTTACAGTAACAATAGAGACAACAGACGTTCCGAGGAACCTTCAGAGTTTACCGAAAAAGTTGTTTCCCTCAACCGTGTTTCCAAAACAGTTAAGGGCGGCCGTATATTCAAGTTCTCGGCTCTCTGCGTTGTTGGTGACGGAAAAGGTCGCGTAGGATACGGACTTGGTAAAGCAGGCGAAGTATCCGAAGCGATTCGCAAGGGAATTGACGATGCTAAGAAAAACATCGTTAAAATAACGCTTTCTGATGGCACGATTCCCCACGAAGCAATCGGCGAATTCGGAGCAGGCAGAGTTCTTCTTAAGCCCGCAGCTCCCGGTACCGGCGTTATCGCCGGCGGCGCTGTTCGTGCAGTTGTTGAAGCTGCCGGAATTAAGGACATCCGTACGAAATGTCTGCGTTCAAACAACCCCCAAAACGTGGTTGCGGCCACAATGGTTGGTCTGCGTAGTCTCCGTGATGCGGAGCAGGTCGCGGCCGTCAGGGGCAAAACCGTAAAAGAAATTAAAGGATAGGAGGGCGCAGCAATGGCTAATCTTAAGATTGAGCTGGTTAAGAGCTTAAACGGCAGAATGGAAAAGCACATCGCCACTGCCAACTCTCTTGGACTGCATAAGATCGGCAATAAGACCGTGCAGCCCGATAACCCCCAGACCAGAGGTAAGATAGCTCAGATTAGTTATCTTCTGAAGGTAACAGAAGAATAAGGAGGTGCAGGCATGAAACTTAGTGAACTTTCACCGGTTGCAGGCTCCACCCATGCATCTAAGCGCAAGGGAAGAGGCAACGGTTCAGGTAAAGGAAAGACTGCAGGCCGCGGACAAAAGGGACAGAATTCCCGTAGCGGCGGCGGCGTTAGAGTAGGCTTTGAGGGCGGACAGATGCCTTTGGCACGTCGTATCCCCAAGCGTGGCTTCAACAATATTTTCGCAAAGCCTCTCACAGCAATCAATGTTTCCGCTCTCAATAAGTTTGAAGACGGTGATGTAATCACCGCTGAAAAACTGCTTGCTTCCGGAGTTTTGTCCAAATGTGAGTACGGCTTAAAACTTCTTGGAAACGGCGAAATCACCAAGAAGCTGACCGTACAGGCAACCGCTTTCTCCGAATCTGCGAAGCAGAAAATCGAATCCGCAGGCGGGAAGGCGGAGGTGGTTTAAGTGCTCGAAACATTTCGTAACGCATGGAAAATCGAAGACCTCCGCAAAAAAATCCTTTTTACACTATTCATAGTATTGCTTTATCGTCTCGGTAACGCAGTCCCGGTTCCTTATGTTAACATTGAGTCACTGGGAAAATACTTTGATGGACTAAAGGATACTGCACTGGGCGTTTTCAACATGATGTCCGGTGGCGCCTTTTCCAAAGCGACGATTTTTGCACTTTCCATTCAGCCATATATTAACGCATCAATTATCATTCAACTGCTGACCATCGCCATCCCCGCTCTTGAGCGTTTGCAAAAAGAAGGCGGCGAAGAAGGTCAGAAGAAGCTTGCAAGCATCACCCGCTATTCAACCGTTGTTATCGGACTTCTTCAGGGTTTTGCTTACTATGTGCTCCTCAAAAATAATAGTGTTGGCGAGAACCCCCTGCTGTCTTCCACAGGCTTATGGGAAGCTATCGTAATTATCCTCACATTTACTGCAGGCTCCGCACTTATCATGTGGCTAGGTGAGCAAATCAGCGAATTCGGCATCGGAAATGGTATTTCCATCATCCTTTTTGCAAGTATCGTTGCTCGCTTCCCCAGCGGAATCAAAACACTGTTTGTCAACGTATCTACAGGCGCAATTTCTGTTCTTGCTTTGATACTGCTTTTGCTCGGTGCGTTGGCCATCGTAGTTCTAATCATTTTTGTAACAAATGCGGAGCGGAGAATACCGGTTCAGTATTCAAAGCGCGTTGTCGGACGCAAGATGTACGGCGGACAGAGCACACATTTGCCTATGAAGGTTAATATGTCCGGTGTTCTGCCTATAATCTTTGCACAGTCAATCGCAACGCTTATTCCCACCATTGCAGCGTTCTTTCCTAAGCCCGATAATGGATTTTGGAAAGTATTCCTTGATGTAACTGGTACAACATCGCCGTTATACGCAATTTGTTATTTCCTGCTTATCATTTTCTTTGCATATTTCTATTCCACAATTCAGTTCAACCCTGTGGAGATTGCAAACAATCTGAAGAAGAACGGCGGGTTTATCCCCGGGTTCCGTCCCGGAAAGCCGACAAGCGAATATATTCAGAAATCTCTCAACAAAATTACGCTGTTTGGAGCTATATATCTCGGCATAGTCGCTGTAACGCCTGTTATAATTGCAGCTTGCAGTGAGTCTGCCGCGAATAGCGGAATTGCTCTTGGAGGCACATCGATCATAATCGTTATCGGTGTTGCTCTTGAAACCGTAAGAGCGCTTGAGTCACAGATGATTATGCGCAACTACAAGGGCTTCCTTGATTAATATCAGGAGGGGTACTGAAATGAAGCTAATTCTTTTAGGCGCACCCGGCGCGGGAAAGGGCACACAGGCCGAAATTCTCAGCCGTATGTGCAATATCCCTACAATTTCAACAGGCCATATTCTTCGTGCGGCGATGAAAAACGGCACAGCCGTTGGACTCAAGGCAAAGGAATATGTTGAAAGCGGAAAGCTTGTTCCTGACGATGTCGTAATCGGCATCGTCAAGGAACGGATAGCGGAAAATGACTGCAATAACGGGTACATTTTGGACGGCATGCCAAGAACGATTCCTCAGGCTAAGGCTCTTGAGGATGCGGGCATCGATTTCGACGCGGCACTCTCAATTGAGATTTCCGATGAAACAATAGTCGAACGTATGGCCGGACGCCGTGTATGTAAAGAATGCGGAGCAACCTATCACGTTGTTAGTATCCCTCCGAAAGCTGAAGGCGTATGCGATAACTGTGGCGGGAAACTGACAATCCGTAAGGATGACGCACCTGATACCGTTAAGGACAGACTTAATGTTTACCACAGCGAGACTGAGCCGCTCAAGGACTACTATGCCAGCAGAGGCATTCTGAAGTCCGTCGACAATCAGGTCTCAGTCGAAGATACAACCAAAGCTGTTATAAAGGCTCTAGGGCTATGAGTACTATAACCATAAAATGCCCTCGGGAAATAGAGCTCATGCGAACCTCGGGGAAAATTACCGCGGCAGCCCGTTCAATTGGACGGGAGATGGTGACTCCGGGCGTTACAACCCAAGAAATCGACAAAGAAATTTATAAGTTCATCAAAAAATCCGGTGCTGCGCCGTCCTTTTTGGGATACGGCGGATTTCCCGCCAGCGCGTGTATTTCGGTGAACGATGAAGTTATCCATGGCATCCCCGGCAAGCGCAGAGTAAATGAGGGCGATATTGTCAGCATCGACGTCGGCGCTTATATCGGAGGTTTCCACGGTGACTGCTGCGGAACCTTTATGGCAGGCAAGGTTTCGGAAGAAGCGAAACGCCTTATTGAAGTTACAAGGCAAAGCTTTTTCGTGGGACTCAAGTTTGCACGTGAGGGAAACCGCATATCCGATATTTCGCACGCTATTCAAGAGTATGTTGAGAGTTTCGGCTATACGCTTGTTCGCGAATACGTTGGGCACGGTATCGGAAAGAATCTACACGAGGCGCCCGAGGTTCCAAATTTCGGAGAGCCCGGACATGGACCTCGTCTTGTCAGGGGTATGACAATCGCAATTGAACCCATGGTTAATATGGGCGGTGCGGCTGTCCGTGTTCTTGATAATGACTGGACAGTAGTCACGGTCGATGGCAGTTTATCCGCTCACTATGAGAACACCGTTCTCATTACCGACGGTGAGCCGGTGATTCTGACCATGGCGGAGGATCTATAATGGAGACCGCAAGGTCGCCCGACATCGTTTTCTCTCTTGCCGGTCACGATAAAGGCAGAGAATATGTCGTTTTGAATTTAGACGGCAGCTTTGCATGGCTTGTTGATGGAAAGACGAGAAAGCTCACAAACCCCAAAAGGAAAAGCCTTAAGCATTTATGCTTAGGTAAAATGGGATATCCGGAGCTTGCCGACGCGCTTAACGCCGGCAAAACAACAGACAGTGCAATCCGAAAAGAGCTTGCGAAATTTCGCAGCGAGGCCGGCATGACCGAGGAGGGAAGACAGTTTGTCAAAAGATGATGTTATTGAGTTTGAGGGCACAGTAATCGAAGCTCTGCCCAATACGATGTTTCAGGTTGATATCGGAAACGGACACACGATTTTAGCTCATATATCCGGAAAACTGAGGATGAATTTCATCCGCATTCTTCCGGGCGACAAGGTTACAGTCCAAAT
>CAZLLK010000074.1:0-2083 GCA_964560435.1 uncultured Oscillospiraceae bacterium
TGTTGCCGGAAAAGCCATCCGTCACCACGACGTCTACTGTGTTGAAAAAGACCTCCCTTGCTTCGACATTACCGATAAAGTTAATATTCCCGGTTTCTCCTGCCGCTTTTAGAAGCGTATAAGTCTCGGTTTGCAGGTCTGTGCCCTTTGTCTCCTCTGTGCCGACGTTTAAAAGTCCGACGCGAGGAATAGTGCAGCCCAAGATATTCTTTGCATAAAACGACCCCATAAACGCGAACTGTAAAAGATATTCCGGTGTGCAGTCGACATTTGCACCGCAGTCAATGAGCATAACGCCCCTGCCGCCGTTCGGAAGAACCGGAGCAAGCGCTGCTCTTCTAATTCCGTTAACTCTCTTGACTATGAGTGTTGCGCCCGTCAAAAGTGCGCCAGTGCTGCCCGCGGAAATGCACGCATCGCCTTCCCCGTCCTTTAAAAGCTTTAGTGCGACGGACATTGATGAGTCTTTTTTTGTGCGAAGAACTGTTGTTGGGTCATCTTCCATATTTACTACTTCAGTAGCATTAACTATGCTTATTTTTTCGCTCAAGTCCATTGCGCGCTCGTTTTTAAGGCAGGTACGAATATCGGCTTCCCTGCCCACAAGAGTAATTGATATTCCAAACTCTCTGATTGCTTCGACCGCACCCTTAACGATTTCGGCAGGGGCATTGTCCCCGCCCATAGCGTCTACGATTATCCTCATAAAATGACCATTCCTTTCGCTACGCTCAAGGCACAAAATGACCTCAAAGAAGAATTGTCATTTTGTGCATCATTTGCGATTGCCGATTCTTCGACGAGCAAATGGCACGTTTGAATTAGTTTGAAATCTTTCAAACTTCTGCCTCAGTGGAATAATTCTTAATTATTTTAAGTGCCCGTGCCGAAATTTCGGCGTTTTTATTCCGCTTACCTTTTATCTTCTTGCCCAAAGGCTCAATTATTCCAAAGTTCACGTTCATGGGTTGAAAATTCCCGACGGAATTGTCGGAGACATACAGTGCCAGAGCGCCTATCGCCGTTTCTCTTGGAAAGTTTATCGGAGGCTTTTCAAGCAAACGTGCGGCTGTTTCAAGTCCCACGCACATACCGGAAGCGCATGACTCCACATAGCCCTCAACGCCCGTAATCTGTCCCGCAAAGCTAATGCGTGGCTCGGTTTTAAGCCGATAGTACCTGTCCAAAAGCTTCGGTGAATTGAGATATGTGTTGCGGTGCATGACGCCAAATCGAACAAACTCTGCATTTTTCAGCGCAGGAATCATTGAAAACACGCGCTTCTGTTCGGAAAACGTCAGATGTGTCTGGAATCCAACAATATTGTAAATTGTTCCGATGGCATTGTCGCGCCTGAGTTGGACGACTGCATAGTTTTCCCTACCGCTTCTCGGATCTACTAGTCCCACGGGCTTCAGCGGTCCAAAGCGCAAAGTGTCCTCTCCTCGCCTTGCCATAACCTCGACAGGCATACAGCCTTCAAAAACTCCGCCGTCATCAAAGCCGTGTATTTGAGCTTCCTGCGCATTGCACAGCTCCGTCCAGAACGCAAGATATTCTCCCCTCGTCATTGGACAGTTAATATAGTCCGCCGTTCCCTTGTCGTAGCGAGAGGCATAAAACGCGCTATCCATATCAATGCTCTCAAGCGTCACAATCGGAGCGGCCGCATCATAGAAATTCAGAAATCCGACTTCGGAGCATTTTTCGGCGATTTTTTCAGCCATCGCGTCGCTTGTTAGCGGGCCAGTCGCCATTATGACTTCACCGTCCGGTATCGAAAGCGCTTCCTCGTACAAAATCTCGATGTTCGGATGGTTCTTTATTTTCGCGGTTACCATCGTGGAAAAGCCCTCACGGTCAACAGCAAGGGCGCCTCCGGCGGCGACACGCGTTGCGTCCGCACACTCCATAATGAGGGATCCAAGCTGCCGTAGCTCCTCTTTGAGAAGTCCAACAGCATTTGCAAGCTCATCACTGCGAAGAGAATTTGAACACACCAGCTCCGCAAAATCGCTTGAATGGTGAGCAGGCGTCATTTTTTGAGGTTTCATCTCGATAAGACGCACATGAATTCCCCTTG
>CAZLLK010000074.1:2183-5633 GCA_964560435.1 uncultured Oscillospiraceae bacterium
GCCTCCTGAAGCTCATTATCAAAATCTCCGTAGAATTCGGACAAAACGTCTTTCCAGAAGCGCTTGCCTTCCTCGACGTTATCCAGCGTCTCTTCCATACGGGCGGTAAACTTGAGGTCGACTATATCTGGGAAGCGCTCTGCCATAAGGTCAGTGACGACTTCGCCCAATATTGTTGGACGAAGATATTTTCCTTCTTTAACCACGTATTCGCGACTTGTGATGGTGCTGATTGTTGGCGCATAGGTACTCGGTCTGCCTATTCCCTTTTCTTCCATCGCGCGGATAAGCGTCGCCTCAGTATAACGGGAGGGTGGCTGTGTGAACTGCTGTTCTTTATCGGTCTTTGTAAGCGAAACCTTCTCGCCCTCGCGCAGGTCGGGAAGCGGCTTTTCTTTTTCGCTCGATTCGTCGTCCTTAGCTTCTTCATAAACGGCAGTATAGCCCGCAAACTTCAGCTCTGAATTGTTGGCACGGAAAAGGTAGCCAGCGGAAACAGCGTCAATCGTGACACTGTCATATAGTGCGTTTGCCATCTGGCAAGCCGTAAAGCGCCCCCAAATAAGGCGGTAAAGCCTGTATTGGTCGGCTGAAAGGTCTTTTTTGATAAGCTCCGGTGTCAGCTCGACATTGCTGGGACGGATGGCTTCATGCGCGTCCTGAGCTCCGGCCTTTGTTTTGTAAACGCGGGTCTTTTCGGGATAGTATTCAGGTCCGTAATGGCTCATTATAAAGGTTTTTGCCGCACTTGTTGCGTCCTCCGAAAGGCGCAGTGAGTCGGTTCTCATGTAAGTAATAAGACCGACAGTGCCCTCTCCCGTAATGTCAACACCTTCATAAAGCTGCTGTGCAATCGACATTGTGCGCTTGGGCGTCATTCCCAAACGGCGGGAAGCCTCCTGCTGAAGCGTGGAGGTTATAAACGGAGGCGAGGGTGAGCGCTGCTTTTCGCCGCGCTTGACAGTCTTGATATAAAATTCATCCTCAGAAATCGCTTTTACGACCTTATTAACCTCTTCCTCACTGTTAAGCTCAACTTTTTTTGCCTCCGTGCCGTGGAAACGTGCAACAAAGCTGCCCACCTTTTCCGTACGGGCAAGCGTAACGTCTAAATTCCAGTATTCCTCGGAGGTAAAAGCTCGAATCTCATTTTCTCTGTCAGCCACCATGCGCGTCGCAACTGACTGCACACGGCCTGCGGAAAGCCCTCTACGCACCTTGCGCCAAAGCAGGGGGCTAAGCTTGTATCCGACAATTCGGTCAAGAATACGTCTTGCCTGCTGTGCGTCAACCAAGTCTTTATCAATATCACGCGGAGCTTGAATGCTCTCGCTGACAACTTTTTTTGTAATTTCGTTGAAAGTAACACGCTTTGCCTTTTCGTCAGGCAGTTCCAAAAGCTCTTTAAGATGCCAAGAGATTGCCTCGCCCTCGCGGTCAGGGTCGGTTGCGAGATAGACGATGTCGGCGGCAATTGCACGCTTTTTAAGGTCCGCGATAACGTCTTCGCGTGCCTTAACAGGCTGATAATCTGGTTCAAATCCGTTTTCTATATCAACACCCATGGTACTCTTTGGCAGATCCCGCAAATGTCCCATGGAGGCAACAACATGATAATTCGGTCCAAGGTATTTTTCTATTGTTCTCGCCTTTGCAGGCGACTCGACAATAACCAAATCCGTCTTCGATTTTGCCATAAATGACCTCAATTCATAATATAATCAATATTTATAACGCTTTATTACTCAGCGCTTTGCAATATTCAAAGTAAATCGCTTTCCGTTTTCCTGAGACACAAAACCCTTTATCTGCAGAATTGTAAGCTCGGAAAACACTTCCGGCGTGGAAAGTCCTGTCAGCTCATTGATATCGTCAATATGTTTGGACTTTTCGTCCATAACAGAAACGATTTTAAGTTGGCGTTCCGAAAGTCCAGAAAGCTGTTCTTGCAAATCAATATATTCCCGCTTTTTATGGTTGTCAATCCTTTTTCTATCCGTTTTAACCCTGAGCTTCGCGAAGCCTTTGCCGGTTTCGGCGGCAATCGTTCTGGTTTCTTCCTTTCGATGAGCTTCATAAAAGCTCACCTTTTCCTGTTCCTCGTGGTTAAAAGCCGCTGTTTTCTGCGGGTCAAGCTCTGCGAGCTTATCCGGAAACTGCTGAACAAAATCAGCCAGAACGTCCCATCCCTTTGTAACCAGCTGAGCTCCGTCGCGAATCAGCTCGTTCGAGCCGAAGCAGTTCGGTGCGTCTGCATTTCCCGGAATAGCAAAAACCTCTCGTCCTTGCTCAAGCGCAAGCGAGGCTGTTATCAACGCGCCGCTTCTAAAGGGTGCTTCGATAACAGTTATTCCAAGGGATAATCCGCTGATTATGCGGTTTCTTTCGGGGAAATTCTTTCTGCTAATAGCATCTCCCGGCGGGTATTCGCTGACAAGAGCGCCAGCCAAAGCGACATCGCCGTACAGCACATCGTTCCACTTGGGAAAGATATCGTCAATGGCGCAGCCCAACACTCCCACACAGGCACCTCCTGCGCGCAGGGCACCCTCTGCAGAGGCGCTATCGATTCCTTCAGCAAGCCCTGTAACGACGAGTCCACCGCTTTTAGTGAGCTCATAGCCCATCTTCCGCGCCATCTTGATGCCATAGGGTGTAGCTTTTCGTGTTCCCACAACTCCTATAGCAACTTGCTCGTCCATCACTGGAAGCCTGCCTTTGACATAAAGCGTCACGGGCGGGTCGTAGATATTTTTAAGCCTCTGCGGATAAAAAACATCCTGAAAACTTATCACAGTGGTGTTATCCTCGTGACATTTTTCAAGAATTTCCGTTGCCCGCTCAAGGCTCTTGTTCATTACTAGAGCACGCTCCGCGTCGCTGAGATTAAGGCTTTCTCGCAAAAGCCTTTCGTCCGCAAAATATACTTTTTCGGGGTCACCAAAGGTGCTTAAAAGCTCGTACCGCTTTCTCGGTTTCAGTCCTGTTAATGCTGAAAGCCACACCCAATATTTAAGTGTTGACAAGAAAACTTCCCCTTTATCTTTATCTGGACATTTCCCACATAACAATAGATGCCGCCACAGCGGCGTTCAGGGATTCGCAGTCCGGACGCATCGGAATAATTAGCTGTCCGTCGCATATTTCTAGCAGTTCTTTGGTCAGTCCTCTGCCTTCACTGCCGATTGCAACGGCTATCTGACTCATGTCTATATTGCGTATATTCTCTGCGCCATCGCTAAGCGCGGCGCCGTATAGCCTAAGTTTATTTTGGTTTACATAATATTTCAACTCTTCCAAATCAAGCTCAACCACCGCTTGACGGAAAATGCCGCCCATCGTGGCTCGCACGGTTTTGGGATTATATAAATCCGCGCAGTCGCCGACAAGTATGACGACATCCGTTCCCATGGCGTCCGCCGTTCTGATAACGGTGCCGACATTTCCGGG
>CAZLLK010000074.1:5733-13097 GCA_964560435.1 uncultured Oscillospiraceae bacterium
CGACATCCGTTCCCATGGCGTCCGCCGTTCTGATAACGGTGCCGACATTTCCGGGGTCCTGCACATTTTCAAGGATAATGGCGGTAGATATGGGGATTCTGTTCGCAGTTTTCTGCGGGATTTTTACGCTAAAAACAGGTCCTGCGGAGTTTTTAAGCGGAGAAACATTCTGCATAAGCTCCGGCGGACACGAATACTGGCTAATGCCTTCGGGAATCTCAAAAACCGGCTCCTTACCCCAAAGGACGCAGGTAATCTCTGCGCCGAAGGAAATGGCCTCTTTAAGCGTCTTTTCCCCGTCACATACAAACTCGGCTGCTTCCCTGCGGTATGCTCCATTTGCAGAAAGCTCCTTGAGATGCGTTATTATTCGGTTTTTTCTCGATGTTATATATTCCACTTAGTCCTCCAGATCAAGAAAATCCTGCAATTTTATCAATTTTACACATGATAAGGCTGCGGCGGGGCAATTTTGCCCTGCCACAGCCTATTCTCGGTTTAAGCGTCTATGGGTTTCATAGTTGGGAACAAAATAATTTCTCTAATAGAATCAACGCCTGTGAGCAGCATGACACAGCGGTCTATTCCGATGCCAAGACCGCCGGTTGGGGGTAACCCGTATTCAAGAGCGGTAATAAAGTCATCGTCCATCATACCAGCTTCAGCATCGCCTTTTTTACGAAGCTCAACCTGCTTTTGGAGGCGCTGCTTCTGGTCAATGGGGTCATTTAGTTCCGAGAAAGCGTTGCCCATCTCACTGTGGCAGATGAAAAGCTCAAAGCGTTCCGTAAGTCTGCCATCTTGAGGGCTGCGCTTTGCAAGCGGAGAAACATCCACCGGGTGCATTGTGATAAAGGTTGGCTGGATGAGCTTTGCCTCGACCTTTTGGTCAAAGCACTCATAAAGAGCATTGCCCCAGGTTTTTTCCTTTTCCTTCGGAATTTCAACTCCGACTGATTTTGCAAGCGCAACTGCCGCCTCGTCTGTGGATACAGGCATAAAGTCGACACCGAGATATTTTTTGACAGCGTCGGACATCGTAAGGCGTTCCCAACCCGGAGTGAGATTAACTGCTTCGCCCTGCCATGTAACGTCATAAGTGCCCAGAATGTCCATAGCAGCACTTGAAAGAAGTTCCTCGAACAAATCCATCATGTCGTTGAAATCAGCATACGCCTCATACAACTCAACAGTTGTAAATTCCGGATTGTGCTTTGTGTCCATTCCCTCATTGCGGAAAATGCGTCCAATTTCGTAAACACGCTCGATTCCGCCCACAACAAGGCGCTTTAAATGAAGCTCCGTTGCTATACGCAGATACATATCAATATCGAGGGTGTTATGGTGCGTTATAAACGGACGTGCCGTAGCGCCGCCCGAAACGGTGTTAAGTACGGGGGTTTCAACCTCCATATAGCCGCGGTTATCGAGAAAACTGCGGACATGGCGAATGAAGCGGCTACGAATTTCGAAATTTCGCCGCACTTCAGGGTTAACAATAAGGTCGACATAGCGCTGGCGATAACGGGTTTCAAGGTCGGTAAGACCGTGAAATTTCTCGGGCAACGGAAGAAGTGACTTGGAAAGCAGCTTTACAGACTTGCAGTGGACGGAAATTTCGCCCTTGCGTGTACGGAAAACGAAGCCTTCAATACCGACTATATCGCCAATGTCCCATTTTTTGAATTCGCCAAATGCGTCTTCTCCCAAATCATCAACGCGGACATAAAGCTGGATTCTGCCCTTGTCGTCCAAAAGGTCTGCGAAGAAAGCCTTTCCCATGTCGCGCTTGGACATAAGACGGCCAGCCATGGAAACATCTTTCTCTTCCCACGTTTCAAAGTTTTCCTTTATTTCCTCGCTGTATGCCGTTCTTGTATATTTCGTAACGGTAAACGGATCGTTTCCATCCTCGCGGAGCTTTGACAGCTTATCGCGGCGGACTTGACGTATTTCGGATATGTCCTGAGTTTCCTCCGGCATGATTTCCTGGCTCATTTATTGTCCTCCCAAACGCTTTACGCGCAAATCGCGTAACAATATAAAAAGTTGCTTCCATTTATAGGAAGCCATTTCCCCAGCAACTACTTTCTGCCACACAGGAAGTATTGCGGCTCGGATGTTTTGCGTTTATTTTAGTTTTCGATAGATATTATTTTGAATTTGAGTTCACCTGAAGGTGCAGCAACCGAAATTGTGTCTCCCACTGCTTGCCCAATAAGCCCGCGTCCGAACGGAGACTCATCAGAAATGCGACCCTGTGTGGGGTTTGCTTCCTGAGAACCGACAACTTGATATTCTTCTTCTCCGTCGTCATCAAGACATTTAACACGAACCTTGCTTCCCAATGCTATGAGGCTGGTAGTTTCGCGGGTTTCGATGACCTCGGCATTATCGAGGATATTTCTAAGCTCGGCAATCTTGGAATAGAGCTTGCCCTGTTCCGTTTTCGCCTCGTCGTATTCGCTGTTTTCGGAGAGATCGCCGAAGGAACGTGCTTCTTTGATTAGCTCGGACACTTCCTTTTCCCGAACGGTTTCGAGATATAAAAGCTCCTCACGTATTTCAGTCAGACGCTCTTGACTCATTTTGTATTTTGCTTCGTTGGCCATGGTATCCGTCCCTTCATCAACTAATAGTTGCTTGTTATACATATAAATATAGAATGACGCCGTATTTACGTATTATAGATAGAAAATAACGGCATGTCAAGAAGATATACTTGTATTCATTTGACAATAGCCGCTTTTATTTTGTCCAAAGCCGCGATAAGCTGCTGGTCTTTGTCGTATTCCAGAATTCCGGACATAAGTTTTGCCCCATCTTCGTCGTTAATTGAAACATCAACATCCGGCAACAGTCCTCCGGTTGCGGCAAGATCAATCCTGTGAGGTGTCAAATAGCTGTTCGTAGAAAGGTGGACAGCGCTTCCGTCCGTCAATTCAATGTTCACCTGCGAACGAGCCTTGCCCGTTGTATGAGCTCCGACCAAGGTAGCCCAATCATATTCCGAAAGTGCCGCCGCGAAAAATTCAGCCGCACTGTAGCTGTTCTCGTTCACTAGCACCGTCATTGGGATTTTGACGCAGGCGGCATCCGAGGTTTTAACGGTTTCGTTTCCTGCCTTATTCACGGAGACAAAAATGTCACCCTCCGGCAAAATATGGTCAAGTGCCTTCAAAAGCTCGCTCAAAAGTCCTCCGGGGTTATTGCGCACATCGAAAACAATTCCCTTTGCGCCCTTTGAAACAAGCTCGTCAACCGCAGAAACAATGCCCTCTCCGGAGTCATTCTCAAAATTTTTGATTTTAATATAGCCAATATTACCGTCAAGCATTTCGTAGTTGACAGGCTTTGAATATATCGTTTCGGACGTAATGGTTACGTTTTTCTCCGTTTCGTCCGCCACGCGAAGCTTGAGCTCGAAGGACTTGCCCTGCTTAGAAACAATCAGTTCTTTGACTTCAGCTGAAGTCTTTCCTGTAAGGTTTTCTCCGTCAATTGCGCACATAATGTCGCCAATATTGACCCCAGCTTGACTTGCAGGTGAGTCTTCCAAAACCGTAACGACCTTATACAGCCCGCTTTCCTCGTCCTTTTCAATTGTTACGCCAATACCCGTGTAGCTGTTTTTTTGATACTTTTGATACTCTTCATACTGCTGGGTTGTCATGTAACTGCTCCAGCGGTCGTTAACCGAATCAACCATCGCACTATACGCCGCATCGGACACTTTTTCCATTTCAGCATCGCCCACAAAATCGTTCTCTATTGCGTTATAAACGGCAGCAAATTTGGTAGCAGAGTTAAAGCTGTCCGCACCTCCGAATTCAAACGCAAAAACGGCCATAAAGCAAAGGCCGGCCAGTACAATACTTGAAATGCAAGCTATGATAAGAGTTGCCGAACTAAAACGCTTCTTCATAAGCTCCTCCAAAAATATTCGTCTGCTTAGTTGCCCTTTGGTTTTGCCCTCAGAGCAGCTTGGCACGGAATAGTATATTATTGTCGCAAAAGCCGAAATTAGCCGGGCAGTCCTAAAAACTGCCCGGCAATATTTTTTAGCCGTCCGCTAGAACTGGCCCATGGGATCTACAAGCGTTCCACCGATTTTTACTTCGAAGTGTAAGTGAGCACCTGTTGACCAGCCTGTTGAACCGACATAGCCGATGGTTTGCCCCTTGGTTACGCTCTGCCCAGCGGATACTGCCATTGAGCTCATATGCGCGTACAGCGTTGAGTTTCCGCCACCGTGACTAATAACCACATAGTTTCCGTATGATGAGCTGTAAACAGCCGTCACAACCGTTCCCGCATCAGCGGCAACGATAGTTGTGCCTTGGGCAGCACCGATATCCTGCCCCGAGTGGAATTTGCGGACGCCAAAGATTGGATGAATCCTCCATCCGTATGTCGATGTTACGCTGGAAGCCGTTACTGAGGGAACAGGCCACGTTAAGGTTCCAGTTCCGCTTGAAACTGTCTGCCCCTGTTTTTTAGCTTCCTCCTGCTGCTTTTCAAACTCTTTTATCTTTGTGTCAATCTGACTTTGAAGCGCAGCTTCCTTGCTTTCGTTTGCGTCAAATTCGGACTTGAATTTTTTTATGTCCTTTTCAAGGCTTGAAATCACAACTATTGCTGCGGCAATTTGCTTTTCAAGCTCAGCTTTTTTAGCCTCAAGCTCAACCTTAGCAGCTTCCTGTTCCTTTAAGGTTGCCTCATACTCCGCCTTAACCTCTGCAACGTGCTTTACAGCTGCTATGTAAGAATCCTCGAGAGCCTTGTCGTACTTCATTACCTCAGCAATAAAGTCCATTCTTGCTAGCAAGTCGGAAAAATCGCTTGCATCAAACAGTATTGAAATGTATGTAAGACTTCCGCTTTCCTCCATCGCCCTCATGCGGACGCGGAGAGCTTCCTTCTGTTTTGCTTCGTCAACCTTAGCTTTTTCGAGCTCCTTGGCCTTTTCTTCAATCATATTGTTATAAAGGTCAATCTGCTCGTTTATCAGCTCAATTTCCTGACGGGCAAGATCGTTTTGCTCATCAAGCGCCGCCTTTTGGTTAATCGCTGTGTCCTGCTGGCTTTGAAGATCGTTAAGCTTGGACGACAACGCTTGTTTTTGTTGTTGGATAGCCGACTGCTGATTTTTAAGAGCGTTGATTTCGGATTGCGAAACCGCAAATGCACTGCCAAAAGCTCCGAAGATCAGCGTTGCCAAGAAAATGAACGCCAGCACGATGCAAACCGTCGAAACAAATCTCTTCCTTTTTTTCTGCATAGATACCTCCCGCACGCAAAGCGCGCTTTCGTAAATCCCAAATCCGCAAGGGCGAACAATCTTTCCTGTCCGCAGACCTTAGAAAGATATTAGCACCGGTAATCGAAGCGAAAAATTAAACCTTAAGGTAATTGCGTATTGCAATTGTACCGCCGAAGGCTCCAACTATAACGCCAACACCAATGAACACAAGTCCCACAGGCAGAGCCAGCGTCGAGAACGCGATAACATTAACAAATGTTCCCGCAATGCTCGTTACAATCTTATCGCAAACCAAAGTGTAAATTCCCCACTCAAGCAATAGCGCGATTACGGAACCGATAACGCCTAATGTCAAGCCTTCAATTACGAAAGGCGTCCTGATAAAGCTGTTTGTTGCGCCGACCATCTTCATAATGGCGATTTCTTCTCTTCTTCCGAAGGTGGTTAGCTTAATCGTATTTGACATTATAAATACAGATACGATGAAAAGTATCACAATCAAAACAAGAGAAACTGCGCCAACGATGTTTCTGGCCGTAACAAACCCTCTGGAAATTTCAAGCTGGGCGCTGACATCGGCTATTCCGTCCACAGCCTTGAGATTTGTTTCTGTATCAGCCATAAGGCTTATATCATCAAGGTAAATGACATATCTGTCACGAAACACGGTTGGATCAATTTCGTTGAATAAGGTGCTATTCTCATAGTCCTTTTTGAATTCAGACATTGCATCTTCTCGAGTAACAAATTCAACCTTGCTGACGTTGGGGATTGCCGTTATCTCGCTCTCGAGAGCTTTGGCTTGACTTTCCGAATAGGTCTCGTCAACAAAAGCAAGCATCTCATTTTCGCTCTCAAGCTTGTTAATTATAGCGTCGATGTTGACGGCAAGTAGCGAAAAGCTTCCCATAATCACAAGGCACGCAATAATAATTGTAACCGATGCGAAGGACATGAAGCCGTGAGTTGTAATACTTCGAAATCCCTCTTTAAAAAGATAACCGAGTTTATTCATGAATCCCATAGCAGTAATACCCATCCATTCCGTCGCTGATTATTGAGCCTTTGTCTAACGCAACAACACGCTTTGAAAAAGAGTTAACCAGCTCCTTTTCGTGTGTTACTACGAGAACCGTGGTTCCAAGCTCATTTATTTTTTCAAGCAAAAGCATGAGTTCAAGACTCTTTGCCGGGTCAAGGTTTCCCGTAGGTTCGTCAGCAATAATTAGGCTTGGACTATTAACAAGAGCGCGGGCTATCGCAACACGCTGCTGCTCTCCGCCGGAAAGCTCCTGAGGCAGACGCTTTCCTCTGCCCTCAAGCCCAACAAGCTCAAGAACATAGGGTACGCGCTGAGCAATTTCCTTGTTGCTTGCGCCGACAACGCGCATGGCGAACGCGACATTTTCATAAACGTTCTTATCGTCGATAAGCCTGAAATCCTGGAATATAACTCCCAGAGTCCGGCGCAGCATAGGCAACTTGCGCTGCTTAATTTTGCGCAGATTGAAATTATTTACGAAAATATCTCCGTCTGTCGGTATTACCTCTCCTGTGAGAAGCTTGATAATTGTCGTTTTGCCTGAACCCGAAGGGCCAACCAAAAAAACAAACTCGCCTTCAGTGATTTCAAGGTCAATTCCATTGGTGGCAACAGTTCCACTGTTTTCATAGACCATGGAAACGTTATTCAAAAGAACCATATACTTTATCCTCCCATGTGCCGGACGCACAATTTGTCACTATTTTCTCTCCTGCAGGGGAGCCCTTGACCCTTTTGCACCGCAATCACCATTGCCGCGAAGCAACAACGATTGGCGCATCGAAAAGCATGATTTTTTTCAAACTCTCGCTTGCCATAGGCGAAAAATCGGGTCATCGGACGTAGTGTGAATGCTTCTCACTAGGTTTCCTCCGATTGCGGGAAAAATACGGCTGTGCGTTTCACCTGATTTGAACCGGCAAGGTAAAACCTATCCCTTGAGATTTTGCGAATTTAGATATTTTCTGACCATCAGCGCAACCTTAAAGACGATTGCATGGTCGAATTCGCGCAAATCAAGACCGGTAAGTTTCTTTATTTTTTCCAAACGATATACCA
>CAZLLK010000075.1:0-12769 GCA_964560435.1 uncultured Oscillospiraceae bacterium
ATATGGAAGAGTATCGAAGTGGTCATAACGGCCCTGACTCGAAATCAGGTAGACGGCAACGTCTCGTGGGTTCGAATCCCACCTCTTCCGCCACAAAAAAGTCATGTATGAGTATTTAAGCTCATACATGACTTTTTGTTGTATTTTCCTGTTTTCAATTGTACCCTCGAAAAGAGTTGTTGCAGGCAGGGTAAGTAATTTGTCGAAACAGGAAATAATGTTCAAAAAGTTCTATTGCACAGAAATAAATATTGACTTATCTCTGGAATGTTGAAATAATTATTGAACTATAATACACTAAAACTAATTATTGCGGGGGGAAACATGGACGATCTGGATATTGAGATTCTTCGGTTCCTGCAGAAAAATGCGCGCGCATCACTTTCAACGATTGGGCTGAAGGTCAACCTTTCTGTATCAGCTGTGGGGGAACGAGTCAAGAAGCTTGAGGCCTCTGGAGTTATCAGTAAATACGTGGCAATCATCGACGGAAGCTTCTTTCACAAGGAGCTGACAGCAATCATGTTCATTAGTCTGGAAAATCCCGGCTTCATCCAAAGCTTTCTGAGCTTCGTTCAGAGCGAAAACGATATATTGGAGTGTTTTTATATCGCGGGCAGCTACGATTACGTTTTGAAAATCGTAACAAACAATCCTTCCACTCTTGAAAAGCTGCTTAACGAGATTAAGAGTGTGCCTGGAATCATAAAAACATACACAAATGTTGTGCTTGGTACTTGCAAAAATAACGAGTCGGTTTTTCCAGGATGATAGAATAAATGAAAGGTCGGATCAAATGTGATTATCGGTGTTATAAAGGAAATCAAAAACAATGAGTTCAGAGTTGGACTTACCCCCGGCGGCGCGCACGTACTGACGAAAGAAGGCCACACTGTGTTGGTTGAAGCCGGAGCGGGAATTGGAAGTAGTTTCTCCGATGAAGAGTACATTCAGGCGGGTGCTGTTGTTTCAACGAATAAAAAGGAAATCTTCGATAAGACGGATATCATAGTTAAGGTAAAGGAACCGCTTGAGTCGGAGTACGGGCTGTTTCGCGAGGGGCAGACACTCTATACTTACCTGCACCTTGCTCCTAACCCAGAGCTTACGAAGGCTCTTCTTGAGAAAAAAGTTACAGGTATAGCATATGAAACAGTCGAGCTTAAAAATGGAGCGCTACCGCTACTTGCTCCGATGAGCGAGGTTGCAGGACGTATGTCCGTGCAGGTCGGTGCGAGTCTTTTGCAGAAGCCGAACGGAGGCCTTGGGGTGCTGCTTGGCGGCGTGGCTGGAGTCTTACCTGCAAAGGTCGTGATAATAGGCGGTGGCACGGTTGGAACGAACGCGGCAAAAATGGCAATCGGGCTTGGTGCGGACGTTACAATACTGGATGTCAGTCTCCCCAGACTTAGATATTTGGATGATGTGTTCGGAGGCCGCCTAAAAACGCTTGCCTGCGATGCCTATAACGTCGCGCAAGCGGTAAAGGACGCAGACCTGCTTATCGGCGCTGTCCTTGTACCCGGAAAATCGGCTCCGAAGATTGTGACGACCGATATGGTGAAAACCATGAAAAAAGGCTCAGTCATCGTTGACGTTGCAATCGACCAAGGCGGCTCAATTGAAACTATCGACCACGCAACGACGCATGATAACCCCATCTATGAACGCTTCGGCGTTATACATTATTCAGTTGCCAATATGCCGGGAGCCGTTCCACGAACCTCGACCCTAGCACTTGAATCGGCAACACTCCCTTATCTTGTTAACCTTGCGTCCAAGGGCGTATCACGCGCCCTGCTTGAGGATGAAGCGCTTCTGAAGGGACTAAATACTGCTAAGGGGTTTGTGACCTGTAAAAACGCAGCTGACAGTCTGGGGCTTGAGTACAAAGATCCCAACGCTCTTGCGGCATCGCTCTGAAGAAACCGTTAGAAAAAATATAGCTAGCAAGGCGCCCTGTGACCCTCGTGGTCACAGGGCGCCTTCATTGTGCAAAAAATTTAACTTTTGAGAGACTGCCAGAGGTTGAAAAACGCTCGCAGACAATAAAACGCCGTCCGGTCCTGTATAAAGATACAACAGGGTGTATTCTGTGTCTGCGTCGGAAATGACGGGAAATAGAGGTTTAGAACCCTAATATTATCAGTCCTGACAACGTATGGGACTTATATTCATCAAAATCGTATATTGTAACTAAACGTCGAGCGTGATATAGTCGAAAAGTGGATAGTGTTGCTCTCTACTTTCTGCAATTCGAGAATAATCCGTAGCGGATAACAATAGTATTTTTAGTAGTGAAAGGTTTGAAGTTGAAAACACATCCAAACTTTAGCGATTTCAAGTGTGCGTTGCTCTCCCTGCTGGCAACCGCAATATATGCACGATTTAGGACCATTTCGTCTTATGGCCTTTTTGTGCCCTGAATGTAACGAAGGGAATGGTCATAAACATGAGCAAAACAGAGGGATTGCTTAAAATCGGAGAGGTGGCAAAGGCGGCGGACATAAGTGTTACGACCGTCAAGTACTACGTAAAGGAAGGGCTTGTTGACATCGCCCTGAAAACTGGACGCAATATGGCTTATTACGCGCCCGAAAGCGTTGAAAGAGTTAAGCTCATAAAGGAACTTCAAAGCGAGAAATATTACCCGCTTTCGGTTATTAGACATATGCTGAAAAACGGCAGCGTCGGCGAAAAGGAAGAAGAGCTGCTCGATACCATAAACAAGGCTGACAAATCCGACTACTACGAGGAAATTTCAGTTGCAGAGGCAGCTTCTGAGTCTGGACTGAAAAAGAGCGAGGCGGAGGCACTTATCCGTGCAGGACTGATTGTTCCCGTGAATAGCGGACGCGCACGTAAGTGCTGTCGGGGTGACTGCCGTATAATGAAGCTTGCTAAAATGCGCATGGACGCGGGTATGCCTCTTGAACAAACAATAATGACCTTTTCAATGTACGAGGCTTACCTTATGGAAGCAACGAGGAAGGACATTGAAAGCCTTGTAAAGGATGGAATACTGAATAAAAATCTCAGCACCGAAGACATCGTAAATATCATCAATGTGTCCGACGAAACCTTGGATAGCTTCATTGGAATGAAGCGATATGCGATGAATGCGACTCTTGGTGCCGATTATGTTGCAAAGACAGTCAAACTGCTTACACTTCTCGGACAATACGGAAGAGGCGTATGTGGCATTCTCGGTTCTTTGGGATATACCGAAGCAAAGAGAAATCTTGAAAAAGCGTTGGCGAGCAGGAAAACAAACGACAAGTCGCTTTCCCGTTATTGTGAGATGCTGAACCTTGAGGGTACAGGTCTTGCAAATACACTTTCCGTTCTTAACAGGATTGGTGCAGAATACAAAAAACCAGAAACAGAAACTACCGATATTGCTATGGACATGACCAGAAAAGCACTCAGGCTTGGCTGGCTATCCTTTGCTCCTACCGAGTTCGGCTGTGACGCTGAGACGGCTAAAAAAGAGTTTATTGAAAATTCGGCGGATAAAGATTTTGTGAGATCTGTTTTGCAGCTGCTAAATGTGCTGCAAAATGAAAATAAATAACCGAATAGAAGGAGGCAACAGTGTGAAAGACCAAAATGCACTGGCATACATTAATATGTTTGCCGTACTCAAGGACTTGGAGAAGCTTTGTGAGCTGGATAATGAGGCAAAGGCACTGGCAACACCTGATAAACCCGTATCCATCGGCTTCAACGTAGGAAACGGCCCGCAGGCAACACTTACGTTTGCACAGGGCAAATGCACGATGACGGAGGGTCAAAACGGACTGATTAAACTGAAGCTTGCATCTCCCGAAGCTTTCAACCTTATGGTGGACGGCAAAAAGAACCCATTGCCGTACGGTGGCTTTACGAAGCTAAAATTTCTGTTGAACGATTTTACAAAACTGACGGATTTGCTCAATAAGTACCTCAGAGCCGACGAAGCCTCGCTCAAGAACAGAGCGTTCTTTGAAAAGAGCACAACGATGATGTTCTATCTTGTGGTGAACGCGCTTTCCGCAATTGGTAACAATGACGAGCTTGGCATGCTAAGCGCCTCAAAAATCCCTAATGGCTCTATTGCAATGGAAATCGCGGGAGGACCAAGCGCCGAAATTGTTGTCAAGGATGGACATATGACCACAATCAATCATAAGGCGACAAATCCACGTGCATATATGATTTTTGCCGATTTTGACACGGCTCGCGGACTTTTCGACGGAACGGTTGAGTCCATGGGCGCACTTGCAGTCGGCAAAATCGTCATGAAGGGCTACATTCCCATGATTGATAACCTTAACAGAATTTTGGCCCGCGTTGCGGTCTATCTGGCATAGGAGGAACGAATATGAATACATATACCTATCAAAAGAACGACGAAATGCTTCAGAGAGCCTCAAAGGTTATCCCTGCTGGCGTTTACGGGCATTTGGGACCTGCGGAAGGCTGCTTTATTCCAATCAGCGCCTATCCAAAATTCTGCGACCACGCAAAGGGTTCTTATTTCTGGGATATCGACGGCAATAGGTTCGTTGACTATATGTGTGCTTACGGCCCCAATATCCTTGGCTACTGCGACGACGACGTTGATGCTGCTGCAAAAGAGCAGATGGATTTGGGCAACTGCACGACATCTCCTTCTTACAAAATGGTTGAGTTTGCCGAGCTTATTACAGACACAGTTGCCATGGCTGACTGGGCGTTTTTCGCCAAAAACGGTGGCGACGTTACAACGCTTGCAATGATGACAGCTCGTGCCGCCACAGGCAAGAAGAAAATCATTTTTGTCAAGGGATATTATCACGGCGTTCATCAGTGGACACAGCGCGCAGATGCTCCGTGGGTGCTTAAGGGTGAGGTTGAAAACAACCTGATGGTCGAGTTCAACGACCTCGCGGGCTTGAAAAAAGTAATTGAGGAGAACAAGGATGACATCGCTTGCTTCATCTCAACACCCTATATGCACGGAAACTTTGTCGATAACGTGTTGCCGGAAAAGGGCTATTGGCAGGCTGTGCGTAAGCTTTGCACCGACAACGGAATAGTCCTCATCATCGACGATGTACGCTGCGGTTTCCGCCTTGATATTGCGGGAAGCGACCATTATTACGGCTTTGAAGCCGACCTGCTCTGCCTGTGCAAGGGCATTGCAAACGGCTATAACGTCTCCTGCCTCTGCGGCAAGGAGTTCTTGAAGCCCGTAGTTTCATCGATTATTTACACAGGAAGCTATTGGATGAGTGCCGTTCCCTTCGTTGCCGGTATCGCCTGCATCAATAAGATGAAGGCTCTCGGCGGCGGAGCAAAGCACCTTGAGCTAGGACGCAAGGTTTGTGCAGGTGTTGCGAAGGCAGCAAAGGAAAACGGCGTCAATCTCAGTATAAGCGGCGAACCCTGTATGTTCTATTTTATTATCAAGGATGACGACAGCCTGATTCTTCATCAAGAATGGGTAGCCGAGATGGTTAAGCGCGGCGTCTTTATGACAAACCACCACAACCACTTTACGAACCTTTCACTCACAGATGAGGATATAAACTTCACCTCCGAGGTTGCGGACGAAGCTTTTAAGGTTCTTACCAAAAATCACCCCGAGATTTATAAAAAGTAGGAGGAAGTAAAGAATGGCACTGACAAAAACCGAATGGCTTGAGCTTGAGAAAAAGGCTTCAGCTGTGCGCAATCTTACCCTCGACACCTGCAACTGGGCTGGAAGTGCGCATATGGGCGGAAGTCTTAGCGCAACAGACTTTTTAACGCTACTCTATTTCAAATACCTCAATTTCGACCCGAAAAATTTCGAGGATGAAGACCGCGACCGCTGCATTGTCAGCAAGGGTCACATCGGGGTTGCGATTGCGGCACTTTTTTCGGAACTGGGTCTTATTGAAAGGGAAGAGCTTAAGACCTTCAACCTCACTGGCAGTAAGCTGGGTATACACCTCGACTGCCATAAGGTAAACGGACTTGATGCCTCCACAGGCTCACTCGGACACGGCAGCGCACTTGCGTTGGGTGCGGCACTTGCAGCTCGCGTGCTCGGAAAGTCTTATAAGACGTGGCTTCTCCTCGGCGACGGCGAATGCGACGAGGGCAGCGTTTGGGAAGCGGCTATGGCAACAGCAAACTTTAATACTACCGACCTTATCACGGTTGTTGACCGCAACAAGTGTATGATAGACGGCAAAACCGAGGATGTTATGAAACTTGAACCCTTTGCCGACAAATGGCGTTCCTTTGGCTTCGAGGTTATCGAGGTTGACGGACACCACATGAATAAGCTCTCGGACGCGATGGAAAAGGCTTTGCAGGCAAAGGATAAGCCCGTATGTATTATTCTCGATACCGTAAAGGGCGAGGGCATCGGCTTCATGGCAGGCGACTACAAATGGCACTACGGCGCAATGGATGCTGAGAAGTATGAAATTGCCAAGCAGGAGCTCAGGGACTACGAAGCAAAGCGAATTGCTCGTGTAGAACAGGAGGCGTGAACAAATGGGTGGAATGAACTATACAGCTGTTGAAAGCACAAAAATGGCAACTGCCGAAATTTTCGGCAAAACTCTTGTGGAGCTTGGCGAAAAGGACAAGAGAGTTGTTGCACTGACGGCAGACCTTGCTGGGTCTACAAAAATCGGCGATTTCAAGGCGAAATTCCCCGAGCGCTTCTTCAATGTTGGTATTGCGGAGCAGAACCTATTCGGCATCGCCGCGGGTATGGCAAAGTCGGGGCTTATCCCTTTTGCAAGTACATTCTCAGTTTTTGCTAGCATGAGAGCAACCGACCAATTACATACAGACATCTGCTATCAAAACGTAAACGTTAAAATAATCGGAACTCACGGCGGAACCTCCTTCGGTCAGGCGGGTAGCACCCACCACGCAATTGAGGATATTGCGATGGTAAGAAGTCTTGCAAACCTCAAGGTTATCGTTCCAGCTGATGGCTACGAGACTGCGAACGCTATCCGTGCGGCTTACGCAATCGACGGCCCCGTTTACATTCGTATTAACCGCGGTTTTGACCAGACTGTCTACGCAAGCGAGGACTATGGCTTCGAATTCGGCAAGGGCGTTCTTATGAACGACGGCAGCGATGTTACGATTATCGCGAATGGCTCCTGCGTGTTCCAAGCTATACAGGCGGCGAAAATTCTGGAGCACGATTTCAATATCGGTGCGAGAGTTATTAACCTTCATACCATCAAGCCTATTGACCGTGAAATAATTCTCAAAGCGGCGGAAGATACACGCAGAATTATTACGGTTGAGGACCACACTGTTTTGGGCGGACTTGGCACAGCAGTCGGTGAAGTCATTTTAGAGAGCGGACGCGCCTGTGCATTCAAAAAGCTCGGTTTGAATGACTGCTTCAGCGCAATCGGTTTCCATGAGGATATTATGAGCCTCAACGGTATTGACACCGAAAACATCGTGAAAACGGCGGTCGATATGGTGAAGCGTGCTCACGTTGTCGAGATTTCTTCGGACGGCAAGACGACCAAGGCTCTGAAGTTTGACGACCGTGACTTTGAGGCGGAGATCGACTGGACTGATGAGGTATGAATATGAAGGATGCTCAAATCACGCAGGATGACCTTTATGCCGCACGGATATTTTTCAATTCCGCGCTGCCACTGCTCAAGGTCGTCATCCAGAGCAAACCAAATATTAAAAAGAAATTTGAAAAGAAAAGCCTAGTGTTTCAGGTTTCAGCGCTGTATGATAAAGCTTCGGGCGGAAAAATGGCGACGCATTTCGTTTTTGACAAGGGCGAGATTACCGTCAGAGTCTCAGAAATTCATCCAAGACCTGATGTCGAATTTGTGTTTCCAGACCTCAAGATATTTATCATTTTCTTCTCCGGCAAGGGTACGCCACTGCCTAAGATGAAGGGAATTGTCAAAAATTTCGGAGCCTTTACAGCTATTATGCAGGGACTTTTGACAATGGCTAAGCTCCTTGGTGCAGAGGAAGCTCCGAAAAACGAAGAGGATAGGCAGCTTCTTGTCAAGTTGTTTTTCTACCTGTTGCCAAACGGCATAAGCCAGCTCAATAAGGCGGGGCATGAAAAAATCCGCGACTGGGCGGTTAAGTCTCCCGACAGAGCCTTCGCCTTTGCGGTAACCGGGTATCCGGAGCTGAATAGTTATATCCGAGTCAAGGAGGGCAACTCCAAGGCTGGTAGAGGCGAATATCCTCGATGCAAGCCGTTCTTAACCCTGCGTTTTGATTCGGTGATGCACGCGCTGGACATTCTCATGAGCAAGGGTGATATGCTGGACTATATGGCAGCAGGTTACCTCAAGGTTGAGGGCGCACCGGAATTTGCAGGCATCGTGGGCGAATTCATGTTAATAATCGGCGACTACGCCAAAGCCGCTTATATGGACTAAGAACGGGCAATCCCGATTCTGAAATTATTGGTAAGCCTCCGAGCTGGCGTAACAAATAAGCGCTATCTCGGAGGCTTGAATTTTACCGGAGGAAAATCATGGAGTACACGAACTTACTATCAGCGGGAAAGATTGGAAATGTTACAATTAAAAATCGTGTAGTGATGCCGGCAATGATGCTCGATCACGGCCAATTTAACGGGACACCGACAGAGCAAATGATGGATTACTATGAAGAAAGGGCTGAAGGCGGCGTTGGGCTAATCATTACTGAAATAACGCGGGTAAATGACGTCCATGGCGCTGGTGCGTTTGCACAGCTCGCGGTCAGCCACGACTATCATATTAAGCCACTTTCCGAAATGGTCAGTAGAATTCATAGGCACGATTGTAAGATTTTTGTGCAGCTGCATCATGCGGGATGGCAGGCAGAGGCGTTGTCAATCGGCATGGTTCCTCCTGCAATCGGGATAGAAAAAATAATGCCGTCATTTGGCAAAAAATTCTATGACATGGTTCCGCTTGCGCAAAAATTAGCTGGAAAAGGACTCGTATTACCTGTTGCCGCACCGTCAAAAATTGAGCCTTGTGCGTTTACGGGGGCAAAAAACAGGGCCTTGCGTCACTCGGAAATTAAGAAACTAATACAGCAGTTTGTCAATGGTGCGGTTAGAGTGCAGAAAGCTGGTGCGGATGGAGTCGAGCTTCACGCATCTCACGGCTATTTGATTCAGCAGTTTTTAAGCCCCAATACAAATCGCCGAAAGGATGAATACGGCGGTTCCCTAGAAAACAGGATGAGACTTCTGCTCGAAATTATTGAAGGAATTCGGAACGCCTGCGGCAAGGATTTTCCTGTTATAGTAAGATTGACTGTTGATGAATGTTACGAAAAAATCGGCGAAATAGGGAAGGGCTATACCGTGGAGGAAGGCCTACAAATTGCGAAGCGTCTTGAAGAAGTGGGGATTGACGCAATCAACGTGTCCTCCGCCAACTACGAAACGATAAATTATTGGCTTGAGCCTACATCTTTTGAGCCGGGCTGGCGAAAATACATGGCTGCCGCGGTGAAAAAGGAAGTGAAAATTCCCGTTATAGCGGCTAACCTTATTCGCAGTCCCGAACAAGCTGAACAGCAAATTGAAGAAGGAACACAAGACTTTGTAGCGCTGGGTCGTCCGCTTATTGCAGACCCGCAGTGGGCAAAAAAAGTCCAAGAGGGAAGACCACAGGATATTAAGAGGTGTATTTGCTGCCTGTGGTGCTTTGAAAGTATGCTGACAAACGCATATAAAGGTTGTGCCGGTGAATGCGCGATTAACCCATCTATGGGGCATGAAAAAGAGACGAACAGTCTTGCGAAAAATGGGGACGGCAGAGTTGTCGTCGTTGTTGGCGCAGGCCCTGCGGGACTGACGGCAGCCGAATTGCTGGCTAGCCGGAATTTCAAGGTAATAGTTTTGGAGAAAAATGCTTTCGTTGGTGGACAGCTGCAATTAGCTGATAAGCCACCGCTGAAAGATAAAATCAGCTGGTGCTATGAGGATTTATTAGTTGCGGCGAAGAAAAATGGCGCAGACATTCGATTGAATGTCAATGCTACACCGGAGCTAATCTCCGAGCTGAATCCTTATGCCGTCATAATAGCGACAGGCGGATACTCGGTCAAACCGAATTCCATTTCGGGCACCCAGCTTCCGAATGTATGTACCATTACGGAAATACTTGATGGAACCGTGAAGCTTTCTGGAAAGAATGTCGCTGTAATTGGCTCGGGGATGTCCGGGCTTGAAACCGCAGAGAAAATTGCCGCAGACGGTAACAAGGTCACGGTTATCGAAATGGCGGATAAAATTTCGCCTCAAACTTATTCCCAGCATAAAGACGATATTATGCCGAGACTTCGCAAGCATAACGTTCGACTGATTACAGGTCATAAGCTTACGCAGATAACTGAAGACAGTATCATAATCGAAAGCATCGCCGACAAAAAGGTTCAGACTGTAAAAGCCGATAACGTTGTGCTTTCGGTAGGTGTAAAATCTGAAGACAGGCTTTATAAAGAGCTGGAGGGTACACGTAAAAATGTGTATTTAGTCGGAGACGCAAAAAATGCCGGACGAATTGCACAGGCAACACGGTCAGCTTATGAAATCGCTATGAATTTGAACTGAGCATGACAGCATAAAGCAGAACTGAGCACATAAAATGGATATATGGGCGAAAATAAAATGACAATGGAGATGGTTTTATGCAATACCGATCCGATCCATACAGGTGGGTAGTCCTTTTATCAGCCTTTCCTGTGCTGGCAGTCACGCAAATATTTTGGCTGACGTTTTCCGCAATATCCCCCGAAGCTGTTGAGTTCTATCACACCTCGGCCCTAAGCATCGCGTTTCTTTCTATGAGCTACATGATTGTTTACATTCTTATGATGATACCAGCGTCGCTTTTGGCAGATGAAAAAGGACTTCGCGCTAGCTTTATTTTAGGCTCCGTTATTACTGCTGTTTTTGGTATGGTACGCGCATATTGCGGAAATAGTTTTACTCTGGTAATACTGTCTCAGATTGGCTTGGCCGTTGCACAGCCGTTTCTGGTCAATCCTATTACAAAGCTTGCAGCTGTGTGGTTCCCGGTTAACGAACGCGCCACAGCTTCAGGTATTGCCTCAATTGCGGGGTATATCGGCATCATTATAGCAATGGTAGCAACGCCAGCGCTCTTTCGAGATTTTTCGATGATGGGTATGCTGAAAATATATGGTTTTATTTCTGTTGCATCGGCACTTTTGGTTGTTGTGCTATTAAAGGAAAAGCCAAAGCTTCCGGCGGGACCTCGCGGCGATGTTGATGATAATTTCTCATTACACAAGGTGCCGGAGCTTCGAAAAAACCGCAACTTCGTCAACTTGTTGTTTGTAGTCTTTATTGCGTTGGGTGCTTTTAATGCGCTTCTAACCTGCATTACGGATATGCTCAGCCCACGCAGCATCTCCATTGACCAATCGGGCCTCATAGGCGGTTTTATTATTGTCGCCGGTCTTCTGGGCGGGATTGTTATACCTCTTCTTTCCGACAAACTTAGAAAACGGCGCATTTTCCTGACCGTTTCGATTTTATTTGCGCTGATTGGCATGGTGGGTCTTTCCTATGTAAATAATTATATCGCGCTGCTTGTTTTCGCCGGAATTACCGGTTTCTTTTTGATGGGCGTTGGGCCTATGGTTTTTCAGTACGGAACCGAGATTGCATATCCTGCGCCGGAGGGCACAGCTTATGGTTTGCTTATGGGCTCCGGTCAAGTTTCGGGCATAGTTTTTATCTTGCTACTTTATCTTCTCCGCGCATCAGACGGGCTTATGACAATGCCGTTAACGCTACTGATGGTACTAATGGCGGTGGCCTTTATTGTTTCGTTGCGAGTGAAAGAATCATTGCTGATTCAAAATGAAGAAAAATAACTAAATTGAGATTTAGAAAACATGGTTAATTTATATTATAACATTACACGGCATAAGCTGTATCTCAAGAAACCAGGCAGTCTGCAAGGACTTGCGGGTTACTATACATCCGCTTCCGCCGCACACCCCGCATAAACCTTGAGTTTGTGCGGGGTGTGCGCGTTTACAATATGATGATGTAAGCGCTTTTGCGAATGAGTAACACTGCTTTAAGGTGTAAATTTTATAAGGGACATTGTGTTTGAAGGTTGAACATGCTATCATATTTTTAATTAGACATCTCAGTAAATTTATTATTAATTGGGGGGCAGAAAAATGATTGACCTAAGCATTAACCGTGAGGGCTTAAAAAATAACATCCGCAAAGCAAGAGAAAATAACGTAATTATTCCGACATACAAGCAGATGAAGGATCCAGAAAAAATTCCGGAGGCTATTCGCGCAAAGCTAAAAAATGTGGGCTTATGGGAAGTTAACCCGCTTAACCTGTTCCGTATTTCATGGAAAAATAAGCCTTGCGAAAAAGGCGGACTATATAACAAGGTGCCGAACTTCATCGAACTGCCGCCCGAGCTAACTGGAGTTCCTGCGCGAATTATTTGTATGACGGGAAAATGGTTCCCAACAGGCTGTCACAAGGTCGGTGCTTCCTTTGGCTGTCTTGCACCAAGGCTTGTTACCGGTCAGTTTGACGCAACGACTCAGAAGGCTGTTTGGCCTTCCACCGGAAATTACTGCCGCGGCGGAGCCTTTAACTCAAAGCTTTTAGCCTGCGAGTCGGTTGCTATACTGCCTGCCGAAATGAGTCGCGAAAGGTTTGAATGGTTGTCCTCCATTGCCGGAGAGGTTATCGCAACACCGGGCTGCGAGTCGAACGTCAAGGAGATAT
>CAZLLK010000076.1:0-12574 GCA_964560435.1 uncultured Oscillospiraceae bacterium
CATCTCCGACTCGTATAATTTTTGTATTTTCTCTGTTCATGTCAAATGCTCCTTAAGCAGGACGGGGCTTCTGCGTTACGGATATGAGCTTAAGCTCTCTGCGTCATGGTTATACCATCTCGCTCTACATGATTAGCTTATAAACATCGTTAAACATAACAACAACCATCAGCAAAATCAGCAGTGCAAAGCCCGTGGCGTGTACATAACCCTCGTATTTCGGGTTTAGCTTTTTCCTTGTAAGCCACTCGAACGCGGCGGTGATAAGAAGGAAAAGCAATCTGCCGCCATCAAGTGCGGGAATTGGCAAAAGGTTCATAACGGCAAGGTTCACAGCGATAAACGCCGCAAGATACGCGATAGTGCTTGCAGCCGCCTCAGTGTTTTCGGATTTTTCGCCCACATCGTTAATAAGACTCACGATACCAACAGGGCCGGAAAGCTCCTTTAGCCCGACAGTGCCGGTTACAAGGTCGCCAAGTCCCATCCAGACTAAGCGAACGAAATCCATTGAGCCGTTCCATGTATATTTCAAATTAGCGAGAACGCCTGTCTCCTTCACACCATATTTAATTCCATACCTGGAGACGTTCTCGCCATTTTCAGTGTAATCTCTTTTCACGAACATAAAGTCGTTAAGCTCGACCTTTTCGCCGTTACGAATTACCACGAAATCGCGTGTTTTGCTGTCTGAGCGGCTAAGCAAAATAGCAATGTCAGAGGACACGTACACGCGCTGACCGTCAATTTTATAGAAAGTGTCGCCTGATTGAAGCCCCTGTGCGCTCTCATACGGGCAGCCATCGTTGAAGCCTGTGATTGTCGGTGTTGCATAAGCTCCCGAATTTGGAACTATAAACATTAGGATGATAAAGCCCGTTAGAAAGTTCATCAGTGCGCCTGCCGCAAGGATTATGAAGCGTTTCCACCACGTTTGGTTTGTGAAAGCACGCGGGTCCTCGGACTCCTCGTCCTCCTCCATCGCACAAAATCCGCCGATTGGAAAGGCGCGGAGGGCATAGAGCGTTTCGCCCTTTTGTTTTTTCAGCAGAGCGGGACCCATACCGACAGCGAACTCCGATACACGGACGTGAAAAAGCTTAGCCGCGACAAAATGCCCCAGCTCGTGGGTTACGATGAGAAATGCGAAAATAAGAATAGCTACAACAATATACATAATGAAACCTCAATATCTATGATAGTTTTCCTTTACAAAACGCCTTGCCGCTTCATCGGCGTTCTGAAGCACCTGAAGAGTAGGTGTTCCGAAAATCGCCAATTTCGCCACCGCATCCGCAACTATGTCGGCAATTGCGCCGAAACATAGCTTTTCATTCAAAAACAGGGCAACGGCCTCTTCATTTGCGGCGCTCATAACTGCACACGATGTGCCTCCTCGCCTAGCGCAAGCCATTGCAAGGGCAAGGCAGGGTGTTTTTTCAAGCTCAGGCTCGTAAAAGCTTAGCTTTGAAAGCTTCGCAAAGTCAAGCGAATCCGAAGCACCGCTTTTTCTATCCGGATATGTCAGCGCATACTGAATAGGAAGCGCCATATCGGGAACTCCAAGCTGCGCCATAACACAGCCATCGATGTATTCCACCATTGAGTGTATTATGCTCTCGGGGTGGATTATAACCTTTATCTCGTCCGGTGTGACGGAAAAAAGGTGCATTGCTTCAATAAATTCGAGTCCCTTGTTCATCATGGTCGCGCTGTCAACACTGATTTTTGCGCCCATGCTCCAATTCGGATGTGAAATTGCCATGGCTGGGGTTGCGTTTCTTGTTTCCTCACGGCTCTTGCCTCGGAAGGGTCCGCCCGAGCCTGTGAGCAAAATTTGCTTCAAGGCCTTTTCCCTGCCCTGAGCCTCAAGACACTGGAAAATTGCGGAGTGCTCGCTGTCAACAGGTATAATTTCCGCACCCTGTTCCCGCGCCCTTTGCATAACAATTTCGCCGCCGCAGACAAGGGTTTCCTTGTTTGCAAGCGCGATACGGTGACCCTCGTCAATTGCGGCAAGCGTGGGAACAAGTCCAACAGAGCCTGATACTGCGGTTACAACGCAAGGCGCATAGGCACAGGCGCAATCGGTCAGCCCCGACAGGCCACTTCCAACCTTTATGTCAGTATCTGCAAGGGAGATTTTAATCTGTTTTGCCGCGTCCTCGTCATAAACACAGACAAAATCGGGCTTGAACCTGCGTGCCAGCTGCTCAAGCAGCTTAATGTTCCTGTTGCCTGAAATAGCCTTGACTGGGATACCAAGTCTCTCGGCAACGTCGAGCGTTTGAACTCCAACACTGCCGGTTGAGCCGAGAACTGAAATAGAATTTACCATAAATGTTTCCTTTTTAATTATGCCCCAACAAATGGGCAATACGCAAACCTATACGATTGCCGGAAGAAGAACGACCAGAATCGCTATCATCGGAGCCGTAAAATGCATACTGTCGAACCTGTCCAGCATTCCGCCGTGCCCAGGTATTAGGTTGCCGTAGTCCTTAATTCCGTATTGGCGCTTAACGGCCGAGAATGCAAGGTCACCCAGCTGACAGGCAAGAGAGCCGAATATGCCGTACAGTGCGAGAATGAAATAATTTACTGTTAGCCCTAGCTGTACCAGCACGATACCATAAAGAATCATAAAAACGATTGCCGAAACGGCACCGCCTATGCAGCCCTCAATCGTCTTTTTTGGTGAAAGGTGCGGAAAAGCCTTGCGTTTTCCCCAGAGATAGCCTGCAAAGTATGCGCCGCTGTCGCTTGGAAATGCAGCAACAAAGGGCAAAAACAGATAGGCTGAGTAATTATCGTCACGCAAGCCAATTTGCACAAACGAGGCAAGTAGCATCGGCATAATTCCGCCTGCGAACATCACATATAGGACGGTTTCAAATCGAATGTGTTCCTCCCTTCGGAAAGAAAGCATAAATTCGACGAACATAAGTAGCGTTAAAACATAAATCGCTGTGCTGACAACCGCGCCGTCACGGGCTATTGCATACACGACAGGCATGACAAAGCCCATTGCAGTTGCGTAAATCCGAAATCTCAAGGGCATTTTTGCGTCAATACAACGCAAAAGCTCCCATGCTGAGCCTGCGGAAATAAGTCCTACTATAATTGAAAACGCCCACAGCGGAGCGAAAAACACCGTAAGAATAAAAAGTGGAATCGCTGTTATCCCGACAATTGTCCTGGTTTTCATTTATGTTGATCCTTTCAAACACGGAAATCGGCACAATGCCACGCGGTTTTTCAAAGCTTGGGCTAAACCCCACCGTAACGCCGCTCGCGCTGCTGGAACCATGCTATGGCGCGGTTTATCTCGTCTTTCGAAAAATCAGGCCAGAGCATATCGGTAAAGTAAAGCTCGGAATATGCCGCCTGCCACAACAGGAAGTTTGATAGGCGCATTTCCCCGCCGGGTCTTATAACAAGGTCGGGGTCGGGAATGTCTGCCGACCACAAATGCTCGGAAAACGCTTCCTCAGAAAACGCATCTACATCTCCGTTTGCAGCGGCCATCGCACAGCTTTTCGCGGCACGAAGAATTTCGTCCCTGCCGCCGTAGTTGAGGCAAATATTGACCTGACAGCCCTCGTAGTGAGAGCTGATTTCGTTTGTGCGCTCGATGAGTTTTTTGAGCTTCGGTGAAAGCGGAGCCGTATCGCCGAAAAACTTCATTTTAACCCTGTCGCGCTCCATGCGGTCAATAGCTTCATAAAGATATTTCTCCAGAAGCCCCATTATTGTGGAAACCTCATCCTGCGGACGCTTCCAGTTTTCAGTCGAAAACGCATACACAGTGAGGTATTTTATTCCGACGTCCTTACAATAGGTCGCAACCGTGCGGAAGGTTTCCGCCCCTTGAGCGTGTCCGGCAGTTCGCGGAAGTCCTCGCTTTTTCGCCCAGCGTCCGTTGCCGTCCATAATAATGGCAATATGGCGGGGGAGATTATCGAAATCCACTTCCCCCGCCTTGACTTTAGTTTTGCGAAAAAGCCCCATCAGATAGCCATTAGCTCCTTTTCCTTCTTCGCCGCTATGTTGTCAATTTCCTTGATATAGTCGTCTGTCAGCTTCTGCAAATCCTTTTCGATGTCCTTTAGGTCGTCCTCGGTGATTTCGGATTTTTTCTTCTGGTCCTTATAATCCTCCATGGCGTCGCGGCGGATATTGCGAATTGCAACCTTTGCCTCTTCGGCATATTTCTTAATCTGCTTAATGAGGTCGCGTCTGCGATCTTCTGTAAGCTGAGGGAAGCCAAGACGAATAATCTTGCCGTCGTTTGTTGGATTGATGCCTAAATCGGACTCCAAAATTGCCTTTTCAATTAGCCTCAAGCTGGAAGCATCCCAAGGCTGAATTGAGATTGAGCGGGGGTCTGGCGTTGCAACCGCCGCAATCTGGTTGATGGGCGTGGGAGTTCCGTAATACTCAACGCGGATTTGGTCGAGGACAGCCACATTTGCGCGTCCCGCTCTAACGGAATCGAACTGTGAGCTCAAAACCTCGGTTGTCTTTTTCATTTTTCCTGTAAATTCCTGATAATTATCTGCCATTTTTATGACCATTCCTTCCTTTACTCTCAAGACACAAAACAACCACTTAAGGGATGGCCACAAATTGTGCCTTTGTTGTGATTGCCCGCAGGGGGAGCAACACGCATTTAAAATCTCTCAAAGTTGAAGCTTGCTTCAGCTTTGCGGTTGCCCACTGGGCGAGCAACACGCACAAAAATCAGTTAGTTTGAAACTTGCTTCAAACTTATTCCTACGATATATTGTTAATGAAATGCAATAATGTCGTGTAAACGCTATTGTTTTGAAGTCTTAAAAACCTGTTTTTCGCTTACTCTACAATGGTACCGATTTTTTCACCCATAACGACGCGGACGATGTTTTCGGGGTTTTTAAGTGCAAAGAGAACAACAGGGATTTTGTTGTCCATCGAAAGCGAAGTTGCCGTGGAGTCCATAACGGCGAGGTGCTGGGATAAAACGTCATCATAGGAGATGGAATCGTACTTGACCGCATTGGGGTCAAGTTTGGGGTCAGCGGAATAAACGCCATCCACGTTTTTGGCAAGAAGTATAGCGTCGGCTTCGATTTCTGCCGCGCGAAGAACCGCCGCCGTGTCGGTTGAGAAGAAAGGACTTCCGGTTCCGCAACCGAAGATGACAACTCTTCCGAGTCCGAGATGACGCATGGCGCGTCCGCGTATATATGGTTCGGCAATTGCGCGCATTTCGATAGCTGTTTGAACGCGAACCTCAACACCCATCTGCTCAAAAACATCGGCAATCGCAAGGCAGTTCATGGCTGTTGCCAGCATTCCCATGTGGTCGGCACGGGTACGCTCCATTTTTCCGCTGCCGTCCTTAACTCCGCGCCAGAAGTTGCCGCCGCCGACAACAATGCCGACCTCAACGCCCAACTCAACGCATTTCTTTACAGCCGAGCAGACTTCACGGATTACATCAAAGTTAAGGCCTCTGCCCTGATCTCCGCCAAGAGCCTCTCCGCTTATTTTAAGAAGTACACGTTTGTATACCGGTTTGTTCTCTTCCATATACTGTGCTCCATTCATTTAGTTAAAATCATTCAATGGTATTTTAATATAAATACGTGCATATTAAAAGGGTTTTTCCGCAAAAATCGAAAATTTTACCTTTCGTACATAAATTTCAAGTCCCGCGAGAAAGGGTCAAGCGAATAAGAGTTTATTCGCATAGTGCGAGTCTATTACGCTTGCCGTGCAAACCGCAAGCAATTGGCGCTTCAAGAAAATTTAAAATCATTTTAGCTTCCTTCGAACTCCTTACAGACATGGCGGACACAGCACTTTTCGCACATTGGCTTTCTCGCCGTGCAAACTGCTCTGCCGTGAAGTACCATTCTGTGGCAGAAGTCAGAGGATTTTTCAGAAGGCAAAAGCTTACGTAATGCCGTTTCGATTTTCGTAGGGTCTTTGAGGTTGTCGACTAAGCCAATGCGGTTCGTTAGCCTAATGCAGTGGGTGTCAACAACGACAGCCGGCTTTCCGAAAACGTCGCCAAGAATTAAATTCGCGGTTTTGCGTCCCACCCCAGGAAGCGAGGTCAAAGCCTCCATCGTGTCGGGTACTTTGCCCCCATAACTGTCGATTAGTACGTTTGCGCACCGGATAATGTCCTGCGCCTTTGTGTGATAAAAGCCGCAGGAACGAATGATTTCCTCGAGCTCCGCAACGTCCGCCTGTGCAATTGCCTGAAGCGTCGGATACCTTGCATAAAGCACGGGCGTAACCTTATTGACCCGCTCATCCGTGCATTGTGCGGCAAGGCGCGTAGCAAAAAGAAGCTCGTAGTCCTTCACGTAGTCCAGCGAGCATCTGGCTTCGGGATACTCGGCTTCAAGCCGTGATATTGTTTCGTTTATCTGCTTCTGCGTCCTCACGATGTCCTCCTTTGTGAGCTAAAGGCTCTCTTTTACCAAATAAGTATAACATTCCTCGCTATAAAAACATAGTTTTTTCACATTTAGACAGTTGTCAATGCATTGCTATTCAGATATAATATGTGTAAAATAGACATTATATCCCATTGCACCTCTTTGCGGCTATGATAATATCAAAAGCCAGATATATATTTGGTTTACTTTGCACATACTGTATCTTGCCCATTGGGAAAATTGTCGATAAATTTCGGCACGGTGTTCGTCATCAAAAAACACAAAACTACGGAGGGCGTACAAATGATAGTTGAGAATCAGCTTGAACTCATCGCACAGCAAGACAAAGAAGTTGCAGACGCAATGGCTCTTGAGATAAAAAGACAAAGAGACAACATCGAGCTCATAGCTTCGGAGAATATCGTCAGTCCAGCAGTTCTTGCCGCTGTCGGAAGTGCACTCACCAATAAATACGCGGAGGGCTATCCCGGCAAGCGCTATTACGGTGGCTGTCAGTATGTTGACGTTGTTGAAAACATCGCAATCGAGCGTTGCAAAAAGCTTTTCGGCTGCGAATACGCAAACGTCCAGCCCCATAGCGGCTCACAGGCAAACTACGCTTGTTATCTCGCGCTCTGTGCTCAGGGCGACACGGTTCTCGGCATGGATCTTGACGCGGGCGGGCATCTAACCCACGGTTACAAGGTCAATTTCTCGGGAAAAAACTACCATGCCGTTTCATATGACGTCAATCACGAGACGGGACTTATAGATTACGACGAGCTTCGCAGAATTGCTCTCGAAACCAAGCCAAAAATGATAATTGCGGGCGCTTCCGCCTATCCCCGCATTATCGAATTCGATAAATTCTCCGCAATTGCAAAAGAGTGCGGAGCTTACCTCATGGTCGACATGGCTCATATTGCAGGGCTTGTCGCCGCTGGACTTCACCCCTCGCCCTTTGGCTATGCCGATGTCGTTACGACCACCACGCACAAAACTCTCCGTGGCCCGCGCGGCGGCGCAATCATGACAAACGACCCCGAAATCGCCAAGAAAATCAACAGCGCAATTTTCCCCGGCTGTCAGGGCGGCCCGCTCATGCACGTTATCGCCGGCAAGGCAGTTGCCTTTGGAGAGGCCCTTAAGCCGGAGTTTGCGGCTTACCAGGCACAGCTCCACGAAAACTGCGCGGTTCTTGCCCGTGAGCTTACAAGTCGCGGCTTTAACCTTGTTTCCGGTGGAACGGACAACCATCTGGTTCTTCTCGACCTCCGCGGAACGGGCATTTCTGGGCGTGAGCTTGAAGTTCGTCTCGACGAGGTTCACATCACCACCAATAAAAACAAAATCCCCGGCGACCCGCTCACCGCAAAGGAGACAAGCGGTCTGCGCCTTGGCACCGCCGCAGTTACAACTCGTGGCTTCATTCCAGAAGACATCGTGGAAATCGCCGAGCTTCTTAGTCTTGCAATCCGTGATTTCGACGCACAGAAGGAAAACATCACAGAGCGTGTCGCAGTTCTCTGCAAGAAATATCCCCTCTACGAATAGACTTTCAAATGGGTAATAATCCTTAATATTGGCTGCATATCAGCATAAAACGAGCCGATTGGGATTTACCCCAATCGGCTCTAGTTATTTATAATCTAAGCATCAGGTCGCTCTCAAAAAGGAGGTACGACTATGTACAGACCGCTTGCTGACGAGCTTCGTCCCTTAACGCTTGACGATGTCGTCGGACAATCCGAAATCCTCAGTGAAAACTCCATGCTGCGTCGCATCATCGGCTCAAAGCAGATACCGAATATGATATTTTATGGCCCTTCAGGAACGGGAAAAACAACCGTTGCCAGTATTATCGCGGAAAAGACGAACCGTGCCCTTCGTCGCCTTAACGCAACGACAGCCGGCATAGCTGACATTAAGGCGATAATCGACGAGCTTGACACCCTGATGGCCCCCGAGGGCGTTTTGCTCTACCTCGACGAGATTCAGTACTTCAACAAAAAGCAGCAGCAATCGCTTCTGGAGTTCATCGAAAACGGGAAAATAACCCTCATCGCTTCAACTACGGAAAATCCGTATTTTTACGTATTCAACGCAATTTTAAGCCGTTCAACAATTTTCGAATTCAAGCAGCTCAATGCTTCTGACGCGGAACGAGCTGTCATACGTGCCATCAAATTTTTAGAAAACCGCGACATGGTGAAGATAGTCTGCGAGGACGGCGTAACCCTGCACATCGCACAAAGCTGCGGCGGCGATGTCCGTAAGGCGATAAACGCTATTGAGCTTCTGTACAACGCTTCAAAAAGGGCTTTGAGCACAGTGACGCTTACGCTCTCCGACGCAGAGCAGGTTTCGCAGAAAAGCTCCATACGCTATGACCGAGAGGGCGACGCGCACTTTGACATTCTTTCCGCTCTTATGAAATCTCTGCGCGGAAGCGACCCCGACGCCTCACTGCACTACCTTGCAAGGCTCCTCGAAGCCGGCGACCTGAGCGGTGCTTGCAGGCGCATCCTCTGCTCCGCAAGCGAGGATATTGGGCTGGCATATCCGATGGCTATGCCGATAGTCAAGGCCTGTGTGGACTCTGCCCTACAGCTCGGCTTGCCCGAAGCACGGCTGCCGCTTGCGGAAGCTGTCCTCCTCCTTGCTACCGCGCCAAAGTCCAACAGCGGGGTTTTGGCGATTGACGCCGCAATTGCCGATGTACGAGCAGGCAAGGTCGGCGATATACCGCGCGAGCTTAAAAATGTCCATGCGGATTCGTCCGAGCATAAGCGTGAGCAGAATTACAAATACCCGCACAACTATTCGAACCACTACGTCCCTCAGCAATATCTGCCGAAAGAGCTGAAAAACGCCAGCTATTACGAATACGGCGACAACAAAACCGAACTGGCTGCAAAAGCTTATTGGGAACAAATTAAGGGCAAATGACATTTCATACCTAGACGCATAACATTTTTACGGAGGTTTTACCGTGGATATAAGAGTAGGCGACATTCTGACAATGAAAAAGGTGCATCCCTGCGGTGAAAAGCGCTGGCTTGTTCTGCGCACAGGAATGGACTTTAAGCTCCGCTGTCTCGGCTGTGAGCATGAGGTCATGGGGCCAAGGAGCAAGTTCGAGCGGAATATTCGTGCGGTGGAGCATAAGGACGAGAGAGAAGCCACTACAAAAAAGATATGATATAGCAAAAGGGCGCACCGATACGGTGCGCCCTTTTGCTATTCTCATGACTTCAGCTTGACCCACATCTGGTCGTAGTAATCCAGGGTAGCCTGCGGAAGGTTTATATACGCTTCACAATTGTCAAGCGTTGCGGCATCGGGATACATGATGGATTTCGTTAAATCATCGGCATCAATAAGATCCTTGACTTCCTTGTTGGGGCTTGTGTATCCGATAAATTGTGAGTTCGCCATGCTCTGCTGCGTGCCTGTCATAAAGTTTATGAACGCCTCGGCATTGGCTTTGTTCTCGGAGTTCTTCAGTATGCACATGGCATCGGCGAAAATATTCGAGCCTTCCTTGGGAATGCAGAACTTGAGATTGGGGTTTGCCGCGTGCATTGTCAGGTAGTCTCCGGCGTAGTAGGGGCCTATTGCCGCTTCGCCGCTTTCGAGCTTGTCAAAAATCTGATCCATGACATAGCCCTGAAGGATGGGCTTCTGCTTCTTAAGAAGCTCAGCAGCCTCGCCCAGTTCCTTTTCGTCAGTTGTATTCAGCGAATAGCCAAGATATCTCAGCGCAATTCCCATTGCGTCACGAGAGTTATCAAACATCAGTATGTTGCCGGAGTTCTTTTCATCGAAAAGTGCTCCCCAGCTATCGACTTCGCCAACAACGTTCGGGTCATAGATTATTCCCATGGTTCCCCACATATAAGGCACACTATACATATTGTCGGGGTCATATGCCATGTTCTTAAGGCTGTCTTCGACAAGCGAATAGTTAGGAATACCTTTAAAGTCGATAGGTGCAAGCATATCTTCGCTGATTAGGCGAGAAACCATGTAGTCTGAGGGAATGACCACATCATAGCTGACGCCGCCCTGCTTAAGAACGGAATACATCTGCTCGTTAGACTCAAAGGTTTTATAGTTCACCTGGATTCCTGTTTCGTCTTCGAACTGTTTTTTAAGGTCCATGTCGATATATTCGCCCCAGTTGTATACGTTTACGGTGCCCTTGGAGGTCTTGCCTCCTCCGCAGCCGGCAAACAGGGCAAGAAGCATTACTGCGCTTATAATAACAGAGATTGTTTTTTTCATTAAACTTATCCTTTCAGCATCTTATTTTTTTGATTTCTGCCTTGTGCTTGTCTTGCTTCACGAACATTGACAACCACGAGGAGAATCAGAACGAAGGCAAATAGAAGTGTTGAAATGGCGTTGATTTCAGGACTTATTCTACGACGCGTCATGGCAAAAATGGTCATGGAAAGCGTTTGAACCTCACTGCCCGCCGTGAAATAGCTGATAACGAAGTCGTCCACCGACATTGTGAAGGCTATCAGCAGTCCGTTTATTATGCCCGGCATAATTTCGGGAATTATGACCTTGTAGACCGTTTGGAACCATGTGCAGCCCAAATCCTGTGCCGCTTCGAAAAGGTTGCGGTCAAGCTGATATAGCTTTGGCATAACCGAAAGTATGACATAAGGGATGTTAAAGCTAATATGTGCAATCAACAGGGTTATGAAGCCAAGCCTGAAACCAAATATGCCACCTGCCGACACGAAAAGCAGTGCAAGGGAAACGCCCGTAATAATGTCCGCATTGATAACCGGAATGTTGTTTATCGTTAATAGCGGGCTTCTCCATTTTTTCTTCATATTGTAGAAGCCAATAGCAGCAAAGGTTCCGATAATTGCGGCTATTACGGAAGCAATAACAGAAACCATAAGCGTCGTTTGAAGCGACGACATTATAAGGCTGTCGTTAAAAAGCTGCTTATACCAATCAAGCGTGAAGCCCGACCATATTGTGCGGCTCTTTGTACTATTAAAAGAAAAAACGATTAAAACGACTATCGGCACATACAGGAAAACATAGGTAAGAGCGGTGAAGATTTTTCCGCCAGTGTATTTTTTCGTCACATCACCACCGCCTGTTCCTCGCCCTCACCGAACTTATTCATGACACTCATACAAATTATGACTATGACCATCATTATGAGGGAAATTGCGGAGCCTAAGTGCGGGTTGTATGCGGCGCCGGTGAACTGCATCTCGATAAGGTCACCGAGGAGCATGACAGTTCCGTTGCTCAACAGCTTTGAAATTACAAAGGTTGAAACTGCGGGAACGAAAACCATTGTGATTCCGCTGATTACTCCCGAAAGACTGAGCGGAAAAATGACCTTTCTGAAAACCGTGCTGCTGTTTGCTCCCAAATCCTCCGCCGCTTCGATAACAAAGTGGTCAATCTTGACGATAACGCTCTGTATCGGGAGAATCATAAACGGAAGGTAGTTATAGACCATGCCAAGAACAACCGCGCCGTCTGTGTTGATAAGCTGGAAGTGTGTAATGGGTGTGTAATTTAGGTCTGCCGCGTGTAAGCCATTTATCCAGTCGAAAACGCCGATTGTTGCAAGGAGGCGGTTGATAAGACCTGTGTTCTCCAAAATCGACATCCACGCATAGGTGCGCAGAAGAAAGTTAATCCACATGGGAAGCATGATTAGCATTAGCAGAACACGCTGAGTCTTGGGGTTCATGCGGCTGATTGCCAGCGCAACGGGATATCCGATTAAAAGGCAGAGCACCGTTGCGAGAAACGCCAGCCACAGGCTGCGTCCGAAAACCGGAATATACTCTGTCATGCCGGAAAAATTGTTTAAGGTAAACTGCCCTTGCGCGCTCGTAAACGCATATACGCCAATAAGTATTATAGGTATAACGACAAAAAGCGCCATCCAGAAGATATAAGGATAGGCGAAGGACTGTTTGCGGTAGCGTTCATAAAAAGCTTTGATTTTTCTCCAAATCGGAACAAGAAAGCTCTTAGCTTTTCTCCAAATCACAGCAAAAAAGCTTTTAATTTTTTGCCAAATAATGAATAAAACCGAACTCTTATTCATCTTCCTGCCCTCCACCTTCGGGGTCGGCGGAAAGCTCGTC
>CAZLLK010000077.1:0-12438 GCA_964560435.1 uncultured Oscillospiraceae bacterium
TCACCCCAATTGTTTTTCAGTATATCATACTGTCTAACAATTGGGGTGCTGTTCATAATGCGTCTCCTGTGTTTAGTTTTTGAAAAATTACATAGAAACTGTCAGTAAATAAGACGCGGGATTTTTGGAATACTACTGTTATAGCACAAGTCTGTAACTCAAAATGTGCAAACAAGGATGGCATAACATGAATAACGATAAAAGACCAATTTTGGAAAATGACCAGATTTTCGATCGGTATAATTGTATGAATTCAGTGCAGTCTTCAACGGAAATGACAGGACTGACGCCGACCCCGCCCATGTCCGAGGATGAAGAGGAATCATATTCGGAAATTCAAAGTATCCCTAAAGCTACAAATAAGAGAAACAAATAATCAAGTTGCTTGTTTTATAGGAAAGTGCCAAACGGTATTATTAGCAAATTTGACATTTCAAAACAGTGATAGCAGGAAACACGCCGAGATTATCCGGCGTGTTTCCTATATGTTGACTCAAATATTGTGCGTTTTGGTATAATCGTGTATAATGAAACCCTCCAATATAACACCAGACTTTTACCCTTTGTTACAATAAGAAAAAAGGGAGATGAGTTACGAATGAATACATATAAAACCTCTGAGGTTGCTGAGAAAATCGGAATACACCCAAACACTGTGCGGCTCTATGAGAAGCTTGGACTAATACCTGAGCCAGTGCGCCAAGCAAACGGTTATAGAGTGTTTACTGATTTGCACATTGAACAGTTCGAACTTGCGAGAATGGCACTCAAGGTTGAGGTTTTACAAAACGGACTGCGAAAAATGGCAATCGATATTATCAAAACCTCCGCGAGCGGCGGCTTTGATAAAGCAATCGACCTTGCTGAGGAGTATCAGCGGCTTATTAGAGCTGAACAACGAAATGCAGAGGAAGCGATTTCGATAGCAGAGCAGTTTTTGTCGGGAGAGAAGCTGGAAGTGTGTACGACTTTCCTCAACAGAAAAGAGACTGCCGATTACCTGCAAATAACGATTGACGTTCTGCGCAATTGGGAAATGAACGGCTTGATAGACGTAAAACGAAGTCGGAATGGCTATCGCGTTTATTCGGAGGAGGATGTTCAAAGACTCAAAATTATTCGGTCGCTTCGCTGTGCGAATTACTCGCTTGCCGCAATACTTCGTCTATTATGTGCGCTGTGTGATGACCCGCAGACGAATATTCGCGCAACAATCGATACACCGCAAGAGGAGGACGACATCATCTCGGTTTGCGACAGCTTGCTGACATCCTTGCAAAACGCAGATGAAAATGCGCAAAAAATACTTATAAGACTTCGAAAAATGAAAAGCTTATATCTAAAAAACCCTCCACTTTAACATCAGACTTAGTTCTGGTGTTATTTTGTTTTTACAAACAAAAAAGGAGGATAAAACTTGGAAAGAACAATTGATGCGAGAGATTTATGCAAAGCCTACTCAGGGGAAAAAGCAATCGCAAACATCAGCATCGCGGTAGACCGAGGTGAGGTGTTCGGTTTGCTGGGAGCGAACGGGGCGGGAAAGACCACGACCATCGAGTGCATTCTGGGTACGAAAAAAGCGGACAGCGGTTCTGTGTCTGTTATGGGGATGAACCCGCTGAAAGACCGAAAGAAGCTGTTCGAAAGGGTAGGCGTTCAGTTTCAGGAACTGAGCTATCAAGAGAAAATAACGGTGGCAGAGCTATGTGAAGAGACAAAGGCTCTTTACAAAAAGTCGGTGGACTACAGGGCCTTGCTCAAACAATTCGGATTATTCGAAAAATCGAAAAGTCTTGTGAGTGAGCTTTCCGGTGGGCAAAAGCAGCGACTTTTCATAGTGCTTGCGCTCATTCCCAATCCCGAGGTCGTATTTCTGGACGAGCTAACGACAGGCTTGGACGCAAAAGCAAGGCGGGATGTCTGGAAATGCCTTTCGGAACTAAAAGGAAAAGGGCTTACAATTTTGCTTACCTCTCACTTTATGGACGAGGTCGAGGTCCTTTGCGACAAAATTATGATTTTAAAAAATGGAGATTGCGTGTTCTGTGGAACTGTTCAGGAAGCGATTTCGGCGAGTCCGCATGACAAATTGGAGGACGCATATCTTTGGTTTACGGGTGAGGAGGAAAAAGCATGAGAGCATTCGGAACGCTATTAAAAACGGAACTTAAGCTGTCCCTGCGTGGCATGGACATGATTATATTCGCAATCTGTATGCCGGTCATTGTGATGATAATTCTCGGCGTGATTTATGGCGAAAGGCACGTTTTAGCCGGAGCGGGCTACTCCTCTGTGGAGCAGTCCTTCGGCGCCGTGTCGGCAATCGCAATTTGCGCAAGCGGCGTTATGGGATTGCCCTTGGTCGTCTCTGATTACAGGAACAAGAAAATTCTAAAGCGCTTCAAGGTAACGCCGGTAAGTCCAACACTGATTCTGTTCGTTCAGGTTACGGTATATGCACTGTATTCAGTTTCATCGCTAATCCTCGTTTATCTCACGGCAAAGCTGTTTTTCGGCTGTTCGTTTGGCGGTTCGTTGTGTGTCTTCATTGGCGCATACTTTCTGGTGATGATTTCAATGTTCAGCATCGGCATGATGGTCGGGGGAGTCGCGCCAAATGTGAAAACCGCAAATTTGCTTTGCTGCGTGCTCTATTTCCCGATGCTGATATTCTCGGGCGCAACGTTGCCCTATGAAATTATGCCTAAGGCCTTGCAGCGAATTTCGGATTTCATGCCGCTCACCCAAGGCATAAAGCTCCTAAAAGCGGCGTCGTTGGGTCTGCCAATGGATGGAGTTTTGCTGCCGACAATCGTAATGGGTTCACTAGCTCTGATTTGCACCGGCGTTTCAATTCGGTTTTTCAAATGGGAGTAGGCAGATAGAAATAGTGGCGAACCGAAGTCGGTTCGCCACTATTAACACTAGTTGTTATTTCTTCTTTGTTACAGGCATCCATACCTCGCATTTGTAGTTGTCTGAGCTTTGGTCGCCCTCGGGGTAGACCTCGATATCAGGAGCATCAGAGTATTCGTAACCGGAAGCGGGCAGCCATTCGGAAACGATTCTTGTCTGGAGCTCCTGAATCGCTTTCGGCATTGCGCCGACGCATTCAAATATAGCCCATATGGTGCCAGGTACTTCGTATTCTTCTAGTCCTTCGGGTTGCGGCTTATCGGAAGCGACTGAAATATAATAGTCAAAATCCTTACCGTTCATACAAGAGCAAACACCAAGTATACCACTAAGCTTTCCGTCCATAATACTGCAAAGCTTTGGAATCAGACCTGCCTGCACCTGTTCGTTCCAGAACATCGGTATCTCGGAAAAATTCTCTTCTGCGTTCATGATATAGTTGCGCTTTGCTCCGACGATTCGGAACGCTTCTTTTGTTTCAATTTTGTAGTTCATCTCTGCATCTCCTCTAATTGATATTTTGAAGCTGATTCGTGGATATGCCTTGAGAGAGACCCCCTCGGAGCGCGCTGTGGCAGGGGAAACCCCGTGTACGTTCTGGAATGCTCTGTTGAACGATGTGGGCGATTCGTAGCCGTATTTGAGTGCTGCATCGATAACCTTCAAGCCGTTTGTCTGCAAATCGAATGCCGCCTCCGTCATTCTTCTTCGGCGGATGTATTCACCAAGCGGAATTCCCGCTATGTATGAAAACATACGCTGAAAGTGAAAAGTCGAGCAGCAGGCAATCTGCGCGGCGTGGTCATAGCTTATCTCTTCGCTCAAATTGTCTTCCATGTAGTTAATCGCCTGATTTAGTCTTTCAAGCCAATCCATTGCATCACCTTCTATAATCAAAGTTTATCAGAAACTAATTATTTGTCCTCGCATTCCTTGCACAAATACGCGAGTACGAAACTAATCGAACAGCGATAATTGCACATTTTCCGTTCGTTTGAGCTTTTCTCTAATAATGGAAGCGTAGTTCGTTGAAAGCCCGTACTTCGTTTTCAGCTCGTTTACCAGCGAATAAAGCTTTTGCGTATACGCTTTATCAGCTCCGCCTGACTTATATAATTCTTGAAGAGGTTTACATAACTCGGGATATTCTGCTCGGATAAAGTCAAAGAACGCCCAGCGCGTTTTTCCGCGAAGGTTCATGGCACCGGGAATGAAGTATTTTACTCCGTTATCCTTTGCGTGAGAAAAAAGTGAATCAATGTTCTCACGCGTATCGGTGAGGTAGGGAATTATCGGCATGAGGTGAAGACCGGTGCTAGCCTCGGTTTTTGAAAACTCCTTGAGCATGGCAAATCGATTAAGGGAGGGTACGCCGCCCGGCTCAATTTTCTTTCGGATGCTTTCATCCATGCAGGTTATCGTTGCCGCAACATTGACATATGTGAGACTTGCAAGCTCTTCTATAAGGTCATAATCGCGCAGAATTAGGTCTGACTTTGTGGAAATAATGCACGGATTTTTATACTTAATCATTAGTCGCAAAATATCCGGCATCAATTTATAATGTGCTTCAATCGGTTGATAGCTGTCCGTAACGCCGCCAAGGTTGATGATCTCGCCTTTCCATGAGGGACTGGATAGCTGCTTTTCGAGCTGTTCCACGACGTTGGTCTTTATGAAAATATCGCTGAAATATTGCTCGGAGCCAAGATACTGATGCGAATACATTGCAAAGCAGTATTTACAGCCGTGTTCACAGCCGCGGTAAATGTTCAAGTCCCATGTATAAGGAAATCTTCCCTTAACCTTATTGCAAGCGGAGGCACAGGTTATCTCTTTGTAAGTTGACACAGGCAGACCATCCTTTTCGCGATATGCTTATTTGTGCACATTTTAACATATTATTCCGTGTTAGTGAACCTTTTGATAATAACATAAACCGCAGGGGACAGGGCGCCAATGCGTCCTGTCCCAATTTGCTATAAAATCGTTGTTATGCGTTTACAGGTCTGACGGGTCTTGCCTCGATATAGCCGCGGTAGCCCATCGGAATTAGCTGGAATCTTGGCCCATCGTTATCGGCCCACTCATAGCCGTAAAGTGTTGGGTCAAAGGTTTTCATCAGCGCCCAAAGATCCCCAATTGCCTCCTCAAAATCATCATCCTTGTAAGGAGGACCCTGAAAGACCATCATTTTGCAGGGTGGAAATTCTGTGAGTTCGTAGCCGTCGGGAACGGGTTTTGAGTAATTCAGAGGGAGTTCTACTCCTTGGATATACTCAGATGTGCCGGGTTTAATCATGTTTTTGGGAAGCCACATTCCAATCGGTTCATAGAGTGCTTCCTTAACACTTGTAAGCATTCCCCATATGTCACAACCAACTTCTTCACAATATTCAAAGTATCCAGTGGCTTTGACGCCTCGTTTCAAGAGCACTTTTCTTGCGGGACGTTCGATGATTTGAACGAATACCGGTTTTAGGTTCTTGTTTTCTTGCATAGGTTCTTCTCCCTTTAATTTTGTATGGCGATAATCGTTGGCGAGATAGGGAATAAAAAGCTGTATCGGCGGGGAAGCCATCGAGTAATTCTTCGGAGATAGACCGAACTGCTTTGAAAAAGCTTTGGTAAAGCCCTCGTGTGAGTCGAAGACAAAATCGAAAGCGACATCGATGACCTTTGGCTTACTGTCTCGGAGGACGATTGCCGCTTTTGAAAGGCGCAGCGAACGGATATAATCGAAAGGAGCTTTTCCGATATACTCTTTAAATAGTCGCTCACAATGCCACGGAGAATACCCCGCCGCTTTCGAAAGTTGCATTAGAGTAATAGGCTCCGAAATGTGCTCGTCGATATACGCCTGTATACGCCGCACAGCAAGAATGCATTCTTTATGTTCCGTAATTATCACCACCAAAAACAGGATACCTTATTGCAACGAAGTTTTCTTGACCACGATTGGCAAGTTTTACTCACGCTGGGGCTATTATATTATTTTTTGGGCGATATTTAAAGATGTATTTTCGGTATGCAAAGCTGAATTGATATAGTATAATTTAGAGAAAATAATCCTGTGAAGCACGAACTGACTGCGACGTTATGTTCTGCACACAAGTACTATGGGGTGGCACTATGCGGCTTTTTGTTGCGATAGATTTTTCAAAGGAAGTTAAGGGCGTTTTGCTCACGGCAATTGAGGAGCTGAAGGCTCAGGCTGTGTCGGGCACATTCACAAGACCGGAGAATCTGCATCTCACACTTGCATTTATCGGTGAATCGGACAATGTTACGGCCATCCGTACTGCAATCGACCATTGCGTCGTACCACCGTTTGAGATGGCCGTTTCGGGTACCGGACACTTTGGAAACCTATTTTGGGTTGGCATCGAGAACAATCCAAAGCTGAATGCCCTTGCTGAAAACTTGCAGAAGGAATTGCGGAGTAGCGGTTTTGATATTGAGGAGCGAGACTTTAAGCCGCATATAACCTTAGCCAGACAGCTTGAAGCAAGCAAGCCAGTGAACTTAAATGTTACAAGAACGGCGATGACAGTTTCACGGATTTCGCTCATGAAATCGGAGCGCATTAACGGCAAGCTGACGTATACAGAAGTATACGGACGAAATCTTTAATCATATGCACAACAAGGAAAAGCTCAGAGGGCAAGGCCTCCGTGCTTTTCCTTGTTGTGCATCAAAGGCAAGTGGTGACGGCTGAACAAGAAGGTGTTGATAATACACGAGATTAGTATATAATCAATCTAAATATACCTAAACGAAGAAGGGCGGTAAATAGTATGAACCTTGAATTTAAAATGCCGTTGATTGCGGTTAAGAATGTCGGAGCCTCAAAGAAATTCTACAAGGAGCTGTTCGAACAGGAAGTTGTCCTCGACTTTGGCGAAAATGTTACTTTGAGCGGCGGTTTTTCTCTTCAGGAGGATTTTGCAAGGATTGGGTGTTTGCCAGAGGAACCGACTTATGATAAATGCTACAACATGGAGCTGTATTTTGAGGTGGACGATTTTGATGCCTTCTTGGAAAAGCTTAGTGCTTTCCCCGATGTCGAGCTTGTTCATCCGCCGAAAAAATATGACTGGCAGCAGCGGGTAATTCGGATTTTCGACCCAGATGGGCATATGATTGAAATTGGCGAGTCCATGGCTGTAATTGCAAGGCGCTACCTTAGCGAGGGTAAAACTCCGGAGGAAACGGCGGAGCTAATAATGCATCCAATGGAGTTTGTTCTTGCTTGCCAAGATGGCAAGCTTTAGTATAGTTATTACGTGAAATAGGGGAGGACTTATCTATGTCCGAAAAACCGATATTGGCCTTAATGTATGACTTTGATAAAACGCTCTCGCCAAAGGATATGCAGACGTACGCCTTTATTCCCGCTATAGGGATGACAGAAAGTGATTTTTGGGACGAGTGCGGCAGAATCATGCGCGAAAACCACATGGATCAAATCCTCGCCTATATGTATGTTATGTTCAAAAAGGCAAAGGGAAAGTTCCTTTTCACGCGAGACACACTGCGCGCACTGGGCAAGGATGTTGAGCTTTTTGACGGCGTTGAAAGCTGGTTTCAAAGGGTCAATGACTATGCTGAAAAGTGTGACATGAGAGCTGAGCACTATATAATTTCGTCGGGCTTGAAGGAAATTATTGAGGGCACACCGATTGCTGAAAACTTTGAGCAAATATATGCCGCAGAATATTGCTATGATGAGAACGGCGAGCCTTGCTGGCCTGCAATGGCGGTTAACTACACAAGTAAAACCCAGTTTTTGTTCCGAATTAACAAGGGCGTTTTCGATGTAACCGAAAATGACGGTTTAAACGAATATATGCCGGAGGAAAAGCGAAGAGTGCCGTTCCGCAACATGGTTTACATTGGCGATGGGCTTACAGATGTTCCGTGCATGAAGCTTGTCCGCTCAAACGGCGGTCACTCTATAGCGGTCTATCAGGACAGTAAGGAAAAGGTTAACAATCTTCTACTTGAGGGACGCGTTGATTACGTCTTGAAAGCGGACTATTCAAAGGACAGTGAGATGGAAAAAGCCGTCTACGCAATCGTCAATCAGGCGGTGGCTGTTAATCGTACGATAGAAATGCACGTTCAAAGTATGGAACAGGCTCAGACCGAGATGGAAGAAAAGAGAAAAAAAGAGTGGGAGCTTTCACACGGAAAGAACTAGTCAACTAATCCGCCGTTCAGTGATTGCGCTGGAACGTGCTTTAGGATTCACAGCAAAAATTGTCTTGGAGGTTTCGCCAAAATGAAAAATGAAGACTATGCGATTTATGATTTTCCGTGCGGAAAGCTGAAGATTGGCTACACCGATACGGCTATAAGATACGTGCTTTTTACCGATGAACAGGGGAGCGGGACGCCCTCGGAGCTAAGTGAGCTTGCGGCTTCACAGCTTCGGGAATACTTCGACGGAAAACGAAAAAGCTTCGACTTGCCACTTGAGGTGTTGGGCACAGAGTTTCGCAAAAAGGTTTGGGCGGCGCTTGCGGAGATTCCTTACGGCGAAACTAGAAGCTATAAGGACATCGCCGAGGCGACAGGAAATCCCAAGGCCTGCCGTGCTGTCGGCGGAGCCAACAACAAGAACCCAATTTCAATTATAATTCCCTGCCACAGAGTTGTCGGTGCAGACGGAAGTCTTGTTGGCTACGGCGGGGGAATTGACAAGAAAACGCTGCTTCTCGAGCTTGAAGGTAAGAATATTTGATGGCGAGCATATATGAGGAGTATCGGGAAAAGCTTGTTGAGCTTTCTGAGCCGAAGTATAGAGATTTCAACGCCGCACTCATGCCGGGTACCGACAATGTTCTGGGAGTGCGGGTTCCGGCGGTTCGCGGGCTCGCAAAAGAATTGGCAAAAGGCAATTGGCGCGATTATTTTGCGCAGAGCAAGGACATATATTATGAGGAAACACTACTTCATGGATTGACAATCGGATACCTGAATGAAGACATCGAAACCGTTTTGTCTGAGGCGCGGAGCTTCATCCCAAAAATCACAAACTGGGCGCTCTGCGATACATTTTGCAGCGGACTTAAAATTATCAAAAACCACAAAGAGCGGGTTTGGGACTTCTTGTTAGATTATGTAAACTCGGATAAGCCCTATGATATACGCTTTGCCGTCGTAATGATGCTGGAATATTACATCGACGATGAACATACCGCTGAAATGCTAAAGCTTTTTGAAGAAGTTCAAAGTGATGATTATTATGTAAAAATGGCGGTTGCATGGGCAGTGTCAATTTGTTATGTAAACCAACCTACGATGACAATGCCGTTTTTGAGAGATAATAAGTTGGACGATTTTACTTACAACAAGTCACTGCAGAAAATCTGCGAATCTCTTAAACCGAGTGCCGAAGAAAAAGCAGTTATGAAAAGCATGAAGCGTCGTTGCGTAAAATGAAGTGGGTCAATCCATACCTTTTTTTAAATACAGGAGCAAAGAGATGTTCTATTTAATCAGAAAACTTCAAAAAGCTAATTGTGGCCCTTACAGCGCCGACATTCGTAGAAAATTCGGGGTTTTAAGTGGCGTCGTAGGAATATTTTTCAACCTTCTGCTTTTTGCTGGAAAGCTCACAGCCGCACTGTTATCCGGCTCGGTCGCTATCATTGCGGATGCTTTCAACAACCTTTCGGATGCAGGCTCGTCAGTCGTCACGATTGTGGGTTTTCGGCTTTCCGGAAAAAAACCCGATCCGCAGCATCCCTTTGGCCACGGACGTTTCGAGTATATTTCGGGTTTTATTGTTTCGATAGCTATAATACTGGTGGGATTCGAACTTGCTCGAAGCTCTGTCAGGGGCATTATTTCTCCGAATGCAGTTGAATTTAGCACATTAACCGTCGTAGTTCTTGCGGCGTCGATGACAGTTAAGCTTTACATGGCATTATATAATAGGAAACTTGCGGTGATTTTCGATTCAGCCACGATGAAAGCCGTTATGAAGGACAGCCTGAGCGACGTTGTTGCAACGGGAGCGGTTCTGGCTTCGCTTGCGGTTTCGCAATACACATCACTGTCGCTTGATAGCTACGCTGGACTTCTCGTTTCACTGTTCATTCTATATTCGGGGTTTACCTCGGCAAAGGACACGTTGGAGCCACTTCTAGGCACTCCGCCTTCAGAAGAGCTTGTGTCTGACATTGAGAAAATTGTAGTCTCGCACGACGTAATCGTTGGGATGCACGATCTTGTGGTGCACGACTATGGGCCAGGTAGATGTATTATTTCGCTCCACGCTGAAGTGCCGGCATCTATCCAGGTGTTTGAAGCCCATTCCGCTATTGACGACCTCGAAAATGAGCTTGAGGAAAAGCTTGGCTGTGAGGCGGTCATACACTTTGACCCCATAGATACAAATGACGAAGAACTCAAGCGCCTGAAATCGATTGTGGTGGACGTGGTTAAAGGCATAGACGAGAATATTGCGATTCACGACTTCCGCTACGTTCCGGGAACAACGCACACGAATCTTTTGTTTGACATGGTGGTTCAATACGGCAACGCAAAGTGTGATGAGGATTTGAAAAAACAAATTTCCGAAGAGGTATTAAAACTTCTGCCAGACCATTACTGCGTGATAAAATGCGACAAAGCGTTTATCAGATAAAAAAGCAAAAAAAGGCCTTGTTTCTTACTTCAATGTGAGAAACAAGGCCTTTATATTTAATAAAACTTCGCGGTTTGGCAAGGTGATTTCGCGACTATGACCTCAATATCCGGAAAACCTTTTTTCAGCATTTCCGCAAGGACGGGGACAACGACATTTTCTGTACAGAAGTGGTCTGCGTCAATGAGGTTTAAGTTCAGCTCTTTTGCTGACAGAAACTGGTGATACTTCACGTCTGCCGTCACAAGAGTGTCGCAGCCGAGTCTTATGGCTTCCTCAATAAAGTCTCCACCTGAGCCGCCACAGAGCGCCACCTTGAAAACAGGCCTGCCAGCGTTGTGGTAGCGAAGTCCAGCAGAGTTCAAAACGAATTTGACGTCGCAAAGATAGTCCTCAAAATCGACCGGAGAGGAAAGACGCCCGAAACGCCCCATTCCGTATTCCTTGCCTTCCGATGTGAAATGCGACCCGTCCAGAAAGCCATCAACATGAACACCGAGCTTATCGGCAAGTGCGTCATTCACGCCGCCAGAAACGCAATCCAGATTCGTGTGCTGACAGAAGCCGGAAATGCCGTTTTGAAGCATTTTGGTGACTTTTCTGCCGATAAGGCTTTCGTCATTGACCTGCTTCAACTCAAAAAACATTGGGTGGTGGGATAAGATCATCTGTGCGTTCGCTCGAAGAGCTTCGTCGATAACATCATCGGTTATGTCGAGCGCGACTAAAGCCTTTTTAACTTCAACCTCGTTTAATCCGACAAGCAGGCCGACATTGTCAAAATCCATTTTCATTTCGGGCGGAATAATAGCAGTGAAGTAACTCACAATATCTCGAACCTTAGACATATGAACCTCCTTAAGTTGAACTTGGTAGACTGTTGCTTTTCAATTCAAGCAATGAAAAAAGAGTATCCTTTGCATCGCTCAATCGTGCGGGGTTCTCTGATTTCGAGGAAGCGGTAAGACCTGAAACCGCACGATCGGATTTCTCAATAAGATTATTCAGCCGAATTTCAAAAAGCGGACTTGATGAAATTAGCTGCTGGTGTCCGATTTGAAGCTCGGCAGGGGAGTATGGAGCATCTACGCCGGCCTCCGCTGTAAGAATCTCGTATATTGTACCGTCATCCACAAGCTGTTCGGATAAAACTTTGTATCCGTTCTCAAGAAGCCATTTGCGAAGATGTGCCGATTTTGACATCGGTTGAAGAATGAGAAAACAGTTGTTTCCTTTTGTCCAGGGCACGGCAGCAAGGATTTCCGCAATGTTCTCGCCGCCCATTCCTGCGATTATGACGGTTGCAACGTCGCTTTCGTTTAGTGCAGCAAGACCATCGCATAGGTGAAAAGAGATTTTGCCGTCCTGTCCGTTTTCGATTGCAGTTTGCTTTGCGTGCTCAAGTGGTGCGTTGTTTATGTCTGTCGCAAAGAGCTTTCCGTTGTGACCGCTTTGCGCAAGCCAAACCGGAATGTACCCGTGGTCGGTGCCAACGTCCGCAACACCGCCGAAGGAGGGGGCAAGCTTTGCAATGGCTTCAAGTCTTGCCGAGAGCTTTATTGCAGCCAAAATAGTTCCTCCTGAAAGCAATATACCGTTCCAATATTCTCGCTAAGATGCATGCGGTAAGCGCAGAAGTAAGCGCTTTTTCCGCCGCGAAAACTGCGAAATTATTGAAACGGCATATCATTTGTTTTGAAATTAGCCCATCTGAGATTCCTGCTGCTCGAGGAAAGTATTTACCTGAGAGACGAAATCGTCAACGTCGAAGCCGTGGGCTGCGCAAGCTTGTTCGATAGTCTCTTCAGTTGCAAGAGAGCAGGTCAGACAATGCATACCAATCGCATTAAAAAAAGGTGCGG
>CAZLLK010000078.1:0-6591 GCA_964560435.1 uncultured Oscillospiraceae bacterium
TTCCTGCCGCCCTCACAAGTCCATTCACACACACGCTCGCTACGACAATTCCACCACCTGTCGCTCTCTTTGAACCGCTCTTTTGTGCTACTAACTCTTGATCATCGGTTTAATATTTAATTGGCTTGATGTTAACACTTTGCGATATACTTGTCAACACATTTTTCTTCAAATTTTAAGGGCAGCTCTCCAAATCCGTGTTTATACGAGTTTTCGCTCTGTGTTTCCACGATGTACTTTACTCTATGCAAGAAACCGCCGCACTGCTACTTTTATGTAAATAAGCACCCGAAAGAACTGATTTTCTTTCGGGTGCTTTAATGTTATGTCAACCTATTTCAGCGAATTTGTCCATTTCCGTAAACTACATATTTGCAGCTTGTGATTTCGCGCAATCCCATAGGCCCGCGTGCGTGCATCTTCTGCGTGGAGATGCCAATTTCGGCACCCAGCCCAAATTCCCCGCCGTCCGTAAAACGGGTCGAAGCGTTTACATACACCGCTGCGGCGTCAACTTCGTTCAAAAACCGCTGTGATTTAGTGTAATCATTTGTCACAACAGCTTCGGAGTGGCCTGTTCCGTATCGGGCAATGTGTTCCATTGCCTCGTCCATATCCGAAACGATTTTTATCGCTAGAATATAGTCGTCATACTCAGTTTCCCAATCGGATTCCGTCACCGGAATTGCGGATTCTCCCAGTATTTCCAACGCTTTCGCGTCACAGCGAAGCTCAACGTTGTACTTGTTGAGGCGTGGCTGGACAAGGGGCAAAAAGGCATCGGCAACGGCTTCGTTGACAAGGAGTGTTTCCATGGCGTTGCAGACCGAAGGACGGCTGCACTTTGCGTTTTCAACGATTCTGGCAGCCATTTCAAGGTCAGCTGCATCATCAACATATATATGACAATTGCCAAGCCCAGTTTCAATTACGGGAACACTCGCGTTCTCGACAACGGATTTGATGAGTCCGCTTCCTCCGCGTGGAATAAGAACGTCCACATAGTCCCGAAGCCCCATAAGCTCTTTTGCGCTCTCGCGTGAGGTGTCGTGAACAAGGCTGATGCAGTCTTGCGGAAGTCCCGAAGCGGCAAGTGCCTCACGCATTATGTCAACCATAACCGTGTTGGAGTTTATGGCTTCCTTACCGCCACGAAGAATGCAGGCATTACCCGCTTTAAGGCAAAGAGCCGCGGCATCAACCGTCACATTAGGTCTTGCTTCAAATATAATTCCGATAACACCGAGCGGCACTCGCTTTTTTCCGATAGTCAAGCCGTTGGGACGGTCAGCCATAGTAATTACTTCTCCAATTGGGTCGGAAAGAGCGATAAGCTCGGCAACGCCCTTTGCGATTTCGTCAATGCGTTCACTTGTGAGGAGGAGTCTATCCAAAAACGCTCTTTTGATGCCCGCATTTTCGGCGCTTTCGATGTCTATGGCATTTGCCGCCAAAACGCGTTCCTTATTAGTCAAAAGTGCTGTTTGGATGGCCTCAAGTGCAGCGTTTTTTTTGGCAGTGCCTGCAACAGCAAGCACCCGAGCGGCTTGTTTTGCCGATGCGCCCATTTTTTCAAGCTCTGTCATTTTTTATGTCCATCCCCTTCTTTTATTCGAGGCACAAAATGACCATAATAAAGGAATGGTCATAAATCGTGCATATGCTGCGGTTGCCAACAGGACGAGCCGCACACATTTAATATCAGGTATAAGTTTGAAACTTATGCTTTCTTTCCCATAAAACGTGTTCCTGCGGGTCTTTCAGCGACTATATCATAAAGAATATCTGGGTTACTTCCGTTTGCAATATACATATCTACTCCGTTTTTCATAGCCAGTTCCGCGGCTTGAAGCTTTGTTATCATGCCGCCTGTTCCACGGCTGCTTCCGGCTCCGCCTGCCAGCGCGCGGATTTCGTCATCTATTTCCCTGACCTCGTGAATCAACCGCGCATCAGGGTTTTCATTCGGGTTGCTGTCAAAAAGCCCGTCAACATCCGAAAGGAGAACAAGTTTATCGGCACCGCAAAGCACCGCAACAACAGCCGAAAGCGTATCGTTGTCGCCGAAAACCATGTGTTCTTCGTTGTCGGCTTCAATTTCCGCATAGCTAACCGAGTCGTTTTCGTTGACTATCGGAATAATACCCATCTCCAGAAGAGCATTGAAGGTATTTATTAGGTTTTGCCTTTTCTCTGCACTGTCGACATCTTCGCCGGTCAGCAGAATTTGCGCGACGATTTTTCCGTACTCACCAAAGAACTTATCATAGAGGTGCATCAGCTCGCATTGTCCAACAGCTGCAGCCGCCTGTTTATGACTCAGGACACTTGGGCGTTCCTTCATTTGAAGCTTTCCGGCCCCGACTGCAATCGCTCCCGACGAAACCAAAATGACCTCATTTCCCATATTGTTAATGTCTGACAGCACTCGCGCAAGCGCTTCAAAACACCTGAAATTGAGTTTTCCGCCCTCATGCGTAAGCGTTGAGGTGCCAACCTTCACAACTATTTTGTTTTTAACCGTATTGCCGTCCATATGTATGCATTTACCTTCCTTCAACTCTATACATTAAACGACCATAAAAGAATGGTCATTTCAATTTAGCGTATCAGATAAGCTCTGAGTTTCCAAAGCTCATCTTCCTTTCGTTGTTTAGTTTAGTATACCACTAAACTCCAGATTTGCAATCAGATAAATGCTATCAAGCTTTGGGCGATTAGCTACGTTTTCAAATTTCAATTTTGAAAAAACAGGCGCCGCCGCGAAAACCGCGGTAGCGCCGACTGCAAAGGTTACCCTTTTATTAACTCCGCGATTTTGTTGGATATCGCCGCAAAACCTTTAATATCCAAAGTTTCTCCGCGAATTTTCTCATCAAATCCGCAGGATACAATGACATCATGAAGTTCTTCCTTTGAGTATCCTGATAGTCCCGATGTAAGCGCATTCAAAAGAGTCTTTCTCCGCTGATTGAAAGAGGCTCGCACAACAGCGAAAAACAGCTTTTCGTCAGTTACCTGGGCCGGCGGCTCACGCCGAGCTGTTAGCTTGATTACGCTTGACCAAACCTTCGGTGCAGGCATGAAGCAGTCCGGAGAAACGTCAAACAGAATTTCGGGTTCGGTATGCCAATTCGTATAGACCGTAAACGCGCCGTATTCGCTCGTTCCAGCTTTTGCGCAGATACGATGCCCAACCTCGCGCTGAACCATGAGCGTCATGCTCTCAAAACAGCCTGCATCGATAAATGCCGAGATAAGCGGACTGGTTATGTTGTAAGGCAGGTTTGCGCAGACGACGGGCTTCATTCCAGCAAAGTTTTCACTAACAATTTCCGAAATTTTAAGCTTGAGCACGTCGCCGAAAATCACCTTTGTATTGTCGCAGTCCTTAAGCGTTTCGTTGAGGACAGGCTTGAGCGCATTATCAAGCTCCACGGAAACAACCTTTCCGGCAAGCTTGGAAAGCTGAACGGTAAGGCAACCGATTCCGGGGCCGACTTCAAAAACTCCGGTTTGCTTGTCTAGTCCCGCTTCCTCAGCGATTTGCTCAGGCACCCATGCGGCAGTTAAAAAGTTCTGCCCCATGGATTTAGAAAAGCGAAACCCCTGTCTTGAAAGCAATGATTTGATTTGTCCAATATCACAAAGATCCATACAACTCCTAATGTTTAAAGCAGTTTTTCATAACAGACACGCCCGTTTTGCGCATCTTTTCCGCCGTTTATGTATATCGTTCCGCAATGTGTAAACCCGCGTTTTTCGAGAAGTCCTCGCATTGCCTTATTATCGTGGTGTGTGTCTCCGCGCATACTTGTAAATCCACGTTCAATTGCCATATTCTCCGCACAGGATAACATTTGGCCAGCAATTCCCATATCGCGATAATCGCTTCCGACAGCCGCTCGGTGGAAAAGTGCATATGGCGCATCTCCGGTAATCCACTTACCGTCATATACGACACCGTAGCTATCTTCGCGTTCAAAGTAAACTGAGATTACTCCGGCAACTTTTCCGTCGACTGAAAAGACTTGGCAAGCACCATTATTTATGTCCGCTTCGCAGACTTTGCGGGTTGGGTAGCCGTCCTGCCACTGGTCAACTCCGCTTGATTTTAGAAAGCGCTGTGCGTCGGCAATGATTTCCATTATGCGGTCAATATCGGAAAGTGAGGCAAGTCTATGCTCCATATAGAGCCCTCCGAGCGGCTCCGATTGCCGTTGCGCAGCCTGAAAGCTCGGGTATAACGTAGTTCAGCTTATAGAGCTTTGAAAAGTTGTCGTAGACAGCTTTTGCAATTTTTGTCTGGGATATTCCACCCGTAATGACGACATTTTTAACCCCAAAGCCGTTGCAGGCAAGTGCAGCGTGAGAGCCTGCGACCTCCATAACCATGTTTATCATAGCCAATGCCCAGTCGCTGTCGGTAGCTCCATTACTGGCTTTCGCGAGGTTCGAAGCAGTTAGATCGAGGGGCAAAGTATCCGAACCGGAGAATAAGTCGCCAATTGTTATATCTACAGTCAACCTATTTCCATTTTCGGCAAGTTCGAATAATTCGTGCACTTCTGATGTGCCAAACATTTTCTTAGCTATTCCGCGAAGTGTTCCGCTGCCGACTCCTGAACCGCCGATGTGCGAAAATTGTCCGTTTCGTGCAAGAGCTAAGGAAGTGCCTGTTCCGATGCTAACAACAATGGCTTCGTCAAGCTTAGCTAAAAACGAGCCTCCCTCGCCTGTCGCTTCAATTTCCGGAACGTATGTAAGCTTTCCGTCAAAGCCGTCGAACACACACTTTTCGGCACCGACTCCAGTAACGGCGAGGGCTGTAACGTCCTTTGCAAAAATCGCATTTTCCTTCATAAAATCCAGAAGTATTTCGCTTGCCGCTTTTTCACTCCCGACTATGCTTTTTGTAAAAAGCACCTTGTCACCTTCGAGTGCGACGATTTTTACAGCGGAAGCTCCCGTGTCATATCCTAAAATCACTGCTGTCCCCCCACGTCATTATGCTCCAGCGCTTCTTCGGTTTCAATTTCAGCTAGGAGCTTTTTGTCCGATTTCTCTGTGAAAACTAGTTTTTCATACATATCGGGTCTGCGTTTTTGTGTGCGAATTATCGACTGCTTACGCCGCCATTTTTTAACGTTCGCATGGTGTCCACTTCGAAGAATGTCGGGCACGCTTCTGCCTTCCCAAACTTCCGGACGAGTGAACTGTGGATATTCCAAAAGCCCGTCCCAATGACTTTCGCCAGTGAAGCACTCCTCATCGGACAATACGCCGGGAATCATCCTGCAAACACAGTCTGTCAGAGCCATCGCAGGAATTTCTCCACCAGTCAGGACGAAATCGCCGACCGATATTTCCTCATCAACACAAGCCTCGATGAAGCGCTCGTCTATTCCCTCGTAATGACCGCAGACGAGAACCAGGTGGTCATAATCTTCCTTCAATTGCCGTGCCTTCGCCTGATCAAATTTAGTGCCTTGTGGAGACATATATATGACTCGAGTTTTGCGCTCTCCCGCGCAGTCTCGAACAAAGTCAAGACATGACTTTAATGGCTGTGCCATCATGACGCAGCCCCATCCGCCTCCATAGGGGTAATCGTCAACCTGCCCCTGTTTGTTTTCTGTAAAGTCTCTTATTTGGATACTATTTATTTCTATAATATCCTTTGCCGCTGCTCTCCCCAAAATGCTCTCGCTCAGTACGGCATTCATTGAGTCGGGAAACAGCGTCATTATATCAATGCGCATGAGAGGTTTTTTTTGTTCCTCTTCGCACGCGGTCTTTTCAATATTAAGATTTTCGTTCATCCGAGCCTCCTGTGCAAACCGGTATTCTATCACATTCCGTCAATCAGACGCACTATTACAAGACCCGCGTTCACATCGGTTTTTATGATAAACTGAGGCACGGCGGGAATGAGTATCTCCCTTTCTCCCGTGACCACATAAACATTGCTTGAAGGCAGTTCCAGAACATCGGTCAGCTTGCCGAGTTCCTTGCCGCTCTCATCTATAACAGATGCCCCGATAAGGTCCTGAATAAAGAATGCGCCTTTCGGAAGCTTTGCTTCCGACCTTTCGATAGAAACGACTTTGTTCTTCAAAACCATCGCTTCGTTCACACCGGAAACACCCTTGAATTCAGCTATCAGACATTCTTTATGAACTCTGCCTGAAAGAAGTTCAAAAGGTTTTTCGTCGATATAAAGATACTTAAATCCTTTGAGAAACTCGGCACTGTCTGCCCAAGGCTGGATTTTCACTTCGCCCTTGATGCCGTGAGTGTTGACAATTATTCCTGCTTCAAGATATTTATTCATGCAATATTCTCCAATTAAGATATAAAAGGCGATCCGGAAAAGTCCACAGGAGAGAAATCGCCGCCTGAAGGCAAATAAGTCCACCCGTCATTCCGCGTTTTTCTCGCTATATAGGAAAACGCCTAAGGGGGACTTTAGTCCCTCTTAGAACGGATCAGTCCATGATGTCCTTGGACACGTTTTTTCCCGGCCTTTTAGCAACGCCCTCCCTCAGTACTGGGATTTCATTTACGATTCGGCCTAACCGGCCGACTATT
>CAZLLK010000078.1:6601-12235 GCA_964560435.1 uncultured Oscillospiraceae bacterium
TCCCGCTTCTAGATACTTTTTCATACCACACTCTCCGTTCGAGACACTATTTCGTTGAAACCAAGTTGTTTCCAGTCAACGTTTAAGGGGGACAAAGTCGCCTTTATCCCCCTTTGAACGTATCAGTCCATGATTGCCACGGACACGTTTTTCCCCTGTCTTTGAGCCACAGCACGCATGAGTATGCGGATTTCTTTAACGATTCTGCCTTGACGGCCGATGATTTTTCCCATGTCGCCATCCGCAACGCGAACCTCAAATACAGTTTCCGAATCGTTGTTTCTTTCGGTAACTGAGACCTCGTCGGGATTATCGACAAGGTTTTTTGCGATGTAGGTTAAGAGTTCTTTCATGCTCGGTAATCTCCTTAAAGCACCTCTGCCTTTTTCAGCAAAGCTCTAACGGTTTCGGTGGGCTGAGCGCCGTTAGCAATCCAATACTTAGCACGTTCACCGTCAACCTTAATTCCCGAAGGATTGGTAAGGGGATCATAGGTGCCGATTTCCTCAATAAACTTTCCGTCACGGGGAGAATGAGAATCTGCAACGATAATTCTGTAATACGGGTTCTTATGTGCACCCATTCTACAAAGTCTGATTTTGACCATTTATATTCACCTCCAAATTCTTTATCTTTTATGTGCAAACGCCAAAAGGCGGTGCAAACTAATTAAAACTTAAACGGCAGTCCTTTGCCCATTCCCATGCCCATATGTTTGGACTTTTTTCCGCCGGCTGTCATCTGCTTCGTCATGGTTTTCATCATATCGAATTGCTTTATCAGTCGGTTGATGTCCACAACGGTGGTTCCGCTTCCCGAGGCAATGCGCCTTTTCCTGCTGCTGTTTAGTATTTGCGGATTTTCGCGTTCATCAACCGTCATTGATTTTATTATGGCTTCTGAACGAGAAAACGCCTTTTCATCAATGGTTGCGCCCTTGAGCGCCTTTGAGTCCATGCCTGGAAGCATACCGGCGATGTCCTTGATGTTTCCCATTGACTTTAGCTGTTCGAGCTGGTCAAGGTAATCGGTTAATGTGAATTTGTTGTGGCGCAGCTTATCTGCCATTTGCATGGCTTTTTTCTCGTCGAAGTTCTGCTCTGCCTTTTCGATTAGGGTCAATACATCGCCCATACCGAGAATTCTGGACGCCATACGGTCGGGGTGGAAAGGCTCGATGTTGTCAAGCTTTTCGCCGATGCCGACGAACTTGATTGGTTTTCCCGTAACTGCGCGGACTGAAAGTGCCGCACCGCCTCTTGCGTCGCCATCGAGCTTTGTGAGCATTACGCCGGTAATTCCAAGTGCCTCATCGAAAGCCGAAGCCGCATTGACAGCATCCTGACCGGTCATAGCGTCAACAACCAGCATAATTTCGGAGGGATGCGTTGCCTCGCGGATGTTTTTAAGCTCAAGCATCAGCGCTTCGTCGATATGCAAACGTCCTGCCGTATCGAGAAATACGAGGTCGTTGCCGTGGCGCTTTGCGTGCTCAATCGCAGCCTTTGCTATGTCGACAGGATTAGCTTGCCCCATCTGGAAAACGGGAATGTCGAGCTGTGCACCGACTGTTTCAAGCTGCTTGATTGCCGCCGGACGGTAAACGTCGCAGGCTACCAGAAGCGGACGCTTGCCGCTTTTTTTCATCAGTCCCGCAAGCTTTGCGCCGTTGGTTGTTTTACCTGCGCCCTGAAGTCCCACGAGCATAACGACGCTCGGCGATTGTGAAGAAATGTTGAGCTTGACGTTTTCGCTGCCCATAAGGCTCGTCAGCTCTTCATTAACAATTTTTATGACCATCTGCGCGGGAGTCAAACTCTCCAGAACGTCCTGTCCCTCTGCACGGTCGCTGACTTTTTTTACAAAGTCTTTTACAACCTTGTAGCTGACGTCAGCTTCCAAAAGAGCAAGCCGCACCTCGCGCATGGCTTCCTTTATGTCAGCTTCGGTAAGGCGGCCTTTGCCACGAAGCTTTTTAAATGCCGCCGATAACTTGTCGGAAAGGCTTTCAAATGCCATAAACGCTCCTTATTTGATAATTGGATTAGTTCCTTATACTTTCAAGCTCCGCTAAAAGCGTTTCAGCTAGCTCGCGTGCTTTTCCTTCTGTCATTTGAGTAAGCGCATTAAGCTCGGTTTCCATTGTGTCAAGAACAAGCTTCTGCTCGGAAAACCGCTTAATTAGTCCGGTTTTTTCTTCCGTGTCCATAAGCGTTGCTTCTGCGCGAACAATGAGATCACGCACACCCTGACGGGATATTTCCATGATTTCGGCAATTTCCGCAAGGGAAAGGTCCTCATTGTAGTGCATACTGAAGCAGCTGCGCTGACGCGGTGTAAGCAAATCACCGTAAAAATCCAGAAGCATGGTCATCATCAGAGTTTTGTCGCCCATATTCAGACCGCCTTCCGTATAAAAATTGTAAAGAAGAACATACTCAGTAAGGCATATATTACACTGTGTTCCCATCGTTGTCAAGTATTATTACTTTACACCATAGGAATATTTTTTATGAATATGTGGAAAACTTTTGATTATAAAGCACGAAAAGAGGTCGAAACAATGACTTATGACGGCACAATGCCGCTAATAGATGAATCGGAACTTCCTCAGTACGGGGAAAATATTGCAAGAGGACTCAATGCAACAGGCTACGTTCGCGGAGCCGCGATTGCAAAAGCTCTTGCCAAAAACCTCCATCTTCTCCATGAACAACACTCGTCTCTGGAGTCAAAATATTCAAACGGCGATGCCGTACCGCCGTACATTGAATGGCTTTTGGATAACTTTTACCTCGCCCATCGCGAGGGGCTTCAGGCTTCCTCGGATTTGCGGAGCTGCGGAAAAATCCCTGCCGAAAAAGGCACTGCCGCACTTTTTTCTCTTTGTCTGGCGCTTATCCGTTCCGGCGACGGAAAAGTTACTCCTGATAGAAGCCTACTTTTTTTGCAGGGCTGTCAGCAGGTCTACGTTCTCAGCAGGCGCGAGCTTTTGCGCTTCGTCCCAGTTTTGAAAGCTGCTGCAATTTCGGAGCTAGCCGCCCTTTACACTTCCGACATTGACGGAGACTTTGCCGCCAGAGCTGCGGAAAAGCTCTTTTCCACGCTCCGCGCCCTGTCGACCCTTGACTTTTCCGAAATTCTGGAGAATGTCGACAAAACCGAGCAGATTTTCAAACAGGACCCTGCGGAAGTTTACCCTGATATGGCCGAAAAGACCCGCAACCATTATAAAAAACGAGTTGAAAAGCTTGCAAAAGCTTATCACGTCAGCGAGCATCGCATAGCTGAGCACGTGTTGGGCCTCGCACAAAACGCTGAGGGCAGTGCTCGTCACGTCGGCTACTGGCTTTTTACCCGTCCGATGGAAGAAAACAAGGTATCCCACTCTGGTGCAGTCTATATTTCCGCAAACCTCCTGCTCACGCTTGCGCTTTCACTGACTTTTGCCTTCGCGGAAAGAAGCGTAGTCGTCGGGCTTCTGCTGTTGCTTCCCTTTTCAGAGCTTGTCAAACCAATCATCGACTATATTTTGCTTCGGTTAACTCCACCGGCGCACATTCCCCGAATGGAGCTTGAAAATGGTGTGCCACAAACCGGACGCACAATCTGCGTCATTTCTGCCCTTATCACAAATGAAAAAAGCGGTGCCATACTTGCACGAAGACTGGAAGAATTCCGTCTTGCTAACCGCAACTGCGGAGAGAACCTGCTTTTTGGCATTCTGGCCGATTTGGCAGATTCAAAAAACAAGGAAACGCCTGAAGACCAGAAATACATTGCCGCCACAAAAAGCGCGATTGATGAGCTTAACCAAAAATATGGCAGCGGATTTTTCTTTTTCATCAGGGAGCGAACCTACAACAAAGCGGACAAGTGTTATTCTGCTTGGGAGCGAAAACGCGGTGCGATTACCGAGCTTTCGGGGCTTCTATGCGATAAGCACACGTCTCTCCGCGTACTTTCCGGCAACCATTTGTCGCTTCGCGGCATCCGCTATATTCTGACACTCGACGAGGACACTCGCCTTACACCAGGCACCGCAAAAGAGCTTATCGGCGCGATGCTCCATCCGCTGAACACGCCTGTTATTGATGGCGCTACGAAAAAAGTCGTCGCCGGACACGCCGTTATTCACCCGCGAATATCGGTGGAGCTTTCCTCCTGCAACAAAAGCCATTTCGCAAGGATTTTTGCCGGACATGGCGGAACCGATCCCTACGGAAGCGACAGCTCTGAGCTTTATATGGACGTGTTCGAAAACGGTGGCTTTGCAGGAAAAGGAATTATCGACGCAGAAGTATTCACTGAATGTATGCAAGGCAGGATACCCGAAAACAGCGTTTTATCCCACGACGCTCTGGAAGGTGCCTTTCTTCGCGGCGGCTACATGGGCGACGCGGAGCTGACAGATAAGTTTCCTTCGGACGTCCTCTCGTATTATCGAAGACTTCACCGCTGGACACGTGGCGACTGGCAAAACCTCCCCTGGCTTTTCCACAGAGGGCGTCATCTTTCGGACATTGACCGCTTCCGGTTGTTTGACAGCATTCGCCGAAGCTTAGTTGCCCCTCTTACCTTTTTAGCATTCGTGGCGGCATTTTTTTCACCCTCAAGGGGGCTCACCATAGCGGCGCTTATTGCGCTTTTGTCCTTTGCCTTCCATCTTGTAGCAACCACCGTCCAGAACCTTTTCCGTGACGAACGGGAAGTGAAAATACGCTGTCACAGCACAATAAGTCGCGGAGTCGGCGGTGCGTTTCTTCAAACCGCATTGAAGCTCGCCTTTCTTCCGTTTGAGGCGTACATCTGCTTCATGGCCACCGTGACTGCTCTTTGGCGAATGCTTGTCAGCCACTCGGGGCTTTTAAAATGGACGCCCGCATCGGTATTCGAGGGCAAGGCGCAGGGAACGCAGAAATATATCCTAAATATGTGGTGTGCTCCGTTATTGGCAATTGCAATTGTCCTGTTCTCACCGTCAATCATGGGAAAGGCGAGCGGAATAATCTGGTTTTTCTCTCCACTCTATGCGGCCTCACTTTCAAAAACGATTGTGCGTCAGCACCGGTTATCCACCGATGACAGAAGCTATCTTCTTAACTCTGCTAAGAAAATCTGGTCTTTTTTTGAGGACTTCTGCACAGCCGAGGACAATTATCTTCCACCTGACAACTATCAGTATCGCCCTCCGGTTGGCACCGCTCACCGAACCTCCCCCACAAATATCGGGCTTTGCCTGTTAAGCTGTCTTTCGGCTATTGACCTTAATATTGCAAGGCCGGAATCCGCGCTTGGGATTATTCAAAACATTCTAACGACGCTGCGGCGAATGACGAAGTGGAACGGGCATCTATATAACTGGTACGACACCAGAACGCTTAAACCGCTTCATCCGGCTTATATTTCCACGGTTGACAGTGGAAATCTTGCGGCTTGCCTTGTCATACTGCGAGAGGCTCTTTTGGAATACGACAGAGCCGATCTTGCAGCGAGCTGTGACGAACTGCTTTCACCCATGTCGTTTGTCCCATTATATGACGAATCCCACCACCTTTTTTCAATTGGTATAGACGCCGACAGGGACAATATAACCAACAGCTTCTATGACCTCATGGCAAGCGAAGCGCGAAC
>CAZLLK010000079.1:0-12206 GCA_964560435.1 uncultured Oscillospiraceae bacterium
AAGGTGTTCTAAAACCTCCGGCACCAATTTCATATTCGCGTTCGTAGCTCAGATGGATAGAGCATCCCCCTCCTAAGGGGAAGGCCCCCGGTTCGAATCCGGGCGAGCGTACCAAAAGCACTGTATTTTCAACGAAATATGGTGTTTTTCATTTGCAAAAGTTAGAAGAAAGAAATTACATCTTTCTTTACTTGCTCTTCCTTTTCCGCAGTGGCACCAGATGATTACACGAACCGTTTTTGACCAATTCCCTAGTTTGGCACCGTTTTGGCTAATACGGTATTAGCCAACGGGTTTCGCAATCAATCCGGTCAACGCCTCCGCAAGCTCGGGCGACTGGCGTAGCTGTTCAATCAGAGCCTCCACATTCGCAGCTGCAGGCTGTTGTGTCGGGACATTGGCTTCTCTCAAATCCGGTTTAGAATAAAACTCTGCTTCAAATATCTGTGCGTTGATTTTGCGATCTTCATCCAAAATGTGAGCATATACCTTAGTGACCATATCACTCTCAGCGTGGCCGGTATCCCCTTGTGTGGCCTTTATGTCGCCACGATTAAGCTTCAGCTTGTAAGTGGTGCTGGAATGCCTAAGCGAATGGAAAACCACATTGGGCAGTCCTGTGCGCTCTTTCAAGCGATTGAATTCATTTTCAATCAGTTTGTTCTCACAGGGGCGATCATTAGCTTGGGCTACGACTAAATCATAATCCAAATATTCATTGCCGATAAAATCCTTCTGTTTTTGCTGTGATTCTTTCCACTCTCGCAGAATGTATGCCACAGTTTTTGGCAACCAGACCTTACGGACGCTGGATTCCGTTTTTGGGTTTTTGAGGACTAGACGCGTTGAGGAACATGTGGACATGACAATTGGAAACACCTTGATGATACCCGCATCACCAACCACCTCCATAGCTTCCCTTGAAACGCGCGAAAGCTCCTTGTCGATGTAAACGTAGGCATTGTCTTCTGCAATATCGGCTTCGCTTATGTGTACATCGTTCCATGTAAGCCCCAAAATTTCTCCCAAACGCATTGAACAGGCAAACGAGAGGTTCATCGCCAGATACAGCTTTGCATTTGTGCATTGATCAAGCGCTGTTTTTATCATCTCTGCATTCCAAATTTCACGGCGAACACGCTCGACCTTTGGTAGCACAGCGTTGTCAAAGGGATTCTTCGGAACGATCTCCCAACGAACCGCCTGCTTAAAAGTACAGCGCAATAGCTTGATGATTTTTTCAATGCTTGCCGGAGGCAAGAACTCAGCCTTGGCTTTGCGTCCATTGTGATCAACGGGTTTTGTCTTTTGGAGCCTATTGATATACAGGTCAACTGTTCTGGGGGTGACATCTTGAACGCAAATGTCCCCAATGATAGGAATTACATAGTTTGCAATTAAAGCTGTGTTCGATTCATAAACAGAAGTGCCCCACTTTTTGGGACCATACAAGGCGACAAAGTCCTCCATGAAAACCGCGACTGTTTGTTTAGTTGGTGCGATAAAATCGCCCTTGTTTTGCTTATATTCAATCTCTGCTCTACGCTTGTGTGCTTCGTTGTAGGAGGAGTATTGCTCCCACCTTTGTTTTCTTTCTCCCGCGTCATTAGTGTAGTAGTATACGACGGCAAACCCGTCTCTTCTTTTCTTAACAGATGCCATAATGATTCTCCTTTAATTATTAACTTTGTGCATCAAGCCATTCATCAAAAGAGGCTTTGGAAATACGAATAGCAGTGCCAATCCGCACGGTTTTGAAAGCTTTCTTTTTGACCAACGAATATGCTGCAGTGTTACTTATTCCCAGCAATTCTGCAGCCTCCCGTACGGTATAGGTGCGTTTTTCTTGGTTATTGTCTGACCCCGTCAAGCTCTTCCATCTCCTTTCATATTGACGCGGCCTATGCTTCACGAAAAAATCATAGCACAGTCCGCTAAGGCATGCAAAAAATTAAACGATAAATCTTGTGCCACCAATGGGTGTTTAGCAGCATCAGAGCGGTTTCATCTTCATCAAACCGTTCTGATGCTGTCAAAAAATGTGGGAGGCGCCGCATATGGCGGTCCTCCCACAATATTTATCATTTTTTGTCGTATTACCCGTATCCTGTTCCTGACAAGCTGCCTTGTGTGACAAACACGTCGTATGCAGAGCATTGGTACGCTTCGTCGTCGCAAACTACACTCAAAACGAAGCCAACTTCGTTTGGCTTTCGTTTGGTTACCGACTACATCGTGGCATACTTCACCTGCTCCGTATCTGATACGGACGAACATAAGTTGTCAAAGTGCAACTGTTCGGCTGTATACCAGCCAGGAAAGGCTCCTGCACTTTTACAGTGGTCTTTCCTCGCGGATACAACAAAAGCCCGTGGCGAGAGCGTGGAAAGGGGTACAAACACGCTCCCGCACGGGAAAGGAATTATGCTACTTTGTCTGCCTTAAAATCAAGAATTTTGGTAATCAGCTTTGTCTCTAATCTGCGTCTAAGTTCTTCATCAACGCAGAGGTGAGCTGTGCCATTTTCGTCATACAGCGTTCTGGTCGCCAGTGCCGCTATGTAATGCTCGTAGTGCTTCAGCACGGCGTTAATGGCATCCACATTGCCCGCCGCCGCCGTCTCAATCACTTGGTACGGAAGTAGTGTGAAAGCCGATTTATTCGGATTGCTTGCCATCTTCAAGAACCTCCAATCTTCGTCTTATTTCTGAGAGCGAGCTTGTCCGCCTATGCTGGACGGTTCTCCGAACCATATTCAGCTTTTCAGCAATTTCCCTATCGTTCATGTCAAGGAAGTAGGATAGTAGGACAATGTCGCGCTTTTCATCGGGTAGTGCGGTTAGGGCTTCGCCCAGCCGATCATCGTGGACGGCCACATCGTAGCCCTACACATCAAAGTGGTGCAGCTCTGCGGAGTATTCGTCCATTACGGTAAGCTGCGACAGTTGCTCGTCGGACAGCTCTGAAAGTGATACCTCATGCGCGGTGAGGCGGCTCATTTCTCTGAAATAGTCGCGACATTCCTCTCGCAGTATCTTTCTGCAAAAGCTGTCAAATTGATGCCTGACGGTTTTCTTTTGGGATGGTGATAACTCCAAGTGTTTTTCACCCCCTTCCAGACCGTGAGAAGCGGTTTATTTCCCCTTTCGCTTCTATCCCGTTTTGGAAGGGCTGTTTTGGTCACTTTTTTCAGAAAAACCTAGAAATATTTTTTCAAGTCCTGTTTTCTCTGTTTCTCTGCTTTCGCATGTGGAGAGGAAAACGGCGAATCACGGCAGACAACATTATGCGCGTCTCTCAGACAAACAAAAAAAGAGCGCACGCCGATACTGAAATCGGGTGTGCACTCAGATAGAGTGGGACGTTATTAAGCTGATCGCAGCCACCACGGGGCGTTGCATCTGTTTGGTTTATGGCGAGATAGTTTTCTTCTGCCTATTATTCTCTTCTGTCAGCAGGGGTCAGCCGTCTGATGATGGTTGTCATCATAGGTGCTGCTCCCATCTTTTTTTGTAAAAACAGGGCGGACAGGTTACCCCAGCCGCCCCGATGAAGTTTGTTTGTCTGAAATCACTTCACTACGTTTTCGCTTAAGCTATGCAGAATTGCCATGACTTGGGCATGGATTCAACATTATAACGCAAAGTTCTTTATCATTTTACATAAAACCAGAACGTGTATGTATGTCTCGTATCGTAATAAAGTTCCTCTTCTACTTCTGGACCTGTGCAACGCACAACGACCAGATATTTCCTGGGTGCCTTAATGGGATATGTGATTCTGCCCTCGCCATCGGTCATAATCGCTTCATGTGTTGCCTCATCTCCACCTGCGGTTTGTGCAATATTTATCACAGGGGTGTTATGTTTTCAAGATGACAACGTGGTTGATAAATAAACCACGTCCTGTCTAAGGGATAATTAATATTAAGCTGTTAGCTTAAGTATGTGCATATTTACAATCAACTTTTTTCGTCTGGCGAAATCTTTTCCAAGGTCTCATAAACCTTTTTGATTACTTCGCAGCACTCTTCAACTGCGTATCCCTGCTCCCCCTTGATGTGAAGATTTCCGTGTGCGTACTCAATTGCAATGTCGATTGCAAGCTCCTTGTTGGTCTTTCCCATTTGTTATTCTCCTTTTCTTTTATGTACTGTGCTTTATAATAGCGGGCATATTGCCCGTCTATTCCCATCAGTTCATCGTGGGTACCCTGTTCAACAATTTCCCCTTTATCTAATACCACGATAATATCTGCGTTTCGTATGGTTGAAAGCCTATGAGCGATAACAACCATTGTTTTATTAATCGAAAGTCTGTCGAGCGCCTCTTGGATTTTGAATTCCGTAACGCTGTCCAGCGCAGATGTTGCCTCATCCAGCAAAACAATAGGCGGATTCTTCAGAAACATTCGTGCTATGCTATGAACCTAAGCGCTTCAGGTTATGGGCATCTACTTACGAATTGCAATCTCTTATTTAAGCCTAACTATACTATTTAAATTCATTCCAAGCTGCCAGATAGGCAAAGCAAGGCCAGAAGCCGTCGCGCTGAAGCAAGCTCTTCATTCGCTTGTCATATTCCACTTCCCTGCCGTTCCAACGCATCCAAATACAAGCACCGTAAAGTGCGATGACAAACTCCATATCATCTTTCTCACGCTCAAGTTCAAGAAGCAAGTCCTCCGCAGTTTCCACGCCGCAAAACACCCGTACAGCTTTTTCATAGGCGGTGTGATGCCCAACCGCCATGTTATTTTGCCACTTGCTAATAAGGCTCGGCTCAGTGCCGATTTGATAATTGCTGAGGGTATGCCAATATAGAACCGCAATGCCCATTTCGTCATCACAGAGAGGATATGTCTGCTCAAAAAGCGAGAATGCCTCCTCATATCTGCCCGACAGATAGCAGCATATACCCAAACGGTAGCTCATGTCCAAAGGGTCACCGCCCATTTCACGGCAACGGTAGAAATCCTTCTCTGCCTTTTCTGTCTGCAGGGTGGCAAGATAGCGTCCAGCACGGCTGCGGTAAGCACGGATGTCATCGGGCATTACCACAATCGCTTTGGAATAAACCTCAATTGCCTCGCGGTAACGGAGCTGACCGCAAAGTGCATCTCCCAGTGCCAAAAAGCTTTCTCCGTCTTGAGCCGTTTTCCGCAATTCTGTTATCTTCTTTGTGTCTTCAATCATGCAGGGGTTATCCGCAAGCTGGCTCTCCCACCCTGCATGAACATCATCAAAATATTTTCCCATATTACTCCCAAATGCGGTTAATCCGCGGATATCAGTCGGCACGGAAATATTCTCTGCCTGAATAATGACCAAGGCTCACCGTCGTGTGCGCACCAAACTCGCAGATGTATGTTTCTTTCCTTCGTACAACAAGACAGTTACAAGTAAACAGTATAAAGACCAAAAAATTCTGTACAAGCCACTAGGGGGGATATCTTGTCATATTTTAGATATCACAGTCAAACCTACTACTCAAAACTTCTAAAAATATTTCATCCCCCGGGGAGGCTTGCGCGGCGTTTGCACTTTGATATAATGATTACGTTGTATGTAATTTACGTCCTCTCCACTTCGCAAAAAGTCGCTCACAGTCGGGATTGTGGGCGGCTTTTTGTAATGTTTGAACGCTAAATAGCAAGCCGCCCGAGCACTCTATCAGACGGCTTAGTTAATGAGATTATTTCAACCTTCAAACCGCATTTATAGTGCTCTCTGCTGTGAATTGGTTTCACAAGGCTCTGAAGGGTTATTCAAAAAAATCCGAGGGTATCGCACCGGCAAAATAATCCTAACGTACAACAATCAACCCCCTGGGGGGCTTGCGGCAAGCTTGAATTCTTTGTAATCTCTAATAGCGCTTTCATAAATCTACTTTTATCGACAGACGCAAACAATTTTAAGGAAAAACGAAATGGGCCGCTACATAATCAAAAAATCACTAATATCCCTGTTGGTATTGCTGGGAGTATCTGTCCTCACTTTCAGTATGGGCAGGCTTGCACCGGGCGACCCAGTGGACACGGTACTTGCCGGCACTCAAAATCCAACTGTCGAAGAAACTGCATCGGCACGTGAACACCTTGGGCTTGATGAGCCTCTTGTGCTCCAGTACTGCAAGTGGCTCACGCACGCGCTTTCGGGCAATTTGGGAATTTCCTATCAATCAGGACAACCTGTCGCCCATGAGCTTGCAATACGTCTGCCTCAAACAATGCTTTTAACGCTAGGCTCGGTCATAGTTATGCTGCTAATCGCCTTTCCGCTTGGGATTGCGTCTTCACTGCACCAAAACCGTATTCCGGACTATGCTATTCGCTTTTTCAATGTTCTCGCCATATCCATTCCGTCCTTTTGTATAGGCATACTACTAATACTCGTTCTGGGTGTTGAAAAAAAGTTGCTCCCAGTTATGGGAAGCGGAAGTATAAAGCATCTCATAATGCCCTCGCTTGCAATCGGAATTGGCTGTGGTGCGGGTCTTGCGCGTCTTATTCGCAGTCAGATTTTGACGCACATGGAAGCCGAGCACGTCGTGGCGGCGCGGGTTTTCGGAGTAAAACCCAGTACTATCCTCAAAAACCACGTCCTCAAAAACGCCATCCCCCCCGTTTTAACTAACATCGGACTTATCATCGGCGGAATGCTGGGCGGCTCCGCCATTATCGAAACGCTGTTTTCATGGCCGGGTGCCGGAAGCTATGTTGTCGAGGCAATATACGCAAGAGATTATCCCGTTATTCAGGCTTACGCTCTTGTAATGGCGGCAATTTACATAGTTATCAACATACTCATCGAGCTGTCCTACTGCCTCACCATGCCGTCGGTCTACCTCTTAGGAGGCAACGATGATAAGTAAACGAAAAATAAGCATTCCTATGTTAATTGGCATAGTTTTAGCGACGATTTTGATTTTACTTGCGCTTTGCGCACCGCTTGTCGCTCCAAACGACCCCATTAAGGTAAACATGACACATACCCTCGAAAATTCCAGCTCCGACTTTCCTCTCGGCACAGACCAGCTTGGGCGCTGTGTTCTGTCCCGTCTACTATATGGGGCAAGAACCTCGCTCGGCGTAACCTGCTTGGTACTGGCAGTGACAATATTCATCGGCACTGTAATAGGAGCGGTTTCCGGCCTGTTTGCGGGCAAATGGCCGGACAAGCTCCTAACGGCTTTTTGCGAAGTAATCCTGGCGTTTCCCGGACTTATTCTGGCATTGGTGATTTCGGGACTTCTCGGCCCCGGCATTATGAATGTAATGCTCGCAATCGCGCTGGTATCATGGGCGAGATACGCAAGGGTCGTCCGAAGTTTGGTTATCGGCGTTCGCGAAGCGGATTATATGAGAGCTGCAAGGGTTTCCGGCACAAGCGGATTTCACCTTGTAACACGCCACATTCTGCCAAACATCGGTGGTGCAATCGGAACTATCGTTGTAACAGATATTGGCTCGACAATACTTCGATTTGCGGGACTTTCGTTCATCGGTCTTGGCGCACAAGCGCCAGAAGCAGAGTGGGGAATGATGATTAACGAAGCTCGCCTATTTATGGCAAAGGAGCCGTCGCTCATCATTTATCCCGTCTTGGCGGTGACCGTTTCCGTGTTCGCGTTCCAGCTAATAAGCGACGGTCTGCGCGACAAGCTTGACGACAAATCCCAGTGACGGAGGACAGCAAATGAGCTTTTTGGAACTGAATAATGTAAGCGTTTCGTATTCCGAAAACGCTGTCGCTCGTAATGTCTGCTTTTCTCTTGAAAAGGGCGAAACGCTTGGTATTGCGGGCGAAAGTGGTTGCGGAAAAAGCACGCTTGCAAAGGCGATACTCGGTATCTTGCCCAAAAGTGCAGAGCTTTCCGGCTCAATAAAATACTGTGGCAAAGAGCTAGTTGGCATGACGGAAAAAGAGTATTTAACACTTCGCGGAAACGAAATCTCGATGGTTTTTCAGGATCCCTCCGCCGCGCTTAATCCCGTTAGAAAAATTAAGCACCAGTTTTATGATATTTTTGGCACACGACGGTCAGGCGGAAAGGCGGCAGACGAGGAAATAGTTCACTTTTTAAATCACGTCCACCTCCCCTCTCCCGAACAAATTCTTGACCGCTATCCCACGCAGCTCAGTGGAGGCATGAAGCAGCGAATTGTAATTGCTATGGCAATATGCAAGATGCCCCAGCTTCTAATCGCGGATGAGCCAACCTCGGCGCTTGACGCAGAGGTGCGGTTGCAGATAATCGACGAAATAGTCTCGCTTAAGGAACGGCTAGGCTTCGGTATGATTTATATTTCGCACAACATGGCCGAGCTTTCAAAGGTTGCTGATAAAATAATGGTTATGAAAAACGGTTCAGTTATTGAATACAAAAAAACGGCAGAGCTTTTTGCCTCTCCCGAGCAGTCCTACACGAAGGAACTGCTTGCGGCTGCGGATTAGGGGGAAAATATGAGCACTCTTTTGGAAGTCTCCAACCTAACCAAGCTGTTTTCTACCCGCACAAGTCCGTTTTCCCTAAAAAAAGCAGCCAAATTTGCAGCTGTTGAGGACGTATCATTTTCCTTAAATAGAGGTGAAACGCTCGGGCTTGTCGGGGAAAGCGGATGTGGTAAGACAACGATTGCAAATATTTTGCTGAAGCTGCTTAATCCCGACGAGGGGCAGATAATTTTTGACGGTGAGGACATCACGGCGCTGAAGGGCTATAAGCAGCTTTATCCGCTCAGGAGGAATATTCAGGCTGTTTTTCAGAACAGTGGGTCATCTCTCGACCCGCATATGACCTTGGGTAACATTATTACGGAGCCTCTGGAGAATTACCACCTACCCATTAAAGGTCAGGCAGAAAAGCACCTTGAGCTTGTGGGGCTTCCTCCCGAATGGGTTTCCCGAAAACCGCATCAGCTCTCCGGCGGACAACGCCAGCGCGTTTCTATCGCGCGCGCCATGATACTTAATCCTTCGTTTCTTATTCTTGACGAAGCGACCTCAAATCTGGATGTCATAAGCGCAGCGCAAATTATTAAGCTTATGAATCATCTGCATGAGGACCACGACGTGGCAATTCTTTTTATTTCCCACGACATTTCCGCCATTGATAAGCTCTGCATGAAAAAGGCCGTCATGAAAGACGGCAAAATCGTCGAAACGCTGGATAGTCTTAATCTTGAAACGGCAAAACACCCGTATACGAAAAGGCTGATACAGTCAAAGCTGACCGTGTCCCTTTGAGATATATATTATTAAGGAGAAACATAATGAAAAAGAAAATTGCTCTTACTCTTGCGGCAGTCATGCTTTTTGCTTGCATGATGACTGCCTGCTCCAAAACCCCTGCGACCGAGTCGACACAGCCCTCAGCAAGCGCAGAAGCAGGACCTAAAGAAATTACAATCGCTGCCGGCCGCACCTTCTATCAGGGACCGACAACAAACATATTTGTTCACGGCAGCACAAACATCTGGCAGTCACTTATTATGCTTGATGACAACATGGAGCCTGAAATGAATCTTGCAGAGTCCGTCAAGCAGTCTGAGGACGGGCTGACATGGACAATCAAGCTCCGCGATGGTGTTACTTTCCACGACGGCACATCACTGACAAGCGAAGTCGCAATAGCAAACCTAGACCGCCTGTACCACTGGAACAACGGTTCAAAGGCATATGACGCTACTTATGAAAAGACCGCTGAATACGGCAAAATCGTAAGCATGGCAGCAGTGGATGAGCACTCCTTTACCGTAACACACGAAAAGCCTATCCCCGACTTCGACTGCCGTCTTGCCTATGAAAGCAGCGCAATGTTCGCACTGTCCTCCTTTGACGCTAACAAGGCAATCACCGCCCCTAACGGCACAGGCCCCTACAAATTCGATTCATATGACGAAACCACTGAAACTCTCACTCTGACGAAATTTGATAAGTACTGGGAGGGTGCGCCCAAACTCGACACCGTTGTATTCAAAAACATAGGTGACGCAACCACCCGTCTTTCCGCGCTTCAGAGCGGCGAAATCGACGTTATTTCCGATGTCGGCGGCGTTCTTCCCCAGCAGGCGGAAACCGTACTTGCCGATAAAAACCTCACAATGAAGCAGCGCTTAGTCAGCACCGTGCATTATTATTTCATGAACACCAACGAAGGCAAGCTGTTTAACGATGTCAATATGCGCAAGGCTCTGAGTCTTTGCATCGACCGTGATACAATTGTTAAAAATCTTCTGCTCGGCTACGGTGAGACTGCAAAAAGCGTTGTGAGTGCTGCAGGCGGCAGCTGGATGACGGACTGTGGATATAGCTTTAATGCCACAGAAGCAAAGACGCTCAAGGAAAAAGCTGTCGGAACCGGCGACGCTACCTGCACTATACTCCTCAACTCCTCAATGCTTGGCCGCTGGCCCTATCAGGATGTTGCGACCATGATTCAAGCACAGCTCAAGGAAATCGGTGTTACCTCCGCAATTGAAACCGTCGATTCCGCAACCTGGAGCGAAAGACTAAAAAGTGGCGACTACGACATCGCACCTCAGCCCTTCACCGTTTCCGCAGGTGAGCCGAACTATTTCTTCTCCCGCAACGTTGACAGCAAGGGTTCAAACAACGCTTCCCGCTGCTATGGCATCAAAGACGCCGCTCTTGACGCGCTAATTGCAAAGGTCGCAATTGAGCCAGACAAGGCAGAACGTCAAAAGGACTACACCAAAATCCAAAAGCTTGTTAAGGAAAACGAATATGTAATTCCCCTCTGGTACGATGTGACAATCTATGCCATGAACAACCGCGTACAGAACTTTAATCTGGATGTAACCTTCTGCCCTGATTTGTATGAGGTTGGAATAGGATAGCAAGGAGAAAAACCAGTGAAATTTAAACAGTATTTGTGCTTTGCCGCCGAGCAATGGGATTTAGCCATTGGCGAAAGCGAGCACTTCAGTCTTGAAAAATGCACCACGGACGAAAAAACAGCCGTCTGGGACAAAATGGCGGCAAGCTATGACCTCGGTATGGGCAACGACCCACGGCGAGTCGACATGGCTATCGAACGGCTTGAAAGGCTCGGAGCGTTCAATACGGAGACTATTGCGCTCGATATCGCAAGCGGAACCGGTGCGTACACTCTTGCGCTTGCACAGAAATGCAAAACTGTCTATGCTCTTGATAGCTCCGAGGGTATGCAAAAAGTGCTGTTGGAAAAAGCCGAAAAACTGGGTCTTAATAACATCATTCCCATAAATGCCGACTGGCGCAAAGTGCGCGAGGACGAGTTGCCCTGCAAATTTGATATTGTTTTGTCGTCGCTTAACACCGGTATTAACGACTATGACTCACTCGTGAAAATGAACAGCGTGTCACGCGGCTTTTGCTGTTATGCCGCACCTCACGGCGTAGCAGCCCACTCTTCACGTTCGGATTTTCAGAAAATAGTGTTCGGACGCGAGCTTCGATCGTCTGGCGGAAACGATATTATCCACGCTTTCAATATTATTTACAGTCTTGGTTTTCAGACCGAGCTGACCTATGCCCCCTGTGAATGGACACGTGCGCAGTCTCCCGAGGAAGCACTTGAAGCTGTATGCCGCGAATTCTCGCGCTATATGCCGATAGACGACGCTCTGAAAGCAAGGCTTCACGAACACATCATGTCTCATCTCACTGAGGAAGGGTTGTTTGTTCAGTCCCAAAAAAGCAGCATCGGAATAATGATATGGGACACAAGAAATCTCGCTGAATAAAGTCGATTTGCTTTAACTTGAGTTTCGGCCGAATCCTCTTAAGCAGGCGTATAGGTGTTACAGCATATTCCGAGAGTATTTTTGCACATATAGGCATAATAAGCGATAGACAAATAATCTGCCTATCGCTTATTATGTTAGAACGTAATTCAGCGTCCCCTCTTATATTTAAAGAGCCGTTCACAGTTTTGGACTGTGGACGGCTCTTTGTATTTATTCTTTACTCAGCAGATCTTCCTCGATGAGTTTTTTCACAAACTCATCTGTGTCCTTAATAAAGCGCCGCAGATTTCACCGTTACCCAAACCCATACCAAAGCCACCGAGAGCCGACCGCCCTGCTTTTTCATCAAACCCACACTGTTCGCTGAGGAAGGTAGCAACTATCTGCCCGCAGTTAAATCCCGAATAATACATTTCCATTGCTTTTTTGCCATCTGCCATTATAATTGCCTCCTA
>CAZLLK010000080.1:0-12197 GCA_964560435.1 uncultured Oscillospiraceae bacterium
GTAATCATTTCTGCAAATTCAGAAGAAAGGTCAACATTCGACATTTCAAGCGCGTTGCTTTTCAGTCCACCCGTTCCAGCAGAGCCGGGGTTGCAAAGTATAGCTTTGCCGGAGTTTGCCGTTGCTGAAAAGTAGTTTGTACCTTCAAGCTGCAGACCAGATGGGTTTGCAAAGTTTGCAAGAGAAATTTTGCCGGCCGCAACTGTCCCCAACGCGGATTGTGTAACGGAGATTACGCCATCAGCACCAATTGCAATACTTGTCAGCTGGTCAAGCGAAACCGGACCGCCCTTTGTTCCGCCAGTGAGTGCAAATGAAATTGACGAAAGTCCGAGTTGATTTGACTGTGTCGCCGGTTTTACCGTAAGGGTTTTCCCCGTATCCAAGGCATTTACAATTTTTGTAAGATTATCGGGAATTCCATTGGAGTCTGTGTCTCCGGATAATTTTGCAAGCTCTTTAGAGGTTGGATTAGATACTTCAACATAATCCCCGGCTGAACTTTTGAGCAGAAGTGACTTTGCAAGCTCACCATCTTTAAGCTTACCAGAGTATGTTCTTGTGCCATCCATCATGCTAATAGTCCAATAAGCATCATCGGTAGCGGTTTTTGCGGTATATTCGGCTGTAAAGCCAGCAGGTGTTTCTGTTACAGTTCCATTTCCTTTAAAGTCACTGCTTGTACCGATAACTGTCATTTTGCCGCCAAAAATATCTGCTCCGGTAATCGTTCCTTCTTGAACACTATAATCGGTACCACAAATTTCTTTACCGGTAAGTCCACCCGTTGGGAATTTTGACGCAGCATCCGCAGCCGTAATTGTGAAATTGCCAGCAGCGTGAGGTTTGCCGCCGTTGGCTTCGGTTATGGCGGCATTAATCGCATTGCTGAGAGCACCAAGGTCCGCAAATTTTTCTGTGTTGCTAAGCTGTACGGTTACCGTTCCCGTAGACGAGATGCTTGCTTTGGCTTTCATTGTTGCCGGAAGTTGATCACTAGAACCTATTGCGACGGAAACGTTTCCGCTTTCGGAAGAATTGGAAGCCGCCATTGTATATTTGATTCCGTTTATTGAAACCTCTGTCTTCGGTGCCTTCGCAGGAACCGAGCCAAGGTCGTCGAGCTTAATCTTCTGCGACGCTGGAGTGCCATCCGCCTTAGCCGAACCAAGAACGAAGTTGCCATTAACATCGGTCAGGTATCCGTTTGAGTCGTAATCGAGAATACCCGCCTTAGTGTAAAAAACGTTTCCGTCCGGGTCCATAACCTGGAAGAATCCTTCGCCGGTTATCGCAACGTCCAATCCATATCCGGTGGACTGCAAACTGGACTGTGACATCTGCTTTTGAATTGCTGCGAGCTGCGAGCCATAGCCAATGCTGGACGGGTTTCTTCCGCCGCTGCTGGCTGTCCCCCCGGTTGCGCTTGATACTGTCTGGTAAAAAACGTCGCTGAATATTGTGCGTTGGGCTTTGTAACCATAGGTATTAACGTTGGATATATTGTTACCAATTACGTCCATTTTGGTCTGGTGAGCTTTTAGGCCCGCCACACCCGAATACAATGCTCTATTCATATTTTCTCCTTTTGGAACCGGTCTGCACCCTTCAGTCAGTCGGGGTGCTTAAGCCTCCTCAAAAGGTCCGGCTAAATAATTACGGTTCCGTCAATATTTGTGAATACGTTCCCTTTCATGTCTCCGCTGTTAACAGCCGTTATCACTGTGTTATTGGGGATGTTAACAAGAAATGCTGTGTTTCCAACTAAGATAAGCGGTTCTTCAAGGTTTTTCTCGCTTGCCATCTTAACGCCCTCGTTCAGGCGATTCAGGCTTTCGTCGGATAATTCGATATGGTTTTCGACAGCCCGTTTTACAGCGTGCTTTGAAAAGTTAACCTCGCTGTGATCGCGAAGCATATCAGTTAGTATGCTTTTGAAGCTGTCTTTTTCCGCAATCTCGTTGCCATCCTTGACAACTTTTTGCGTCTGTTCTGTACGTGGAATTCCCGAAACAATGGGAGTGTACATGTTTAAGCGTATATCATCCATGATATTTGCTCCTTCTTAAAAATATCATTTGTTCGTCACTACCGTCGTTGGACTATACGCATACTTTTTTCCATCTGAATCTTTAACAATTACATTGACGAAATATGCCTGGCCACTTTCAAGTCCGGAAATGGTTTCTCCTAAGAGATTTTTCTGATCCGCAGCGCCAAATCTTGTTCCACCTTCAACATCCGCAACTGTACTGAACGGGCCTTTAGTTGAGTAGTAGACAGAATATGTAAGTTCCTTTGCCTTCATGGTATCCTCCGTAGGAACACTCCATTTTAGCGTCGCAGCGTTATTAGTGACGGATGTTGCTTTCACTGGTAAAGAGGACACGTTCAAAGAAGAACTGTCACCGGCACCAGACTTGATTTCCATAACTTGTTCCAAGCTGTATTTCTTTCCGTTAACATACAAGAGATAGTCCCCATCAACAATAGAAACATTTGAGACCGTTCCTGTTGTGGTATCTAACGTACCACCGACATTAAACCTTGATGCTGTAACGGTTTTGCCAACCAGAGACATCGCATAGCCTGATTTTGAATAGGTAGCCATTTCCTGCATCATTTGCATATTGGATAGCTGCGTAACCTGACTCATCATCTCACTGTTGTCCATGGGTTTGTTGAAGTCCTGATTTTGCAGCTGAGTTACGAAAAGCTTCAGAAAATCGTCTGCACTTAATTTGGAGTTATCTTTTTTTGTGGCAAAAACCGCATTTATATCGTTTGTGGCTTTTGAAGCGCTGCTGAGTGTCGACCCCATTTATAGTCCTCCTTTCGCTCAAATGTAGGCGTCAAGCCTGTCACTCGAAGCATTTTTAACATACGCGCCTTGCAGTGTTGCTAAAACTTCTTCTGAGTTTTGATTATCGGTTTGCGTGGATACTGGTTGCGTCATTTGGTAGAAACTTCGCTGTCCCGCAAATTGCTGTCCTGCAAACTGTTGCCCTGACATATCGAATTGCTGCATGGCGCTGTTTGCCGTTTCGTTTGTCTGTACGACCGCATTTTTCACTTCAACATTCATGGACGCGACCGCATCTTTCAGAGCATTGAGGTCATTGTTGATAAGCTTAGCTGTCGCAGGGCTTGCCGTTGTAATAGTTAGGGTTGTTTTTCCGGCTTCTTCAATCAACTTCACGGTAATCTCGCCTAACGTTTCTGGCCTAAGCTTGATTGTGAACTCGCTCTTGCCAACAGAAATGTTTTGTTTTATCCCGTCCTTAAGCTGATCTAAAACCGATGTCTCGCTCGTGCCGGAAGACGTTTTCAGACTAAGCTCAAACGCTGTTGTCGCATCGCTTTTCGCAAGTTCATTCTGAAGCTTGTCAACATCAATTTCGTCCGGGACGCTGCTTTGCTGAGATAAGTTCTCCGAAAGCATTTCCTTCGCTTTGACGACTGCTTCAGAAAAATCTGCTTGTGCCGAAATAGAATTGCTTGCTGCAACAGTAATTCCCGCGTTTTTTAATGCTGACTTTAATTCTTCTTTGCCAGAAAGCCCCATCACGTTTGCCAATTGAGAAAGCGTTTCAGAAGAAATTGTGACTTTATCGGCTTTGTTGACATTTTCGCCTAGCAAACTTGATATTTGACTAGCCAAATTGGTGCTGACTTGGGTCTGTGAAGTGGTTTCAGCGCCGTTATTCGCTATGACTCCGTTATTCGCTGTAATTCCTTTGTTCGCCATAATGCCATTATTCGCTGTGGCGCTTGCAAGCGCTTCTGCTATGACGTTAATTATAGCTTGTGCATTTGGTTCGGAATTAGTTGTCAGATTTGGAACCGCCATCAAGCCGCTTTGAGGGTTTTGCAACAGTGCGGTAAGCTGGCTGAGCTGGTCTGCGCCAATAGTGCTGACTGCGCCTGTCGTGTTTTCCGTCTGCGGAGAAACCGATTCCGTCGGCTGCGATAATATACTCATGACAATTTGCATAAACGGATCGACGAACTCGGATTCGTCCTTTTTTCGGTTAACAGGGCTTAAGGTTTCAGGGGCACTGCTCTGTACGCTGGAAGCCTTCATCTGGACTGCTGTATTCTGCATAATTTTCACCTCCTTTCACTTCTTGGCGAAGATTATACCACTTATGCTATTTCAAAGTCCATGTAATTTTCGGTACTTCTCCGCGCCATTTGGTTTGATATGACCTGCATGAGCTCACTTTCAGCAACACTAGCCTCAAGCAAACGATATTCCTCTGCTTGCTTTTCCTCAAGCTTATCCATGCCGGTTTTATCCTGATAAATTGCGATAACGACCTCTCGCTGAGCTTCGATTACTTCCTCAGCTTTCTGAAGTTCGATATATAAGGCTTCGATTTGTTTGCGGGAATTTTCCACCAGGAAACTAAGTGACAAAAGCTCCCCCATCGAAACACCTTTGCTTTGTTTGTCTGCTACTTGCACCAAAATTTCTGCTCTGAATTTATCAACAGAGCTAATCTTTTCGATTATCTCGTCTCGTTTTCTTATAAGGACGCTCAACACTTTCTTTTCTTTTTCCAATATTTGAGTTTTATAGTTGCGGATACGTTCCAACGAGAACTCAAAAGACTTCAACGTGTTGCCTCCTTATTGAACAGATTCATGTAAAAGCGCTATAGTTTCGTCAAAGGATAATGGCTCCTCGACTCTCTGCGTAAGAAAATTGTTAATTTTCTTCAAGTGCTCAATCGCAATATCTAAATCTGGATTATTTCCCGACTTGTAAGCACCGATAGAAATCAAATCCTCATTGTCTCTGTAGACAGCAAGCATATTGCGCATTTTGTTTGCGGCTTTCTTATGCTCCGAATCTGCTATTCCCGACATAAGGCGGCTAAGGCTGTTTAGTACATCGATAGCCGGATAATGATTTTTTGCGGCGATCTTCCTTGAAAGGACAATATGTCCGTCAATAATACTTCTAACCGTATCGGCAATGGGTTCATTTGTATCATCGCCCTCAACCAACACCGTATAGATTCCAGTAATTGAACCTTTTTTAAAGTTTCCCGTACGTTCAAGCAACTTCGGAAGCGCCGAATAAATGGATGGTGTATATCCACGAGCAACCGGGGCTTCTCCTGTTGCAAGTCCGATTTCTCGTTGCGCCATTGCAAAACGCGTAAGCGAGTCCATCATAAGCAAAACATCCAGTCCCTGATCTCTGAAATATTCTGCTATTGCGGTTGCGGTATGGGCACATTTAAAGCGCATAAGCGGAGGTTGGTCCGAGGTTGCAACAACCAAAACCGTCCTCTGTATTCCTTCGGGGCCAAGATCGCGTTCTATGAACTCCACAACCTCACGTCCACGTTCACCTACAAGCGCAATAACATTTACATCAGCCCGTACATTTCTGGCAATCATGCCCATCAGCGTACTTTTTCCAACACCGCTGCCTGCAAAAATCCCCATTCTCTGGCCTTTGCCAATTGTCATCAGTCCATCTATCGCTTTAACTCCGATTTCAATAACCTCAGAAATCGGAGGACGATCCATAGGGTTTTCCGGGTTCTTAGTAATAGGAATTGCAACACCTTTGGGTAACGCGGGTCCGCCGTCAATGGGTCTTCCTAAAGGGTCAACCGTACGTCCGATAAGAGCATCCGAAACTTGAATTGTAAGCTTTTCGCCCTTGGTAGTAACAGCGCAGCCATATCCAATTCCGCCGACTTCTTGAAAAGGCATAAGGAAAACCTTTTTTTCAGCAATTCCAACCACTTCGGATATTACTTCGGTTGCATCTCTATCAATGTGAATAGTGCATAAATCGCCAATACTGCAATTTAATCCGGTTGCTTCAACTGTCATGCCGATAATTTTACTAATTTTACCTTCATGTGTTCGCAAGTCAGATTGTTGAATGATGTTGTAGTACTGTTGCATAGATTCATGGATAGAATTTGTCACAACCTACACATCCTTCTTTTTGGCAAATGAATCCTGGTCGGCTTCCCTGAAAGCTCTTCTCAAGTTTTCAGTTTGAACTCCGATAGTACTAACTATGGTTCCCTCATTCGTAGTTACCCTGCAAATATCGTCTGTTCCCGCAATCGAGAACACATGGGCTTTACCCTTGTATTCCGGTTTTTCCAGTTCTTTTTTCATAAAGTCGACAAGTCCGACTAAACGCTCTGAAAGTTCCACACTTAACCATTCATAACTTTTTACGCTATTTACGCTCAGAAGCACAAGCCTGCGCAGGCTGGCATCATCCTCGCTGATTTTTTCGAACATTATTTTTTCAGCTATATCAATGGCCATATATTTCAGCTCATTTGTGTATTGCTCAACGAATTCATTATGCTTACGCATCAGGTCGTCCATAAGATTTTGCACACTTGAGATGCAATCTCGCAGCTCGCCCTTTTTCTTGTTCAGCGCATCATGATATGCTCTTTCTGCAACAGCCTCGCTAAGCTCCTCCAGTTCGCGTTTATATGTTTCTGAGAGCTTTTGGCTATCCGACACACGATTAGATTCATCTGTTTCATTCAGCAAAGCTTTTTGAATTTCTTGTCTTTCGTTTTGGGTAAGCCCCAAAAACATCTTTTCTTCAGCAGTGGTTTCACGTAAACAATTCTCGGATTTCAAAGCGAATTTATCGTTTTCAGCTGTTTCTCCAGAATTAATCGCATCATGTTTTACGTCGCCTTCGGGAATTCGGACACATTCATTTTTTGCAATGAAGCTCTGTCTTTTGAAAACATGCGCGCTATTCAATAATTGCATCCTCCGATCCACGAGATAATACTATTTCTCCACGTTCCTCAAGTGCACGGATTGTATCAACAATCTTCTGCTGAGCACGCTCAACATCTTTCATGCGGACGTTACGCAGATATTCCACATCGGTAAGGATATTCTCTCTCGCCCTTGCGGAAATATTATTAAGCAGCATATCTTTGATTTCCTGGCTCGATCCCTTAATGGCAACAGCAAGGTCTTGCGTATCAACGCCTCTCAAAACAGTTTGGATAGTAACATCATCCAAGCTCAAAATATCCTCAAATACGAACATAAGCTTTCTAATGTTCTCAGACAAAGCAGGGTCACTCTTTGAAAGCTCATCAAAGACGTATTTTTCAGTTGTGCGGTCGACGTGATTCATAATATCGGCAACAAAGTTAATTCCGCCGATTTCAGTCATATCAACAGATACGATAGCCGAGAACCTCTTTTCCAGCGCCTCTTCAACAGTTGCAACGATTTCCGGGTTTACACTTTCCAGAGTTGCAATTCGTCTGATTACATCAAGCTGAAGCTTTTTTGGGAACTCGGAAAGAATTTTTGACGACTGGTCTGAAGACGCATATGACAAAACTAAAGCTATAGTTTGCGGATGCTCATTTTGCAGTATCATCATAAGGTTTTTATAGTTTGCCTTACGAATAAACTCGAAGGATCTTGTCTGCATAGACTTTGATACGCGGTCCATATAGTTCGTAGCCTGTTGTGCTCCGAAAGCCTTTTCCAAAACATTTCTCGCATAAAGGACTCCGCCCTCCGAAATAACCTTCTGAGTAGTACAAAGGCCATAGAAGTCATCAACAATATCCTGCATTTCATCAGGAGAAAGCCTGTCAAGTTTTGCGACCTCAAGTGTCAGCGTTTCAACTTCAGCCTCCGTCAAGTGCTTATACACTTCAGAAGCCTGAGCACTTCCCAACGCAACAATAACAGCAGCAGCCTTTGTTAATGATCCAGTTTTTTTTGTTAAGGATTTTGACATTGTTTAATTCTCCTTAAGCCATGTCCTTATGAGATTAGCTGTTACTTGCGGATTTGATTTGGCAAAATCACGAACTTCCTCAACAATTGCCTCGTTTTTCGGGTCGATATTTCCTTTGGCAATGTCCTCAAGGTTCTTCTTATATTTGTCTATTTCAATGCTTTGACGACGTGCCTCCTCTGCTCTCGCCCGTTCATCAGCCTGAGCAGCAGATAATAACTTTGCCTTTTTTTTACGCTTTAAAATTGCAATCACCACAAAAATCAATATTACCAGTACCAACAATGCAACCCCGGCAGCAATGTACATCCACATCGGCAAGTTTAGTATGTCGGGGAGTTTGAAACCATCCGGTGTTGGTTCCGGTGAAGTATTCGGCTCGACTTCATTAAGGGCAGCTTTACTATAAGCAGAAATCGAAATCAAGTCTTGGGGAATATCAGTACAGCCTGAAATGAGACTTTTTAGTTCGCTTACACGAGTATCTGTAAGTGAGGTTTCGTTAACCATTACAGAAATTGTGGCTCTTTTCAGAATTGCGTTGCCTGATTCGATTTGTGTTTTTATGTAGCTATAATCGTAATCAGTACTCCACGAATAGTTCGTTACCCCGTCACTCGAGGTTGGATCGTTATAAGCGTATGAGGGAACATCTGTATTATTTGTTTCTCCCACAACATCTCCGGCCGAAACTGTTCCATTAACAGAATAACTACCTTCGCTGTGAGTGGTAAAACCGTTATCCGAGGGGCTTGGAGGAGTAACATCATACTTTTCGGTCATCATCTTGTCGTAGTCTATCGTTACCTTAGCAACAGCGACAATTCCGGATGAGCCATAGCGCGGAGCAAGCAAACGAGCTACATTGTCCTCGATTTTGCTCTGTACCATCAGTTCAAATCCCAAGTTGTAATCATTGGTGGTGGAGGAACCAGAAGACGAGCCATTTGTTGGAGTCAATTCAAGCATGGTTTTTGCATCTACAACAGTAACATCTTCGGGCTTCATCTTCGGCACACCGGAAGCAATAAGGGTGCGAATAGCCGAAACTTGCTCTCCGCTCATTTCTATTCCTGAATCAAGCGAAAGCAGTACTCCGGCCGATGCTCGTTGTTCTGTTGTGGCTGTTTCCCAAACATAATTGCTGGTTTCTGGAATTGTGATTGTAACGGTAGCGCTTGCAACGCCGTCCATTCTTTCAAGCGTTGATTGCATTCTATCCTGAAGCTGATACAAAAGCCACTGAGCCTTCTCCGATTCCGTTGCCGTCATGCCCGCATTGCTAGAAAAGATGTCATAAGTAAGCGCCGACTTGGGGTAGCCCTGCGCGGCGAGCTGCAAAATCCATACGTCATATTCGTCTTTTGGCACCATTATGTTGCCATCAGAATCGAATTTAACATCAGCTCCCATATCTTTAAGCGCCTTATAAATGCTGCCAGCTTCGCTTGTGCTTAAGCCGGAATACAAATCGGTGTATTTCCCGTTTTGTGCATTTACAAGAATCGTAGCAAGAACGGCGATTAAGATAACTCCAGCTAATGCAATGCCAACTATGGCTTTTGTCTTCTTTGGCAATTTTTCAATATATAATTTTATCTTTGAGAAGCTATCTTGAATAATATTGTCTTTCACTTAACACTGACCCTCTTATTCTTGAGCTGCTTGCATGGATCGCAGTGGCAGTCGGATTCTGTAAACATCGTTGGTACTAATCAGAACAGCTAAATCTGCATCTGCATGATTTCTTTATATGCGCTCACTACTCGTGATGTAAGCTGAACGGTAGTTTGCAACGAGGCTTCCGCTTTAAGCGAATCGATTTGGATTTGAGCAAGATTATTAGCGTTGCCCACAGCAAGGTCGGCGCTATCTTTTTCGGAAGTTTGCTGAAGCGACTCGAAGTCGTGAACTGCGTCACTCAAGATGTTTGAAAATGAGGATGATGGATCCGCACTTGTTGGGTTTTCTCCGATTTTCGAAAACGTCATCGGTTTAATCGGTTGAATGGTAGAAATTGCATTTGCCATATTGCTTCTCCTATCCTCTAAAGAAATGTGATATTATGTAATTCAAAAACTTGGCTTTTCAAATCGTTACATTATTATATTAGAGTCAAAAATAACGATGTGCTCATGGTACCATTTTAACGACCAATTGTAAAGCTTAAAATGTCGAATTTATGCGATTTTGCAGTTATTTTGTCATCCTTGAAGCAAAAAAGGTAACCAATTATTCCATATTGATACAATTAGAGGATAATTTGACACCTATTGTGAATATTATCCTTTATTTTTACTTTTAGGCACTAGATGTTGTATTTTCGCGTAAACAAGATTTTCTGTGATTTTTGTATGAAGTTACTATTTCGCCCTACCAAATGTTTGCATATTGCTTCCAGCTCGCCATATTGCCACGCATTCTTATAATGAAAATATATGCTCTTTTATACGGAATTCTATTCATCATCTGCGCCCAAAAAGTTTGTTAAGAATTTGATTTTCGACAGCTAATACATAACAACTCGATAACCAAAAAATGAGCTCTGCTTGGTTACCCAAACAGAACTCATCAAAAATCAACGAAATGACATAATGAAACAATTTCGGCAACCCGGCTGTCATAGCAAATTAATTTGCCTTAAACCCGTGGCTTTGCGTCCTACCCTTTCGGATAGTTTGCTAATATCGATTTGTATAAGGTAAAATTACCCTTGATGTCATGATATCTCGTTTTTTTAAAAAAGCAAGAGTTTTTTCACAACTTTAAGAAATTAGTCGAATATAGTCGAATAGTTCTGTCAGATTTCAATAGAAACATGAAAAAAATTATTTAAATTAATCTTTACTTTTCCATGCCTCGTGTAATAACTTCAATGACCGAACTGAATTGGTCAGGAACGTTTCGATAACGAAGTGTTCGGTGCACAGCTCGCTTCGTGAGTCGAGACACAAACATAATAGCTCGGGAGAGCATGGACGCTCCCCGACGAAAAGAAATACATGGAGGTATTTTTCTATGGGTATGGTAGTAAGAACCAATACGATGTCCGCTAACGCATATCGTCAGTTGGGCATGAACAACACCGCAGTTTCTAAGAGCCTTGAAAAACTTTCTTCCGGTTTCCGCATCAACCGTGCAGGTGATGACGCATCCGGCCTCGCAATCAGCGAAAAAATGAAAGCTCAGATTCAGGGCCTTGAACAGGCTTCCGCAAACTCCCAGGACGGTATCTCTCTCGTCCAGACCGCTGAAGGTGCGCTAACAGAAGTTCACAGTATGCTTAACCGTATGGTATCCCTTGCAACAAAGTCTGCAAGCGGAACAATCCAGAATCAGGTTGACCGTGACTCTATCCAGACCGAAGTTGATGCTCTTGGAACTGAAATCACCCGTGTTTCCCAGTCCACAAACTTTAACGGCATTAACCTACTCGACGGTTCCTTGGGTGGTAAGGAGACCTATGAAGCGTCTCCTGCAAACATGACCGGCATGACAGGAATTAAAGTTGATGGCTTGAGTTCTTCTATTAAAAAAGTAAAAATCGATGTTACTGAAGGTCTTACAGGCGTAAATGGTTCGGCAACCGCAGCTGTGGATAGTGACGGATTGCTTACAATCTCTGTGAATAGTTCATTAGATGCTACGCAGGTAACAGGAGCACAAATCCAAAGCGCTATTAGGACTGTTTCCGGTCAGTCAGACGCAACATTCACTGCTACAATTGGTGCCGCTGGCGCCCTTGATACCGCCGCTGGCGCTGCGGTTGATACAGCAAAGACTGTCAAAACAGCTGCGACCATTGCAGGTACTCGCGGCACAGGTTTTAGCATTGACTTTACAAAGGGCAAAACAGGCATTACCTCCGCTACATTAACCGCAGTTGCTTCAGGCTTTGGCACAACAAATACCAGTGGAGCAATTGATGTTAAGCTTGATCAAGCTAAGTCGTATAGCGCTGCTGACATCAATAAAATGCTTAGCGATAACGGTGCGAAGGGTATGACAGTTTCTTTTGATGGCAGCAAGACCGGATCAGCCATTGCAACTGGTTTGGATTTAGCTACTACAAGAGCCGTTACCGACGGCGTTGGCAGCATGGCAGAAGGCCTAACCCTTCAGGTCGGTGATACCAACGACGCTTTCAACAAGGTTGTTGTTTCCGTTGATGACCTTTCCGCTGAAGGTCTTGGCATCAAGGGTCTCGATGTTTCAACTCAGACTGCTGCTGGCAACTCCATCCAGACAATCAAAGACGCTATAAACAAGGTTTCCACAAACCGTGGTACTCTGGGTGCTCTGCAGAACAGACTTGACTACGCTATCAACAACCTTGATACCACAGCTGAGAATATGACCTCTGCAAACAGCCGTATCCGCGATACAGACATGGCGAAGGAAATGATGACCTACACCAAGA
>CAZLLK010000081.1:0-11679 GCA_964560435.1 uncultured Oscillospiraceae bacterium
ACGGTAATAACGGTCTTGTTCATATTTCGGAAATCGCAAACACCTATGTGAACGACGTTCACGATCATGTATCCGAAGGGCAGAGTGTCAAGGTAAAGGTCATCGGAATCAGCGACACCGGCAAAATCAACCTATCAATAAAAAAGGCCGAGCCTCCGGCTCCCCGTTCGGAACCCGAACGTTCGTCACAGCCACGCCCATATCAGCCCAGACAAAATAATTTTTCACCAAGGCCGTCAGGTTATTCTCAAAAGCCATTCACGGCTGCCGCTCCTGCTGAGGCAAGCTTTGAGGATAAGCTCAAGCAGTTTATGCAGGACTCCGACAGCCGTATTTCGGATAGCCGTATGTACGCGGACAAAAAAAGCAGCTATAAACGCCGCCGCGACTAATACTTAAATTATTTATTTGCTTCTTAAATAACGGACAGTATAGTTTTCACTATACTGTCTACAAATAGAAGACCCGACAGGCACGATACTGTCGGGTCTTCTATTTGTATTTCACCAAGTAATTCTCAGCACTATTTTATCTTTCTGCACTCGAGATAATAACGCTTATCTCGAGCAGGCCCGATCGAAAAGCTCTTTGCCGGAAAGACACCGCTGTCCATGATAGACGGAAAAAGCTCGTTTTTGTCCATCGACGGCAAAAGCAGACCGGCACAATTTTCACGGCGCGACATTTCAAGCGCCGTTTCGTCATCATGGATGTAGTCAAGCTTTCCGCCGTGGGCATTGACATACTCAAGGCAAAACTGCTGCGAAACGGCAATAAGGCTGCCGATTGTCAGTCCGGTTACGCAAATTTCTTCGGTCTTTCCGCCGTAGGCAAGGATAATCTTGTGTGCTGTGCTTCCCTGCTTTGAAACACCTTTGAAGTAATCTTTTGCCTCCTCAAAATAGCTTTTGGGGTCGGTTTCAAACAAAACTCTATGGATAGGCTCAAACGCAATCGATGGGTCGTGAATATTTACAAGCTCTGCCAAACCATAACGGGCAGGGTGGTTTTCCATTTCGTCACGCGTGAGACTTTCTCTAATTTTTTCCCAGCAAAGCCGCGCCGTTGCAAGGCTGTGATTGCCGTCGCCCATTGCTATGATGACGGGAGCTTTTCCATTCAGCGCATAGCGTTTTTCAAGGTAGTCTGGCTCGGCAAGCCTTGCAAGCTCGCTTTGCACCTTTTCGGCAGCGTCGCCGCAGACACGTGTTCCCGTGATATGTCCTCCGCCGTCCATGAGGTCAAAATCATACAGCTTTTCGCCCTCGCCCAATGTGCCAAGCACTCTATTTTGGGGGTCGTCAATGAACACTACGATATGCGGAAGCTCAAGGCTCGCTCCCTCGCGTATCTTTACACGGGGCGGAAGTCTTGATTCCACCGTACCCTCTGTCGCATGAATGGGCGAAACGGAATCAGCATGGTAATCGTAAGCTTCAAGGTCGATTAGCCCTAAAAGTCCGCGTCGAGTCTCGTTGACAGTCAGCTCGCGCTCAATATATATGTAAGAATTTTCGATTGTATCAAAAACGTTTTCGGCGAGATACTTTTCCATAGTGCGGTTGATTTTCTCGGTTTCCGCAGCCGTATCCTTCGTTTCAAGGTAGGCCTCGGGAAGTATTAGCCGCAGCGTAGAAGGTGTGTCCCTCACCTTATTGTCGGCGGCGTCCCAATATTCCGGCGCTGAAGTATATTGGTCACAGGCAATTACGCTCCAAAGGCTCATATCGACATTCTTGGGCAAAAGAATATCGCCCGGAACAAATAGCTTAAACATAGAAATACCCTCCAAAATGCGTTGTGCTAAAATAGTATCAAAACTAAGCGTGTTTGACAATAGTCAAGGCCAAACTCTCAAACGAAAAAACACTAAATATTAGGTCGAATAACCTTTCTTTACTGTGTATTGTATGTTATCATTGCTTTTAGGTTAATTTATCCCTGCCTATGTACCGAAAGGAGCGTCATTATCCATATGGAAAACGTACTTACAGTAAAAAGAGAATTGATTGCCGCTTATATTCCACAAAAGGGTATCACCACCGAAAACTGTGACAAAATGGTTGAAATAATTCTAAACAACTACGAGTTTCTTCCTCGTCCCGAAGCGGAAGCCGACCCTTCTCACAAGCAGATTATCCCCTATGTGGTAATATGCCGCGGCGATGAGGTTTTCTTCACAAAAAGGCTCAACAAAGGCGGCGAAGCACGACTGCACGGGCTTTTGTCCGTGGGCGTCGGCGGTCATATAAATTCCGAGACTGACGGTCGCGGCACAGATGTGCTTTATCGCGGCATGAAACGCGAAATCGAGGAAGAAGTAAGCATAGACAGCATGGGTGAAATGACTCCGCGAGGTATAATCAACGACGACACGACAGAGGTCGGCAGTGTTCATCTCGGTCTTTTCTATACGCTTGAGGTCACAGGCGAGGTCTGCGTTCTCGAGACAGAAAAGCTTGAAGGATTTTGGGTAAAACGCTCTGATATGCCTGGTTTATCGGAGCAAATGGAAACCTGGTCACAGTTTGTGACGCTGACACTTTGCAAATAGTTTTTTAGTATATTTTTACGAATTGTGCAGACACTCTTTTTGAGGTGATTGCATGAATATATTCACGGATCCGCCCGAAATTCCATTGGGACTCGGCATGGCGCTTGCAAGTAATCCGTATGCAATGAACAACTTTGTTCAAATGACAAGTGATCAAAAGCGAGACGTAATTGAGCGCACGCAAAGTATCGATTCAAAATTGGACATGGAGATTTTTGTCCAATCATTTTTCGCAGATTATTGAAAAAAGAGAACTGTTCAACCAGAACGGCATATCTCGAGCAAAAGTAGACACCCACTTTGAGTGTCTACTTTTGTTTTACAGGTGCAATGTTCAAATCGAACGGCTCTCTTTTTTTATGGAGTATTCGAAAACGCTTAAGTCTCGCCTAACATCCTCGTATGTCAAGGTTTTTTGTCGCCATACATCTTAACGGCATCACTTCACGACAACGTTTTCGTCTCCCAGCAGTTCCTTTAATTCCTTTATAAGCGATTCGTGGATAATGCACTTTGCGGTCAGACGCTTTTCGGTGTCTTGACAATAGATTATCATACGTTCCTCGCCCTCGAACATTTGAAGAACTTTCTCGATTTTTTGAAGTCTCGGGTCATCCTTTGAGGGAATCTTAGCCCAGAGTGCCTTTTCTTTTTTTGGCATCTCCTCACGGTTCAGCGGTTCAATGTCCGTCATTGGGCGAAGCGTCTCGACCACAAGCTGTGGCTCTTTTTCATCACGGACGGAAATACGTCCTTTTACAACGATAGGCGCATTTTCCCTTATATAGCCGCCGGACGTGTCCAACACACGCGCAAAAGCGATAAGCTCCATTGTCCCCGTTGCGTCCTCAAGCTGGATATAAGCCATAAGGCTATTGTTACGGGTGGTTTTTGTCTTTGAGGATGCGATGACCCCCGCAAGGGTTACAAACTGCCCATCTTCAAAGCTCTTTGTTGTGTTATCCGGAGAAAAATCGGATATTATCGTGCCGATTGGCACAGCTCCCGCACGACGAGCAGCAACGCGGTATTCATCCATCGGGTGACCCGTAAGGTAAAGCCCCGTGGTTTCCTTTTCCATCGCCATAAGCTCACTTGGCGAAAATTCAGGAATATCTGGAAGCTGCGGCTCTGAAATCGAAGATTCGTCATCGTTTTCCTGCCCCATGGAAAACAAATCGAGCTGCCCTTCTATGTTCTTTCTGGCGGAACCGTTTACGCCGTCGATAACCTTATCGAGAATTCGCATCAGTTGACTGCGTTTGTAGCCCAAGCTATCAAAAGCACCTGAACGCACAAGGCCTTCCACCGCGCGGCGGTTAAGATCTCGTCCGTAAAGCCTTCGGCAGAATTCGTCGAAGCTCTTAAATTTCCCCTCGCTCTCCCTTGATTCGACAAGAGCATTGATGAAGCCGCGTCCGATGTTCTTAATCGCCACCAGACCAAAGCGGATATTTTCGCCGGAAACCGTGAAGTCTGCCTCAGATTCGTTTACATCGGGCGGTAGCAGTTTAATGTTCCATTCCCTGCACTCGGCGATATACTCAGCAACCTTTACAGAGCTATCGAGAACAGAGGAGAGCAGCGCCGCCATATATTCGCGCGAATAATGGCACTTCATATAAGCGGTTCGATAGGAAACAATCGCATACGAAACCGCGTGAGCCTTGTTAAAGGCGTAGTTTGCAAAGTCGAGGATTTCGTCGTAAATGCTGCCGGCAACCGCCTCGGGAACGCCGTTTGCAACAGCGCCGGCAATATTCCGCTCGGGGTCACCGAAGATGAACGACGCTCTTTCCTTCTTAATTTCCTTTTCCTTCTTTTTGGACATTGCACGTCTGATAAGGTCAGCCTGTCCAAGTGAAAAGCCTGCAAGTCTGCGGAAAATTTCTATGACCTGCTCCTGATACACTATGCAGCCATAGGTTATGTCCAGAATGTCACGCAAAAGCTCGTGCTTATAGCGAATTTTTCTTTCGTCGGCGCTACACTCCAAAAATCTCGGAATACTTTCCATCGGTCCTGGACGGTAAAGCGCGATAACTGCGGTAATATCTTCAATGGAGCGCGGCTTCAGCCCCGTGCAGACAGCGGTTATGCCCGTGCTTTCAAGCTGGAACACGCCCGATGTACGTCCCTGTGCAAGCATTTCAAAGGTCGCTTTGTCATCATCGGGAACATTTGCAACGTCAAAATTCGGCTGTTTTTTGCGCACAAGCTGATTGGCTCTTTCCAAAACCGTAAGGTTTCGCAGACCCAAAAAGTCCATTTTGAGAAGTCCAAGCTCCTCCAGCGTCGTCATAGGGAACTGGCATACAACGGACTCGTCGTTTTTCGCAAGCGGAACATATTCATAAACGGGTTTTCCCGAAATGACAACACCCGCCGCATGAGTGGAAGCGTGGCGTGGCATTCCCTCGAGCGCTCTTGCCGTATCGATAAGCTCACGAATACGGTCGTCGCTGTCATACATATCCTTGAGTGGCTTTGAAAGCTTGAGTGCTTCGTCAAGCGTTATTCCGTTCGCCATCGGTATCTGCTTTGCAACAGAATCACACTCGGCATAGCTGACGCCCAGCGCACGTCCGACGTCGCGTATTGCCGCCCTTGCCGCCATGGTACCGAAGGTAACGATTTGTGCCACGTGGTCGGAGCCGTATTTGCGCGTTACATATTCGATGACCTCGCCTCTGCGCTCAACGCAAAAGTCAATGTCTATATCGGGCATAGATATACGTTCAGGGTTCAGAAAGCGCTCGAAAAACAGGCTGTATTTGATAGGGTCAACGTCCGTAATTTCCAAGCAGTAGGAAACGATACTACCCGCCGCCGAGCCTCTTCCGGGGCCAACGGGAATGCCCTGCGCTTTCGCATAGCCAATAAAGTCCGAAGTGATAAGAAAATAGTCCGTAAAGCCCATTTTGTGTATCATGTCAAGCTCATATTTAAGCTGTGCGCGGAGCTTTTGAAACTCCTCCCCGGTATTCTCAGAGCTGCGAATGTGCGCATAGCGTTTCTCAAAACCTTGGTCGCACAATTTTTTTAAGTATTCAAACCCGTCCGTTTCACCGATAGGAAGCGGGAAGCTGGGCAGGTGGTAATGTCCGAATTCAAAATCAAACTCGCACATATCCGCAATCAACGAAGTATTGTCCGCGGCCTGTGAAATCTCGGGATATTCCGCAAAAATCTCACGCATTTCGTCCTCGGACTTAAGGTAAAACTCGCTGCCCTCAAACTTCATGCGGTCGGGATCATCGACGGTTTTGCCCATTTGAATGCACATAAGAACATCTTGATTGCGCGCATCCTCTTTTTTGAGGTAATGTGCGTCGTTCGTAAGAACGAGAGGGATGCCCGTTTCACGGTGCAGCTTAATAAGTCCCTCCGCCGCAATGCGTTCCTCTCGTATTCCGTGGGACTGAAGCTCAAGATAAAAGCTGTCCTTTCCGAAAAGCTCCGCAAGGTCAAGCGCAAGATTTTTTGCGCCTGAATAGTCGTCTTTAACGATTTTCTGCTGAATTTCACCTGCAAGGCAGCCCGAAAGGCAAACAAGCCCCTCCGAATGCTCATGCAGAAGCTGCCAGTCGATACGCGGCTTGACGTAAAACCCGCTGGTATAGCCCTCGCTCACAAGATAACAGAGGTTGTGGTAACCAACCTCGTTTTTGCAAAGGAGAACGAGATGTGAGTAGTTACCGCCGGGGCCATATTCCTTGTCGGTTCTCGAGCGCGGCGCAACATAGACCTCGCAGCCGATGATTGGCTTTACTCCAGCCTTTTTTGCGGCCTTATAAAAAGCCACCGCGCCGTACATAACGCCGTGGTCGGTAATCGCAAGCGCGGTCTGTCCAAGATTTTTTGCGCACTCGGCCATGCTCTCAATGCGGCAAGCGCCGTCAAGAAGGCTGAATTCACTATGAACATGAAGGTGGACAAATGACATGGCTCTTGCTCCTTATTTTTTCTATCTTTAGGTTTTGAAATCGCGTGTTTGCGCACTTTGACGGAGTGCTTCCCAAGTTTTTTGTTCTCCATCTTTATTTTTCGTAGCTTATCCTATGAACTCCGTAAGCTTTTTGAGTCTGTGGCTTATGCAGGACTTGCTAACGGAAGGAATGGCCAGCTCGGCAAGATCGGCGAGGCTAGCCTCGGGGTTCGCTATACGCAAAAGTGCCGCTTCGCGGAGCTTTTCCGGAAGGTCGTCGAGTCCTGAGGTACGCTCTATGCGACGTATTGCTTCCAGCTGCTCCTGAGCCGCGAGTACAATTTTGTCGGCGTTTGCGCTGTCGCAATTGACGCGTCTATTCACAGCGTTGCGCATATCCTTTTCAACCTTCGCAGACATGATGTCCATGGCTGAAACAGGCGCACCCAGTAGCGTGAAAAAGTCCTCAATTGCTTCGGACTGTTTGAAATAGATAATGTAATTGCCACCACGCGACGCATCCTTCGGAGAAAATCCCAACTCCAACAGAATGGAAAAGGTTTCGCGGCTGACATTGTAGTGGTCGGTCACGAGCTCCAGATGATAGCTTTTCACCGGGTCGGTTATGCTCCCACCAGCCAAAAATGTGCCGCGCAGGAAGGATGCTTTGCAGCAGTCGTTTTCCAGAACTCCAAGGTTTATGTGATGTGCAAGGATCCCTCTTGCTTCGTAGCCGTACGTTGCAAAAACGAGTTTAATGTGCTCTTTGTTTGTTATGGAAAAGGTCTGTTTTCCCTTTATGTCCGTGGATGGAGCAACGTCGAAGGCAATTCCGAAAGCTTTCTTGAAAAGCTTTGGCAGTCGCTCTGTCAGCTCCGCGCTTGATGTCACAATCCGAATTTCATCAGCCGAGAACATATTGCAATACAGCAAAATACCGTATGCCTCAGCTACGGCGCAGCAGTTCTTTTGCAACGGGACTCTGCAAAGCTCCGCTTTTGTATCCGTCGAAAACGACATGCGTTCACCACCTTGTTTTTGTTAATCGTATTCGGCAAGCATCTGTGAGTTAAAAATCTTGGTCGGCGATTTTTCCCAGTAGAGGCTCATTATCTCTTGTGCAAGCCGCTTCGAATTGTGTCTTGCAAACCCTTCGGAGCAATCAAGCATCGGGCGCAAAACTGTCTCCACGCCAAGGCGCTTCAATTCTTCTGAATCCACAAGGGTCTGAGCCGCGCCCTGTTTCTTGTAGCGGGCAGCCACCTCTTCTGGAAGTGGCTCGCTGTTCGCAAGGCAATAGTCAAAAAGCTTCCTTTGTGAGTGGGCAAACAGCGCCATCACATGATCCGATGCCGTGTAGCACTCCGTTTCGCCGTCCTCCGTGGTCACGTTAAGAACAAACATTTTCAAAGCCTCGGAGTTTTCAATCGCTTCGGCAATTCCGTCTGTCAGAAGATTAGGGATAATACTTGTGTACAAGCTACCGGGGCCTAGCACAATAAGCTCCGCTTCCTCAATGGCTTGAATACTCTCTCGAAGAGCCGGGGGATTTTCCGGAATAAGCGCAACCTTCGTTATCCGGCGCTCACCCTGCTTTTTGTGTTCCATTATTTTTGATTCGCCAAAAACTTCTGTTCCGTCATCAAAGCAAGCCATAAGGCGAACATCCTCAGTAGTAACCGGAAGAACCCTTCCCGTTATTGCCAGAACATCACTCATCTTGCGCACCGCTTCATAAAAAGAGCCGGAAATATCGTTAAGCGCGGCAAGAAAGAGATTTCCCATGCTCTGCCCCTTCAGTGCGCCATCCGAAAAACGGTAGCCTAAGAGCTGCTCCATGGTAGGCTCAGTATTTGCCAGCGCCTGCAAGCAGTTACGGACATCCCCCGGTGGAGGCATCCCCAACTCATCCCTCAGCTTTCCTGATGAGCCGCCGTCGTCCGCCATTGTAACTATCGCCGTAAGCTTACTCGTCTTGAGCTTAAGCCCCCGCAGCATATTAGAAAGCCCCGTTCCGCCGCCAATAACGACGATGGACGGTTCCGGTTTCTGGTTTTTCATTTTAACCTCACATTCGTTGCAGCGGTCACGTCAACTGCAATTTAGCCTCGTTACGGTTTTTACGAACAACACTATTTCTGAATGTCTCTGTTAATGTTCTGCGCGGCATAGCCCAAATCTTCGATATAGTCGGACAGGGCTTTCGCAATCGCTACCGAGCGGTGATGTCCACCCGTGCAGCCGATTGATATGGAAAGGCTCATCTTTCCCTCTTCCACATAAAGCGGAAGCAAAAACTTTATCATATCCTGAAGTCTTTTCATAAAATCTCGGGTAATCTCGTTCTGGAAAACAAATTGGCTGACTGGCTCGTCAAGTCCGTTCAGCTCGCGAAGCTCCGAAACGTAAAAGGGATTTGGCAAAAACCTCACGTCAAGAACCAGATCAGATTCGATTGGTATTCCGTATTTGTAGCCGAAGGACATGACGTTTACAACAATTTTGCGCTTTGCATCTTCCCCAACAAAAAGGCGGTAAATCTCGCTCTGGAGCATTCCTATTGTTAGATCGGTCGTATTGATAATGTAGTCTGCTCGTTCTCTGACAGGCGCAAGCAGCTTAATTTCGCTTGTAATTGCGTCCTCGATTGAAACCCCGGGAACGGCAAGCGGGTGACGCCTACGCGTTTCTTTATAGCGCTTGACTATATTGACAGGGTTCGCCTCAACAAACAAAATTCGGTAGTCGCAGCCCAAATCCCAAAGTCCGTCAAGAACCTTGAAAAGCTCGTCGAAATTTGCCCTTTCACGAATGTCCGTGACAAGTGCTACTTTCTCGTATTGTTCGCCGGCAGCAAGACAAAGCTGCGCAAATTTCGTTATAAGGGCAATCGGCATATTGTCGACGCAGTAATAATCAAGATCCTCAAGAATATCCGCCGTGCGGCTTTTCCCCGCGCCCGAAAGACCCGAAATAATTAGAAACTCCATAGCTTTTCTCCCTTTCCTTTGCTATCAACCGTTGTCAATGATTTTGACTTCGGGTTCAAGCACAATCCCTGTGCATTTATAGACCGTTTCCTTTATATGCTCCATAAGCCTTAAAACATCTTCAAAGCTTGCCTCGCCGCGGTTAATTACAAAGCCTGCGTGCTTATCCGAAACCTGCGCACCGCCGATGGCAAAGCCCTTTAATCCCGCTTCTTCAATGAGCGCGGCGGCATATCCCTTTTCCGGCCTTTTGAAGGTGCTTCCGGCGGAAGGTCTATCAAGTGGCTGAGAGGCACGCCGCTTTTCGGCAAGCTCGCGCATTCTCCCCAGTATCTCATTCTCGTCGCCCCTGATAAGTAAAAGCTCACAGCCCAGAATAACGGCGTCCGTATCCGAAAACACGCTGTGCCTGTAGCTTAGCTCCAGCTCGTCACCGGACTTTTCGCCAAGCATAATGTTTTCGTCAAGATAAGTTACCGAGCGCAGAACCTGCTTCATTTCGCCACCGTAAGCCCCCGCGTTCATGCTGGCCGCTCCGCCAAGTGTTCCCGGAATACCGTGGGCAAATTCAAGCCCCGAAAGGGAAAGGTGTGCGCAGTCGGATGCAAGCCTTGCAAGGCTTATTCCACAAAGGGCATAAACCCCTGTTTCCCCCCGTCTTTCCATTGTACCCATTCCGTCGGACATTTTGATAACAAAACGGCGCAGCGGTTTATCTGTTACAAGAAGATTTGTGCCGTTACCTATAACCAGCGGTCTTATGCCCTTTTTGCGCAGGAACGCGCAAAGCTGTGACGTTTCCCCAATCGACGACGGCAGCGCCATCGCGGATGCTTCACCGCCGATTTTGAAAGAGCAATGTGCCTTCATGGGTTCATTTTCTCGCAGTGAAAGCTCCGGCATTTGCGTCCTTAACTCTTGTATAAGGAAACCGAAATCATCCATAAATGCTCCTTTAATAATATAAGTGTATGTCTGGCCTTGAGCCTAGAAAAGATTATTGTCAATACTCATATCGTGCATACGTTCCAAATCCTGCGCCGCATTGTATCCCAGCTTTTTCTGGCGGTTATTCATTGCGGCAAGCTCAAGGATAACGGCAAGGTTTCTTCCCGGACGAACGGGAATTGTAACCGAGGGAACATCAACGCCAAGTATCTCGGTGTATTCCGATTCCACGCCAAGCCTGTCATAGGATTTGTAGTCCTCCCAATTTTCAAGCTTTATTACAAGATGGATCGTCTGCGCAGACTTAACCGCTCCGACACCATAAATATATCGTGCGTTAACAACTCCTATGCCGCGAAATTCCATGTAGTGACGAATCATCGGGGGAGCTTCGCCCACGAGATTGTTGTGCGCGATTTTTTTGATTTCGACAGCGTCATCGGCAATCAGCCGGTGCCCGCGCTTAATAAGCTCAAGCGCCGTTTCGCTCTTTCCGATGCCGCTGTCGCCAGTAATAAGCAGTCCCTCGCCATAGACCTCGACCAGAACGCCATGAATTGTTTTTCGCGGTGCCAGGTGAACATGGAGTGAACCGATAAGCTGAGCCATAAACTCGGAGGTATCCATTTCCGATGTGAATACATTCACATCGTATTTCTTAGTAAGCTCCACTAGCTCGGGGAGCGGCATGACATTATGGCAAACAATGAGCGCACAGGGTCTGCGGCTCATTAATCCCTCGACAGACTTGTACCTTGCTTCGGGATCTAGCCTTTCAAGATAGGTGTGCTCCTGTTTGCCCGAAACAAGCATACGGCGGGGATCGTAATACTCAAAAAATCCCGTATACTGAAGGCCCGGTCTTCCAACTGCCATGGTGTATATTCTCGCCTGCTCATAGTCCTCAGAAACATGAACAATACTCATCTCGTGTTCTTCGACTAGCGCAGAAAGTAAAACCGAATATTCTTCTGCCATTTTATCCTCCTATGTGCAGATGCGCACAACCTTTTATCTATACTGTCTTTATTCTAATAATATTAACACATTTTAGCAATGTTTTCTTTTATTATTATATTCTTTATTTTTGTATCATTACAATCCGTTTTCTTTATCGCATCATAGTTGTAATATCCGTATATATTACATTTTCGTTGTGATTCAAATAAAAAAAGCAAAAGCGCCGGTATTCTTCATCGAGAACGCGGCGCTTTTGCTTATATACACGAAATAATTCCCAGCTTTATCTACACAGCGCG
>CAZLLK010000082.1:0-11429 GCA_964560435.1 uncultured Oscillospiraceae bacterium
CGGATGCTGGATTCATCTTCCAAAACCAAAACTTTTTTCATAGCAGATTGATCCTCTCGTTAATTATGGAAAAACCCAACCGATTCTTTGGGTATACTTATATATCAGAGAGCGCCCGAGTTCCACTCTGCGGAAATCAAGTGAAAGCGGCTAATGATTTCCTGCACCGTCGCAGTTCCCACTGCCGTGCCGGCGTCAGAATTGATTTTTGCGGCATAAACAACTGTTCCGCTACTCATCAGCACAAAGCGACCGTCAAACGTTGCCCTGTCCGTTCTGTTTTCATCGGTAAGCGTGTAAATCGTAAGCAAATCCGTAAAAGCGCCCGTTTCTCCGTCATACGAAGAAAAAACGATTGCCCGCTCACCAGAAACCGAGCTTTCCCGTCTCACAGAGAGATTCTCCCTCCACTCGTCCGGAAGCGCATAAAACCAGCCGTCGCTAAAGTTGTGGAAGGTGGAGGCGCATTTTGTGCGGTTCCCGCTCACATCATAGCTATACCAGTCAAAAACATAGTAGTCGGCGGAACTTTTGGCAGAGTTCACAAGCTTTTCCGCATAAGGAACGTCGAGCGTTCCGTTCCCGTCAATATCTGTGCTGTAAACGGAATATTGCCTTTCTGTGGCACTGTCTTCCAAAGCTTCGCTCAGCGTAATGTTTTTAAGTTCACCGTCCGCACAAACAATAATGTCGGTAAGAAGATATCTACAGTCTTCCACCGAATATTGACCCTCAACAAAAACAGCTGGTACACCGTTCGCTATAGTTCCTATGCGAAAGCGGTCGGCAGTTTTCAGTGATGCGGAGAGATTAGCAGACTTCGCAATTGTTTCCCCATTCTTGTTAATGGTGTACATATCAACATTTCCGCCGCTCATTTCGAGGTTAAGTGCCAAAATGTCGGATACTCCGTTCGAATCGGGGTCGCCAATTTGAAAATCAATACAGCTTTCCGTAAGCAAAACGGAAGGCACCCAATCCTTTATTGAATATACCTTCAGCAGCCGCATTTGCGCATTTACTTCCCAAGAGGTAAGTATTTCGAAAACTCCGTCGCCGTTAAGGTCTTCGTATTCAACACGTCCAATAGCGGTTCCGTCACCAATTATTGTGGCGGCGGTCACAAAATTCCCGTCAACCTTTCGATATAAGCATATTTCGGGTTGTAGGCCTTTATTTCTCAAAAAAGCGAGAGCTTCATTCTCTCCGTCTCCGTCAAGGTCAGTCAGCTGAATACTCTGCCTCAACGAACCTGCGGTCGGTGCCGAATATTCGCTTCCCGCGGCTATCTCCGTGTCTATGAGTTCCTGAAGCCGCAAATATTCTTTGTTCGCCTGTGGAAGGCTGTACAGCTCGTCGATTTCGGCAATCGAGCATCCCGAAAGCAAAATCAGCGCGGCAATAGTGGCGGCAAAAAGTCCCCGTCTTCTTTCCAATGCACCGTACCTCCCCCAAATGAGACAAAAACGTACAATTTAACTAATATATTATAACACATCGAATTAAAAAATGGTAGTGCAAAATCACAATATATTGTGATACAATACATCTCAAGAATACATAGCTTCAACCAATTGGATTCATCGGAGGTGATTTTTTTGCGGCTTTACTATGCTGATATTCGTGGAATTGACGAAAAAAACGTGCTCTATCCCCCACTAAGTGCCAATAAGGGTTCCGCCTTCGGGGCATCTCTTCTCGCCCTCGCTTACGAGGATTTTGCGGGAGCGCCGCTTCCGAAAATCGTAAAGCTCCTCTCCGGAAAGCCCATTTCGCCCGACAGACCGGAGTATCACTATTCAATCAGTCACAGCAAAACGCACGTTCTCGTTGCGCTTGCAAAAACTCCTGTTGGTGTGGACACGGAAGCTCACAGATTTATTAAGCAGTCTACTATCGAAAAGCTCACAACGCCCGCGGAGCTCGCGGGTCTGCCTTTTTTTGATATTTGGGTGCTGAGAGAAAGCCTTTTCAAGCTCACAGGAAACGGCGACACTCGCACCATGCGCTTTTATAAAAGAAACGGCAAAATAATCCCGCCCGAGAACGGTGTGTTTTGCCGCCTATACTCCGACATCGAAGGAAGCTCCACCGCCGTTTCGTGCTACGACGGCGATTTCCCTGGTAAAATAATTAAAATTCCAGTAGAAAAACTCCTCAAGGCGGACGCAATCATAAGGCTTGAGAAGGATTTTCAGCCAAAATAGCAAGGGAGCTAAATCAAACCCTCAAGACGAAAAATTTTCCTTGACTAGTGTCGACTTTTACTGAATACTATTGTAATAAGGCGTTGTCATTTTTACCGACAACGCCTTATTAGTCTGTCAAAAACTTTGTTTTTTACAGACTAATAAGAGCGCAAAGAAGTCACGCAGACGAGGAATTGCCGCCCGTTGGCGTATATAAATACGGTAAGGTGGCACTTGCGCAGCAAACAAAAAACAATCAATATCAACGGCCTCAGCCGTTACTTTTATATTTTCAAAAGCGGTTTGGGTGATTAAGATGAGCATTCATCTACACCTTACTTAGCCCTGCTTTTTGCGGTACGGGGCTTATTTGACGCTCTGCATAATAAGGCGTTGCCGGACTTCCCCGACAACGCCTTATTACTGTTAATGTCCTAAATCAGGACACATAATTATTCTTTTCCGCTCTGCTCGAAAAGCTCTTTTTGACGAACCAGCTTATCGTACTTCGTCTTAGCGTTTTCCTCCGCCTGCGCGAACAGCTTCTCTGCACGCTCAGGGAAGCTAAGCTTCAGTGAGGTATAGCGAACTTCGTTATTGATGAAGTCATTGAAGCTTGCAGTTGCGGGCTTGCTATCAACAGACAAGGGCTGAGAGAGACGGGGGTCAAAGCGGAACATATTCCAGTAGCCTGACTCAACCGCCTGTTTCTCAGTAGTAATAGACTTGCCCATTCCGTTCTTGCTGCCGTGGTTGATGCAGGGAGAGTAAGCAATGACAAGTGACGGACCGTCATAGCTTTCCGCCTCGATAAGCGCATTCAGCGTCTGCTGATAATTTGCGCCCATGCAAACCTGAGCAACATAGATATAACCATAGGAGATTGCGATTTGAGCCAAATCTTTCTTCTTTATTGATTTACCGGCAGCCGCGAACTGAGCAACAGAGCCAGTCGGTGTAGATTTTGAAGCCTGACCGCCGGTATTACTGTACATCTCGGTATCAAATACAAGAACATTAATGTTCTCACCAGCCGCAAGAACATGGTCAAGTCCGCCGTAGCCGATATCGTAGGCCCAGCCATCGCCGCCGAACACCCAGAAGCTAGGCTTCATAAGCAGTTCATTGTGTTCAATAACAGTCTTGCATTCATTGCTTCCACCGTTCTTGCGGCAAAGCTCAAGAAGCTCTGCTCCTGCTACTTTTCCAGCCTGTGGGTCTTCCTTCACAGAAAGCCACTTAGCAGCGGCTTCCTTGCAGGAGCCTTCGGTAGCAAGGGTTTCAACGGCTGCAACAAGTGCTTTTCTGCGCTGCTTGACCGCGTGCAGCATACCAAAGCCGAATTCCGCATTATCTTCAAACAGAGAGTTTGCCCAAGCGGGGCCGCGACCCTCTTTGTTTTTGGTGTAGGGGAAGCTTGGCTCGGAGCCGCCCCAGATGGAGGTGCAGCCCGTAGCGTTTGCAATATACATTCTCTCGCCGAAAAGCTGTGTTGTAAGCTTTGCATAAGGTGCCTCACCGCAACCAGCGCAAGCGCCCGAGAACTCAAGCAGCGGTGTCTTGAACTGGCTGCCCTTAATGGTGTTCTCAGCAAAAGGAAGTTCCTTATCAGAAACATTCTTATAGGCGTAATCGTAAACCTTCTGTTCCGCAAGTCTTTCTTCCAGCGGAATCATCTTAATTGCTTTATCCTTTGCAGGACAGACGTTTACGCAGCTGCCGCAGCCTGTGCAGTCCATAACGCTCGAAACAATCGCGAATTGATAATCCTCGCAGCCTTTGCCCTTCATCTGAACGGTTACAGTGCCCTCGGGAGCATTTTTAAGCTCGTCGGCATTGAAAACGAACGGGCGAATAACAGCGTGAGGACAAACGAATGAACACTGATTGCACTGTATGCAGTTCTCGGGAATCCACTGTGGAACGTCAACTGCAATGCAACGCTTTTCAAAAGCAGAGGTGCCGCACGGAACTGTGCCGTTAATAATATCCGTGAAGGCAGAAACAGGCAGACTGTCTCCGCGCATTTCATTGACAGGCACGAGGATATTCTTGACGAAATCCTTTGCGTGGTCAAAACCACCATGGGGAATAGCTTTCTCTGCGTCAGCTGTCGGGTTTGCCCATTCGGCAGGAACTGCCAGCTCTTTAACCTTCTCGATGCCGGCGTCGACAGCCAAAATGTTCATGTTGACAATCTTTTCACCCTTGCGACCATAGGTGGTGCGGATTGCGTCTTTCATATACTTGACAGCTTCTTCTTCCGGAAGAATCTTCGCAAGTTTAAAGAAGGCAGCCTGCAAAATCGCGTTGGTTTTGTTGCCCAAACCGATTTCGCGGGCAATTTCAATTGCGTCAATTGTATAGATACGGACTTTGTTGTTTGCGATATATTTCTTTGCGGAAGCAGAGAGATGCTTACCAAGCTCGTCGATATCGTAAGCACAGTTTATAAGGAAAGCGCCGCCGGGCTTAACATCCTGAGCCATGTCGTATCTGGCAAGGTATGACGGGTTGTGGCAGGCAACAAAGTTTGCCTTTGAAACGTAGTATGTGGACTTGATGTTGCTCTTACCGAAGCGCAGATGGCTGATGGTAACACCGCCCGATTTCTTCGAATCGTACTGGAAGTATGCCTGAGCCTTCAAATCGGTATGGTCACCGATGATTTTGATACTATTCTTGTTTGCGCCGACCGTACCGTCAGACCCAAGTCCCCAGAACTTGCAGGAAATAATGTCTGCGGGAGTTGTGTCTGGGTCTTCCACAATTGGAATGGAAAGTCCGGTAACATCATCGACAATGCCGATAGTAAAGCCCTTTTTCGGCTCTGTTGCCTGAATGTTGCGATAAGCAGAGATAATGGATCCGGGTCCAACGTCCTTGGAGGAAAGACCATAACGTCCGCCGTAAACGGGAACATTGTGGAACTTCGTTCCGGCAAGAGACGTAACCACGTCGACATACAAGGGCTCTCCGGGAGCGCCTGGTTCCTTTGTGCGGTCAAGAACACCGATAGTCTTAACAGTGTCGGGAAGTGCATCAATAAGGTAGTTCACGCAGAAAGGACGGTAAAGGTGAACTTTAACAAGACCGACCTTGTCGCCCTTAGCGTTCAGGTAATCAACAACCTCTTCTGCCGCCTCACAAACGCTGCCCATAGCAATAATAACATGAGTTGCGTCTGGTGCGCCGTAATAGTTAAAGGGTTTATAGTCGGTGCCGATTCGCGCATTGACCTGATTCATGTAATCTACTACAATTCCGGGAACTGCATCATTTTTCTGGTTGGATGCCTCGCGAACCTGGAAGTAAATATCGCCGTTCTGTGCCGTGCCGCGGGTAGTTGGATTAGCGGGGCTGCTTGCCTTTGCGCGGAAAGCTGCTATAGCGTCGTAATCGACCATTTCCGCAAGTTCATTATAGTCCCAAACTTCGACCTTCTGCATCTCGTGAGAGGTACGGAAGCCGTCAAAGAAATGCATGAAAGGTATGCTTCCGCGAATAGCGGACAAATGTGCCACAGCGCCCAAGTCCATTGCCTCCTGAGGGCTGTTGGAGCAGAGCATTGCATATCCCGTCTGGCGGCAGGCATATATATCCGAGTGGTCACCAAAAATTGAAAGTGCATGAGTAGCAAGTGTGCGTGCGGTAACATGGATAACGCTGGGAAGCATTTCTCCAGCCATTTTATACATATTAGGAATCATGAGAAGCAAGCCTTGTGAAGCCGTATAGGTTGTTGTCAGCGCACCGGCAGTCAAGCTTCCGTGGACAGCGCCTGCCGCGCCGCCTTCTGACTGCATTTCAACGACGTTGACCGGCTGACCAAAAATGTTTTTCAATCCGGCAGCTGCCCATTTATCGGCATATTCCGCCATAGTCGACGAAGGCGTAATTGGGTAAATAGCAGCAACCTCCGAAAACGCATATGAAACATGAGCCGCAGCGTTGTTACCATCCATTGTTTTCAGTTTTCTTGACATTTTTTCATCTCCTTGTAATTTTGACGAACGTTCTAGGTCTACACAACAGTTTGTGTTTAGTATATTCTGCTTTACGGCAGAAATTCTCAATTGAATAAATTCATTCTACCATGATGTTTTACACTTGTAAACTATCGGAATAGACAGTAAACACCCGTATTATGTTCGTTCTTTTTGCTTCAGCGTGAAAAAGAAACATATTACATACGTCTGATACGTTCAATATGCACAACAAAAATTTCACTTGTGCTTTTGTGTCTTTCGGGTTATAATTACAGGACGTTCCGTCAATTGGAACAACAAGCCGATTTCTTCCTGCGCAAAATAGCGTAGGGATTCCATCACAAGAAAGGAGCCGACATCATGGTGAAAATCGAAAATGAGCTTGGTATGATTAGCATTACCAGCGATGTATTCATGAATATCGCCGGCGACGCAGCAACAAACTGCTTTGGTGTCAAAGGCATGGGCGCGCGCTCAAAAACCGACGGGCTTGTTCATTTGCTCCGAAGAGAATCAATGTCAAAGGGTGTTGGTGTCAGCTTCAATGATGACGGCAGCGTTTCAATCGCCCTGCACATCGTGGTAGATCACGGTGTCAACATAAAGGTTCTAGCGGGAAGCATTATGAATGAGGTCAGCTACAAGGTCTCCAAGGCAACCGGAGTTCCTGTTAAAAACGTTGATGTTTTTGTTGACTCAATGCAGATAAGCTAAAATAGCCGCCTGCATCATATCATTCGGGCCGAGCCCCGTCATTTCTTCCCCGGAGGTGTTTTAATTTTGAGAGAAACGATTGACAGCGCTTCATACACAAATATGCTACTTTGCGCTGCCGCTGCTTTAGAAGTTAATAAGCAGCACATAAACGAACTAAACGTTTTTCCCGTTCCCGATGGCGATACGGGTACAAATATGAGCATGACAATGGGCGCAGGTGCCACCGAGATCCGTCGCAAAAAGCCGAATGGTGTTGGAGAAGTCGCAAAATGCGCTGCCGATGCACTGTTACGCGGTGCGCGCGGAAATTCTGGTGTTATTCTGTCCCTATTGTTCCGTGGTCTTTCAAAGGTTTTGAAAGGCAAGGAAACCTGCGACGCACACGACTTTGCACTTGCATTGAACGAAGGTGTCGAGGCCGCCTACAACGCAGTTATGAAACCCGCTGAAGGCACAATATTAACAGTATCCCGCCTATCCGCCTCTGCGGCCTCCGATTTTGCGGAAACCGGTACTGATGTTGAGCTTCTCTTGTCCTGCGCACTCGAAACCGCAAAGGACGCACTCGCCCAGACGATCAACCAAAATCCGGTTCTCAAAAAAGCTGGAGTTGTTGATGCCGGTGGCAAGGGCTATGTTGTGATTTTGGAAGCAATGCTCGCTTCCCTGCGCGGAGAAGTCACTCCCGAATCCTACAATGTCGGCGAAGGGGACACACTCGAGCAGGCAGATTTTAGCGATTTCAACACCGACGAGATAACTTTTGCCTTCGACACCGTCTTCATTGTCCGCAGGACAGACGATAAGTCCCTTGACCAATTGCGTGCCTATCTTAGTAGCATCGGAGACTGTCTTGTAATCGGAGAGTCTGATGAAGTCTTCAAGGTTCACGTGCACACTAACATCCCCGGCGACGCTCTAACCGAAGCCCAGAAATACGGCACATTGGAGACCGCTAAGATAGAGAATATGCGAACTCAGCATGACGAGCTTGTGGCCGCCTCAAATTCCCAACCAGAAGTATTAGCAGAACCTGAAAAAGAGTTCGGAACTGTCGTCGTCTGCGCGGGAAATGGCATGGCCGATCTTTTCGTCGAGCTCGGAGCGGACAGAATCGTTACCGGCGGTCAAACCATGAACCCTTCAACCGAGGATATTCTTAAGGCGGTCGATGCAACTCCCGCTTCCGTGGTTTTTGTGTTCCCCAACAACAAAAACATCATTATGGCCGCAGAGCAGTGCATTCCGTTAACAGAAAAACGTGTTGTCATTATCCACACAACCACAATCCCTCAAGGCGTATCCGCAATGCTAAGTATGGACACCTTCACTCAGAGCGAAGAAGAAATAATCGAAAACGCAAATGCGGCAGTTAAAAACGTACACACGGCCCTCATTACCTATGCCGCAAGGGACTCAGATTTTGACGGCTACGAAATCAAATCCGGCGAATATCTCGGCTTGCTGGACGGTGCTCTTCTTGGCAGTAATTCCGACATCGACGTTCTTGTCAGAAAGCTATCAGAAGAACTCGAGGCACTTAGCCCCGAATTCCTCACCGTTTATTACGGCGAGGATGTTAATGCCGATGACGCTCAGGCAGTCGGCAATGTCCTTTCAGAAAAGCATCCCTCAGCCGAAATGAGCATTATTAACGGCGGTCAGCCCGTTTACTACTACATGATTTCAGCAGAGTAAACCAGTGTTACCGCCTCTTTACTGAATAAAAAGCAATCCCCTGCGGACACAAATGTGGCTTCTGCGGGGGATTGCTTTATTATCCCACAAGTGGCGTTATATGCACTAATATTTTTTGATAGCCGACTTGAAGCCATCATACAAAAGGCACAAGTTGGCGTTATGAAATATTGGATTAATCAATCGCGTGTCAGCAACGTCGACAGGCGAAAGAAAATGTCAGCAACGCACCGTTGTGTTATATACATTTAACGCGTGCCAACAGAGCTAGTTATACCCAATATAATAAGCGATTGGCCGCCCTACCGTATTTGTATACGCCTACAGGCAGCACTTCATCGTGTGCGTAACTTTTTCGCTCTCCCCATTCTGCCAAAAGATAAGATTTTTGACAGAATGAAGCGATTGTGCCACCAAAGGTGACACAATCGCTATAAAATGTCCGTTTCTCAGATGAATATTATTCTTTGCTTTGACCCTCATTGGGTGCCTTGGGTTTGTTGTAATGGTGCTTTCTGTTACGGTTTTGATTTTTCGGTTTATTGTTTGGTTGATTTTCTTTGTCGTCGTTCGCTTGCGGCTTCTGCTGATTCTGCGTATGCTGTCCGCCCTTATTTGCAGCCTGCGGTGCAGCCACATTTCCTTGCTTTGCGACGGGTTTTGTATTGTGCTGAGGATATGGCCTTCCACCGTTATTCGCGGGCTTGGGTCTGTTTTGCTCCGGTCTCCGATTTTCGGGTCTGCTTTGCACGTTCTCCGAAGGAGACTTATCCTCGCCCCAGCCTTTTTTCTGAGGAGAACCATCCGTTTCCTCCGCAAATAGTGAGGGTGCCGCCCACGGGTCTGCAACCGGCTCAGGAGCCTCCTCGGTTTTCACTACCTTTGTCAAAATATTCGGCATGGGGTCGCCCGGTTTGGGTCTTCCACCGGGAATAGACGCAACCTGATCAGCTTCAAGGACTTTCAATTCCTGTTCTCCGTTGTCGTCAAGACGCACTTTAACCTTCTGGCGAAGGACATTAGTCGCAATTACGTTACCATAGCCGGAGGGTGTCTGAACAAATGCTCCGACCTTAGGAATAGTTTTCATCAAATCCTCATAAGCGTCCTGTTCATAACGCAGACAGCACATAAGTCTGCCGCAGCTGCCGGAAATCTTAGTAGGATTCAGCGACATGGACTGCGTCTTGGCCATCTTTGTGGAAACCGGCTGGAAATCGTTCAAAAACTGGCTACAGCAATAGGGTCTGCCGCAGATTCCAAGACCTCCGAGCATTTTTGTCTCATCGCGAACACCAATCTGGCGTAGCTCAATACGAGTACGAAACACCGCCGCCAAATCCTTTACAAGATCGCGGAAGTCCACTCTGCCGTCTGCTGTAAAGAAAAACAAAATTTTATTACCTTCAAACCCACATTCCACATCAACAAGCTTCATGTCAAGATTATGAGCTGCAATTTTTTCCTTGCAGATTGAAAAGGCATCTTTTTCGCGCTCTTTATTGAGCGCTGCAACGCGAAGATCCTCTTCGGTGGCAACTCTGATAACTGGTCTAAGCGGTGGGATAATACTCTCATCGGCCACATAGTGTTCTCCGAACGCGCATTCTCCGATATCAAGACCTTTAGAAGTTTCCACGATAACAGTATCGCCCGTATGTACTTCAATCTCCATTGGGTCGAAATAATACGCCTTACCGTGGCTATTAAATTTTACGCTGACAACTCTAACCAAAATTTTTCCTCATTTCAAACTGTCAGAACACAAAGCATACCCATAACGTGCTTCGCGCCGACGTTTAGACGCAAATATTCATCTGCCCTGTCGCACAGGGATAAAAGACGAAATGCATCATCGCGTGTCAAACCGGAATATTCTTTTTTCAGGAAGACAAAACTGTTAATGCCGAACCTGACTTCGCTAATAAAAGCAGCTGTCCGCTCCGCGTCAAAAGCTTCGTGCTTTCCGAAAAAAGTGCAAAGTTTAGCGAGATTTTTACCTATCGCAAGCGAGATATATTCATCCGCAAGCTCGCTTTCAGTTCCCTGCTTTTCTCCCGCAACGCGGATAACGGTGCAGCGTGAGCGAACAGTCGCAAGCAATGCTTCCGAGCTGTCGGCGCATAGAATAAAAACCGCATAGGCAGGAGGTTCCTCCAGAATTTTCAAAGCGGCGTTTTGCGCGGCGACATTCATCGAGCCCGCGTCTTTAATCAGATAGACCTTTTTTTCCGCCTGTTGAGGACGAACATAAGCGTCGGCCGACATAAGTCTTATCTGCTCGACCTGTATCTCGCGCTTCAGTTTTCCCTTGTCGTCGCTTTTTCTCGAAATGTCAATAACGTCCGGATGAAAGCCCGCAAGAACATTTTTGCAGCTTTTGCACTCCATGCACGGTGACTGGTCCTGTCTGTCACATACCAGGCTACAGGCAAGCTCAAGAGCTTTCCTCTCCCTTTGTTCGGCATCGGGTGAAGCAATTATAAATGCATGGGAATTATGTTGCGCTACGCGTAGTGTCTCATTTTTCATAGCTTCGCAAACTGATCGATGTCCAGTGTAAAAACAACGGCTCGACCCATTTTAATCTGTGACGGAAGTTTGAAGTCCCCCAAAAGGGCATCGGACGGCACATCCTCAATTCTCTCGGAAGTATGCGCCTGAATAATTTTCAACGCTCCGTTCACCTTGGTATCCTCGATAGCAGAGAGAATTACAGAGTTTTCTTTTTTAAGAAATCCGCCGTAGCTGTCTGTAACCGTGGAATGATAGCCTGCCGTTGACATCGCACTAGCAACAACAGGCGCGTCCGTTTTGTTCGTTAACGCAATAAGCA
>CAZLLK010000083.1:0-10774 GCA_964560435.1 uncultured Oscillospiraceae bacterium
CCCGCAGCCTTCAAAGCGGGACGATAAGCCTCGTCCACAAGAAGAAGAGCTCTTGCAACACCATGACGGATTGCGCCTGCCTGACCGGTTACTCCACCGCCTGTTACGGTTGCTTCGATATCGAACTTGTCGACGTTAGAAGTGGTAACGAGGGGCTGACGAACGATGAACTTGAGAGTGTCAAGTCCGAAATAATCGTCGATGTCACGATTGTTGACTGTTACTTTTCCTGTGCCGCCCAGGAACAGATGAACTCTGGCCACGGAGGACTTTCTTCTGCCGGTGCCGTACATATATGGCTTTTTGCTCTGATACATATTAATCCTCCTCCTTTATCTTGCCCAGGCTTCGGGCTGCTGTGCCTGGTGGGTATGTTCCGCACCGCGGAACAACTTTAGACGGGTCAGCTGTGCGCTTGCGAGCTTGTTCTTCTGAAGCATGCCTTTAACAGCAAGTTCCATTGCGAACTCTGGTTTCTCGTTCATAAGGCGCTTATACTGCACTGCCTTTAATCCTCCGACATAGCCGGAGTGGGTGTAGTAATACTTCTGCTCCAGCTTCTTGCCGGTGAGAACTGCCTGCTCTGCGTTGATGATGATTACGAAATCACCGCAATCGACGTGTGGTGTATAAGTGGGCTTGTGCTTGCCGCGGAGAAGATCAGCTGCGAGAGCCGCTGTCTTACCCATGGGCTTGCCTGCCGCATCAAGGATATACCATTTACGGGTAACGGTGTCCGCATTTGCCATGTAAGTGGACATTTTTTCTGCCTCCATATAAATGTAGTTGTGATTGGCTTAAACAAACTTTTATTGGGCAGCCGCAGGGCAAAAAACAAGACCCGCCGCTGACCTGCACGGCTTTTTTGAAACTAGCCGTAAAAAACTTTGACAATTACCTGCCGCACCGTTAGAATGGTTTGTAAAACGTGAGTTTCCCCGACGGTGCCTTATTTTTATACCACAGAGCCAAAGGTGTGTCAACACCTAATTTCGTTGAAAAATAAATACGTCTGAGAGAGCTTCGATTTGCTCCGTTTTTCTCCCGTTTTCTTTCATTTGCTCGATATCATTATTTGTTTTGGAGTACACTGATTTGGACTATCTAAATGACTTTACAAGCCTTGTCCGCCGTGGTGTGGACGATTTTGGCATGATTGAGGAAGGCGACCGGGTCGCCGTCGGTGTTTCCGGCGGAAAGGACAGCCTTGTTTTACTTCGCGCTCTTGCGCAATTGCACATTTATTATCCAAAAAAGTTCGAGCTTGAGGCGATTTCGCTTGAGCTGGGTTTTGAGGGCATGGACTATTCCCCAATAGCCAAAATGTGCGAGGAGCTTGGTGTTCCTTACACTTGCCTGAAAACCGATATCCGCGAAATCGTTTTTGATATTCGTCAAGAGGAAAACCCCTGCTCGCTTTGCTCAAAGATGCGCCGAGGCGCGCTTAATGACGCGATTAAGGCGCGCGGAATGAATAAGCTCGCACTTGGTCATCACATGGACGATGCAATTGAAACCTTCCTGATGTCTCTGCTTTTCGAGGGTCGCATCAGCTGCTTTAAGCCTGTGACATACATGAGCCGAGCCGATGTTTACCAGATTCGCCCGTTGATTTACTGCGGCGAAGACCAAATTCGGAAGCTTTGCGAAAGACTTCAGCTTCCAATAATCAAAAACACCTGCCCCTCCGATAAGGACAGCAAGCGTCACGAGATTAAGGAGCTTATTGCAAGCTTGGAGCAGGATTATCCGGACATAAAAGCAAAGATTTTTGGTGCGATGAAACGCCTTCCGCTTGAGGGCTGGGAGACGACCGGTTATCAGCGAACATAATAGCATACCGAGCACTTATAGAAAGAGGAAAACGCTATGCACGGTCTCGGAACTATAGTAAACTGTTTAGCAATTATCATCGGCTCGATATTGGGGATTTTGATAAAGGGAGGACTTTCGAAGCGCTTTGAAGAAACGATTTTCTCCGCAGTCGGTCTTGCGGTTATGTTTATTGGTCTGGGAGGCGCTCTTGCAGGTTTTCTAGTCATTAGCGACGGTGCTCTTAAAACGCAGTACACAATGTTAATGGTGCTTTCTCTTGTTCTGGGCGCAGTCACGGGGGAACTTCTCAACATTGAAAAAAGGCTCGACCACCTCGGTGAATGGATAAAAGGCAAAATGCCAAGAAAGCTGGCTGGCAACACCTTTGTAGACGGCTTTGTCACCGCCTCCACTCTGTTTTGCGTGGGCGCAATGGCCATCGTCGGTGCCCTTAACGACGGACTTAATGGCGATTACAATACATTATTTGCGAAATCGGTAATCGACGGAATTAGCTCCGTATTATTGGCGGCTTCGCTAGGCTTTGGAGTTGCGGTGTCTGCCCTGCCGCTTTTAATTTATCAGGGTGGGATTACTTTTCTCGCTCAGGTTTTAAGCCCATTTCTCTCGGAGGCGATTATCTCTCAAATGTCTTGTATTGGGTCAATCCTCATCTTCGCAATCGGCATCAACATGATTTTAGGCAAAAAAATAAAGGTCGCTAATCTGCTCCCCGCCATATTTTTCCCGGTTCTTTTCGTGCTCTTTGAAAAACTATATTTGATATTACTCCCCATATTGAAAAGCATTTTTCCCGCTCTGCCGATATAAAATAATCAAATAAAAAATATACCCCGAAAAAGGAATCCAGCTTTTTCGGGGTATTTATCATCTTTCACTAGTCACCGTCTCCGCATCGCCATATATGAGATCGTCTATGTCTTCCCCCATATTTTGCCCCCCTAATATAGAATTTGCGTACTCTATATATATATGCGGGAGACGTGCAGTTATGACACTAATTTGATTAACTTTTTTAATTATTTTTCAGTTCGATTGTGACCACTTCGGGGTTATTCAAAAATCTTGGAATAGACATATATCCGCCCAGGCCGCCGGAGATAACCATATCATAGTTTCCCTCATTAAAAACGCCCTTATCATACTTCGGAAAAAATCCCATATCATCGCCAAAAACGCCTCCGGCAAAAGGCAACCGCACAACTCCGCCGTGGGCATGACCACACAGAATTGTATTAACCTTCAAATTCGGATATTTTGACATCCAGTCGTTTCTGTGTGCAATAAGCAGGGTGTATTTATTGGGGTACCTATGAGAAATATTTTCGGTAAGCTCGTCTGGTTTCATCATATCCGCAGGGCCATTTGGGTCCTCAACTCCGGCAAGCACGATGCTGTTGCCGCCCTTTTCTAAAAGCACAAATTCGTTTCTAAGGTAAACAACATTCAGCTCAGTAAGTAAATCAGTAAGTGCATTCATTTCTCTGCTCGCCCACTCGTGGTTGCCGCTAACATAATAGCATGGAGCGATGCCGGCAAGGCTTTCTACGATTGGTCTTAGCTTCTGCGTCTGCGTTCCTTCGGTCTTGGATGTACCCATATTCAGAAAATCTCCGGTCATGACTATTATGTCCGGCTTTTGCTTAGCAACGATATCAGGCAGTTTTTCGCCGTATTCAGCCAAATGAAGATCCGAAAGCTGGACTATTCGGTAGCCATCGAAGCTCTGTGGCAGATTATCATAAAACAGTTCATACTCAGTTGAAACTATTCGAAATCGGCCGTCTAAAATCAGTGCCGCAATTATCGCCAGAAATACAATAAGTACAAGAAGTCCTTTGTGCTTCTTTTTTTTAGGTGGTTTGTTTATTATCACGTTATGCTTCCTTGTCCTTAATATACATGGTTTTATGGGTTGAATCTGCAGTCCGTCGATCCTCAAGCTCGAACCGTGGCAGAGCTTTGAGCATTGTGCTTAGCTTTCCAAAGCCGAAGTTTCGCGAGTCAAAGTCAGGCTGTTTTTTTATTATAAGATTGCCCAGATAGCTTAAATCACAGTAGCCGTCGTCATCGGCAATATCGGCAACAGAGTCCGCTATCAGTGCAACTATACTATCCGGAATTGTCTTGTGCGACACTTTATCAGCAGTTTTTTCAACGGCCGAAGAAGTTTTAGTGTTTGATTTTTTGGGTAATGAAACTGCCGCCTTTGCCTGTTCCTCAACCTTTTCTTTATTGTAGCGGTCGCGTATAACCTCGACATAGACGAACTTATCGCAAGCCACTATAAACGGGCTTGGAGTCTTGCGTTCACCAATGCCGATAACTCGCATACCTGCCTCGCGAAGGCGGATTGCAAGGCGTGTGAAATCGCTATCACTGGAAACCAGAACAAATCCGTCGGTTTTGCCTGCATAAAGTATGTCCATTGCGTCAATAATCATAGCAGAGTCTGTGGAGTTCTTGCCCGTAGTGTAGCCGTATTGCTGAATCGGTGTTACAGCATTCTCCAAAAGGCTCGTTTTCCAGCCACCCACATTGGGACTTGTCCAGTCGCCGTATATTCTTTTTATTGTCGGAGTTCCGTATATCGCAACTTCCTCCATAACACTCTTAAGGCAGTCGCGAGGAGCGTTATCAGCGTCAATAAGAACTGCAAGCCGAAGATTGCTTGGTTCATTAGCACGATTTGTCATTATATTTTCTTCCTTTATAATTATATAAATTGTATAACTCTGAAGTTACAGTTTTATCATAAACTTATTTTACCACGTTTATTCTCATTCAACAACTTGTGATTATTTGTGTTTTTTCCTGTTTTGTTCACGGATGGTACACAATTGACGCAGTTTATGAACATAGTCCACAGAGTTATGCACATCCATATACATTTGTCAATAAATAATCCCAAAATATTTTGCCATATTATGTCGATTTTTTTCAGTGCTTTACAAGCTGATAGAAAATATTATTCCTGAGAACCAAGTGAAAGAACTTCGTGTTAATATTCAATCCTATGAGTCGCGTTTGCCCGCATTGAAAGTACAACACACTTAAATCGTTAAGTTTTAAATTTGTTTCAAACTTTAACTCTTGAAACCAGCAGGTATTTGAGTTATAATCACTAAGTGTCTATATTGAATAGCGTCTATATTTAATGAAGTAAAGGAATGATTACATAACATGAGTGCATCGCAGGAAAAGAAGGTTCGCAAACAGCTGCGTGAAGAGGGCAAGGACAAGAATCTAATCGCTCAGCAGGAAGCCGAAAAAGCTTTCAAGCGCAAACGTAGATCTAAATCCATCGTGGGCATTATCGTTGCCGTAGTAATAGTCGCCATTGTTGTTTATAGCTCAAACTTATTTTACAGCAATTTCACTGCCTTAAAAATCGGCAATCAAAGCTATACCGCCGCAGAATGCAACTTTTTTAATATATCAACCTATAACAATTTTGTACAGCAGAATAGCAATTATCTCCAATATATGGGACTAGACACAACAAAGCCGCTCGATACGCAGAATTACTCCGAAACCCAAACTTGGGCGGACTTCTTCAAGGAATCGGCTCAGAGCACAATGAAAGAAATTACAGCCTATTACGATGAGGCTCAGAAAGCTGGATTCAAGCTCAGCGCCGAGGATCAGGCTTCTCTTGATTCCAGCATAGAAAACCTGAAGTCAAGCCACAAGGATTCAGATTTTTCAACCGCAGACGCATATCTTGCTTCCATTTACGGCAAGGGCAGTACTGTTGGTGAAATTGGCGGGCTTTTAGAGAAATACTACATTTCTCAGGCCTATGCCCAGCAGATGAACGATTCTTTCACCTACACCAGCGATGATCTCAAAAAATATTATTCCGAAAACAAGGACAAGCTTGATAAATTCACGTATATCAGCTACCTCGTGGACGGCTCTGTGCCCGCCCCGACCCCTGACCCCACAGTCGCTTCCGCATCACCCGATGCAGCAGTTGCTTCCCCCTCCGCATCTCCTGATGCAGCTGCAATCGCTGCTGCTATGGCAAAGGCAAAAACCATTGCGGACGCAATCGTTGCAGACGCCACCACTGCCGACTCCTTTAAAAAGGCAGTTCTTGAACAGACAACTAAAGAAGCCTCAGAATCCACCACTGAAGGAAGCAAATTACCCGAAGTCTATGCCGACTGGCTTAAGGATGCAAGCCGCGCAGAAGGCGACACAACCGTTATTGCAACCGACACAGGATACTATGCTCTTTATTACATTTCCCGCGATGATAACAGCTACAAGACCGTCAATGTCCGGCATATCCTTATAAAAGCTGTCGCTGACAGCGACGGTGCATACACAGATGAAGCAAAGGCCACAGCAAAGCAAACCGCCGAAGATCTGCTCAAAGAGTGGAAAGCCGGAGACAAAACGGAAGACAGCTTTGCAACACTTGCCAACGCGAAATCCGAAGACGGTGGCTCTAACACCAAGGGCGGACTTTATGAGAACGTTTATAAGGGTCAGATGGTTCCAGAGTTTAACGACTGGTGCTATGCCGCAGGAAGAAAAACCGGCGACACAGGCATTGTATTTAACGAGGGCAGCTACTGTGGCTACCACGTCATTTACTATGTCAACGGCGAAGGTAAGCCCTATTGCGACACGCTCGCCGAAACCGGTGCACGCGAAAAGGACTATACATCTTGGAAAGACTCTCTCCTTGTAAACTACACGATTACAAACGGATTTACCGCAGCATTGGTAAAATAAACCTATAAATAGAGCTGCCGCGGTTCGGAAATTCTCCGTACCGCGGCACTTTTTTCAACTCGTCGTTTTGCCTGAAAATACAGATTTGTACTACAAATTCTATGGGCGCAAAACTTGTTATTTGCATTTGGGAGGTCAAAATGTCAGAACGCTTTTTAAGAGCCGAAATGCTGCTGGGCAATGACGCTATGGACAGGCTCAAAAACAGCAAGGTTGCAGTTTTTGGCCTTGGCGGTGTCGGAAGCTGGTGCGCAGAGGCGCTCTGCCGCTCGGGAATTGGCGAAATCACTCTTATCGATCAGGACACAGTGGGTGAGAGCAACATAAACCGTCAGCTAGTTGCAACATACTCAGCGCTCGGCAAAACGAAAGCCGAGGTCATGGCAGATAGGCTGCGGGACATCAACCCCGAAGTTATCGCAAATCCGTTAGTTTTGAGGTACGAAGCAGCTACCCGGGAACAATTTTTCGGTACACATTATGATTTTGTAGTTGACTGCATAGATTTAGTAGCCTGCAAGCTTGACCTTATAGAAACTGCAATAAGTCGCGGCATCCCCATCGTTTCTGCTCTCGGTGCAGGCAACAAAACGAATTCAGAAGCCCTGCGCATAACCGATATTTCGAAGACGGAGAACTGTCCTCTGGCCAGAGTGGTCAGAAAGGAGCTTCACAAGCGAGGGATTAACCATCTTCCCGTTGTTTACAGTAATGAACTGCCGCTTAAACCCGAAGACGCTGAAGAACCTCCTCCAGGCCGACGCAGCATTCCAGGTAGCCTCGTCTGGGTTACAGCCACCGCCGGAATGCTTCTTTGTTCACACGTTGTAATGAAGCTCGCAGAAAAACAATAGCAAATATCCCCTGTAAACCGTAGATTTACAGGGGATATTTATATATACTCTCGCAGACAATGTGTCTGCTATCAATTTACATCTTCAGTTGTTTTTTTGCGGCCGAAGCAGTTCCTTCCCATGACCTGAACAATCAGCATGAACATACCGATTGAAAGCAGAATATCACCAATACTAAGAAAACCTTCAAAAATCTTTATCGGAAAATAAATAACATCGCCAAGAAACATCAGATTAGCTCCGTCAGTAGCGACAAAATAATCAGCGCGCTGGGCTATTACTGCCGCGGGAGTCATGGTTGAATATATCGAAAGCGCCTTCACTGAAATGGGCATACGGAAGCTATTTGCAGCAATTACTAGGTAATTGCACATAGTACCGAGCCCCAGTAAAACAGACGGCAGCTTATATTTACGGTTTGCTATTACAAAGATCATTACGCAAAGATATGAAAATGTAGTCGCCGCAGCCTTGGGCAACAACGGAACGGAAGGATAAGCCTTCATTAAAAAGACAGACGCCAAAGGAAGAATAGCTAGCCAAATCCAGCGAAGGTTATTCAATCGGAAGAGATTTCCCCTTCTGATTGTGCCAACAATTAATCCCAAAATAACACTTGTAAATAAAAGCATTGACTTTCTCCATGCTCCATTCAGATTTTATATCATTATACAAAGAACAAATCACGTTCTGAATCCCTTGAAATCAAAGTCATTTTACCTTTGTCATACGCCTTAACAAAAGCGTCGACAACCTTTGGACTGAACTGCTTTCCTTTTTCATCGATAATAACCTGTTTGGCCTGTTCTGGTGAAAGCCCCTCGCTGTATGGGCGAGTACTGGTTACAGCATCGTAAGTATCGGCCACGCTCAAAACGAATACATCTATAGGCAAATCTTCACCGCATATACCGGAAGGATAGCCCGTTCCGTCATATCTCTCGTGATGATGCAAAATCATCTCGAAAACTATCGGAGCAAGCTTAACTTCCTTTAAGATTTGTACGCTGATTTCTGGATGCTTCTCGATTATGCTTCGTTCCTCGATGGAGAGACCTGTAGGTTTTTTCAATATACTCTCATCTATACCGATTTTTCCGACATCGTGTAAGAGCGCAGCAACAGCTATGTTTTCAGTTCGACTATGAGTTAGGTGCATTTCACTAGCAAGAATTTTAGAATATTTTTCGACACGTTCAGAATGTCCTCTTGTATAATCATCCTTCGCTTCTATAGAATATGTAAGTGTTCTAAGCATGATGTAGTAATTTCGCTTTGCTTCGATATACAACGTGAATGAAAAGCGGGTTAGCATGAGCGGCAGTATAAAGAGAATTACAAGGTATTCTCCCGATTGCATTGACATAAATAGAGCAATAAAATAGCCTATAGGAGCCGCCGCAAAAACACTTGGTATAAAATCTTTAAGATATTGAACTACGGAAACAAAGAACGGGGTACCAAGATTAAGCCTAAACAGTAAAATAAGAATATAACTGTTAACCGAGAAAATAGTAAGTACCATTGCTATTGCAGGAAAAAGAGCCCCAGGTAATGATAAAGCACCGGCAGCGCCTCCGGTCCAAATAAACACCTTACCTCCAATAAAAACTGAAAGGCAGAAGTTTCCAATATTAAAAGCTGTTTTTATCGGTGCAGTATTGAATACATGTTCATACTTTTTCTCAGGTCCTGGTGTCGGCATAACCACAAAGAATGATGTGACAAACACTATTGCAGTTGAAAGATTTGGACCCAGAACAAGACCCGTAGCAAAATATCCAATAAACCCCATATCTATGGCGAAGTCATCCCTTATGTAAATTGGTAAACTTCGGCAAAGAATTAAGATTATAACAAAAACTGAAATATGACTGAGTTCAGCCTTCAAATTAGGCAGCTGTATTAAGTCATTTACGCTTATAATTACGCAATATATTCCAAGTGAAATTCCTAAAGTGGAAATAATTACTGCATATACCTTTGCAGAAAGTTTCATCTATATTTCTTCTCCTACGATTCTGAAACAATAAAAAACGGGTTCACAAATAAGTTAAGAATTACATCCTAAACAGAAAAAGGTGTCTTAATTTGCTAATTAGTGCCAAGAAGCCAAGGCGCCGGCAGAAGCAATGACAGATACGAGAGCGGTCAGAGCAACAAGAATAGAACTCTTTTTCATTATGATATAGCCTCCTGTTAAGAACTCTGTTCTCCGCTAATTAAACAGGCTATATCCGCTTCGCTAATTTTTGTGAACCCGCTTTTTCAAAAGTAATGGCGAAGAATCTCTAATATCCAATTCTTCTATTGACTGCGCTAAGAGTGGCTTTTACTATTGCGACAGAATCATCATCAAGAGAAAATGCAGTCCCTGTACAACGGCAGACAATGTTACTGGACGAAGATAAAGAAACACAAACAATGGCCATTCTCTCTGCGGCAATTTCAGAGAATCGGACATCTAAAACGGTATACTTCTGCGAAGAATCGTTAGCTAGTGAAATCGAGTTTATTGTTGCCTGAGCAATACCCCTGTAAACATCATAATTATCTTTTAATGATGATTGCTTTCCAATAAACATTTTCCCGTCTAAGGAAAGAGTAACCTCAACATCCGTCTGTTCCCTTTTCTTAGCCACTGTTACAGTCTCAATTACGAGTCTTGGCGAATGCCTCGAAGTAGGATTTAGTTCGCTCTCAATTTGAGCAACACTAATTATCCTATGGTCGATTTCTTTTTGAAACTGAGCCTGAAATAAAGACTGGATGTCGCGAACTATTTGCTTAGGAGTACGGAACGTGTCGGAAAGAACATGAATTTCTTCAATCTCTCCATCAATAAATACCACATTAGCATTTATTACGCCCGGCAGTTTGGTAATATACTCCGAATAAGTATTCGAAATTTGCGCAGCTGCTCCTTGAGTCATTATAATCCCACCTTCCCAATTGTCGCAGAACTATTATATAAAATTTATTATCTATTGGCAATGGTTTTCCAAAATAATCTAAATATAATTTTGCGCATTAGATATATGCACAAAAAAAACAGCTCCGCATAAGCGAAGCTGCTGTGTTGGCATTGACCTATCTTCCCGGACCGTCTCCAGTCAAGTATTGTGGGCACAGATGAGCTTAACTTCCGTGTTCGGAATGGGAACGGGTGGACCCTCATCGTAAAAAACACCAACTATGTAAATGGTTATTCACCATATACGCGTATTAAATTTTGTCACCGAAAGGTAGTGGGAAATGGTGACCCGTGGGAAAGTCGAACTCTCGATTGAGGCGTGAGAGGCCTCCGTCTTGACCACTTGACCAACGGGCCATGGCGG
>CAZLLK010000084.1:0-10586 GCA_964560435.1 uncultured Oscillospiraceae bacterium
TTCTTGTTTTGAAATCGATTTTTAGCCTTTAGGATGATATATTTATCCTCTTACAGAGGGAGTCAATCATATTCGGGAATTTGGATTAATTTTTGGCGTTTTTTCATAGATGGTGGTTCATACATATTGACGGCGGTGTGATTACTTTACACAATCAAATTTATATAGCACCCTACTGTAAAATTTGCAGTAGGGTGCTTAAAATACATTATCTTACATATTCTTCAGCGCAACTCGACAATTACGCCAAAAACGGTTTCAATCCCTAATTTATGCTACGATTCAAAATGGAAAGTTTCATATTGCCACGGATATAATGAAGGGGAAATCACATGAAAAAAAGAACTCTATCAATACTACTTGCGGTGTGTATGGTATTTACTATGCTGCCAACCTTTACAATGCCGGCTTTTGCAGCAGACACCGGAGCTTTTACGGTGAGTGGCGACAATGCGGCGACTTACGACAGCGCCGCTAAGGTGTTGACCGTCACAGGCGATTGCACCATTTCGATGGCAGCAGGCGCAACCAACACCGACAAAATTGTGGTGAAAAACGGCACAACAGCGAACATCACCCTCAGCAGCGTGAACATTGACGTAAGCGCCACATCAGGCGCCTGTGCCTTTGATATGACAGGAGCTACGGTAAACCTCACACTATCGGGCGCAAACACACTGAAAAGCGGAGAGAATAAAGCCGGCTTGCAGGTAACTGCGGGCGCGATGCTGACAATCGGCGGCACTGGCACGCTTAACGCAACCGGCGGCAACCAGGGTGCAGGCATCGGTGACGGAGATACTGGCGCAGGCGGCACAATTACCATTTCAGGCGGCACTGTTACTGCAAAAAGTGGCTACATGTGCACTAATTGCATCGGCAGTGGCAATAGAGGCGAAGGCGGCACGACCATCATCACCGGTGGCTCGGTGAATGTGGGATATGGCCAAATCGACCCCGCCCCAACCAACGGCACAACCGATGTTTACCTTGCAAAACTGCCTGCAACGGGCTTTACAAGCGGTAACGATATTAAGGTGAAGGTAGACGGGGTCGATTTTAAAATTCCAGCCAAGCACGTTGGAGACGATAATTCTTTCTATCTCTATCTGCCTGCAACTGTCACGGAAGCAACCGTGGGCACAAGTAAATACACTTGTACAGTTGAGGAGAATAACATCAACGTGTTTGTGGAAAAGGCAGCAAGCTACGGAGTTATGACCGAACCCGAATTAAATCAGGCAATCGAAGCGGCGATAGGTGGCACCCCAACAACTATAAAATTAGGGGCAACATTTAGCGTCGGTAAAACTGTAACCATCACCGACAAAAACATCATCCTCGACTTAAACGGTCAAACCCTTTCGAGTGGTCCTACAGTGATTAAATTAAACAGTACTTCAAGCTTGGAGGTCAAAGATTCAAGAGTGGGAGCAACCGGAGTGTTGTCTGCAACGAATACAGGCAACGTCACAATCGACGCCACTGGCAGCGGCACGGAGTCGCCTGGAAAGACTGCAATCGTGAGCTACGGTGACCTGGTGACTATTTCCGGTGGCACGCTTGGCGTAGTCGCTGCAAGTATGCTTAACCTTTCGGGAGACCCAACGCTCACAGTTGTTTTGAACAGACCGTTAACCGTTAGCCAACGTTCTTGTGAAAAAGTCAACATCACAGGAGCGCATTACCATTAGCACCGACAACAAGACTGCCACACTTACCCCTGATGAAGTATATGTAGTCGCAGATGTCTTGGTGGATGGCAAGAGCACTAGCGCAACTGAAAAGTACACTTTTTCAGTCAGCAACAGTCACAAAATTGCCGCTGCTTTTGTAAAGAAAAACGCACTTCCGTATTGCGTACAAAATGACAAAAAGAGTTATATTGGTTTTTCTGCGATAATCGGAATCTCTACAAATATGTTGCACCTGCCGGCGGCAAGGTGGAGTTTGGGGATAACAAGAAGAATTTCACGGACAACACCATAGACTGGGCAAAGCCAAGCATTGACTTTGTAACTTAGCGCGAGACTTTCCTTGGGACAGAGCAAGATAAGTTCAGCCCAAATGAGGGCATGACAAGAGCGATGGTTGTAACGGCAATCGGCAGACTCTATGAGCGTTCTTATGGAAACGTGTCTGGGGCAAGCACTTTCTCCGATGTTGATGCAAACGAGTACTACTTCAAGTATGTTGCATGGGCGAGTGAAAACGGCATCATCAAGGGCATTGGGGAAAACAAGTTCGCTCCAAACGAGAATGTAACACGCGAGGAAATGGCAGTCATTATGCTAAACTTTGCGACGCTCCTAAAGAAGGCAGCTGCGGCAGATGGCGCGCTTACATATTCTGATAGCGCAAGCATTTCATCATGGGCAACTAACGGCGCGAAATACTGCCAAGCAACAAAGGTGATAACCGGAAGAGAGGGCGACAGCTTTGCTCCTCAAGGCACCGCCACAAGAGCGGAAGTGGCCGTGGTTATTGATAGATTTGTTAAAACAATTGTGAAATAGCAAAAAGTAATTACTTGAATTCAAAATTCAAATTTCATCAATTGGATGGTGTTACGAGCTGAGAAGACGTAGCGCCGCAATTTGCTGTGAGAAACTATGAGGACAGTCGACTTCTAAACAAAGTCGGCTGTCCTCGTAAATATTTCTCAACTAATACCTGGTAATGAAGATTTGACGCTTTGAAAGTTAACATTAAAAATACTCTTTGTTCGCTTCAAGATATTGAGCAAAAAGATCCTCTATGAATTTCTGGGCTTCGTGTCCCTCTCCGTGCTCAATCATGCTGATGATTTTTTCATCATGTTCAATAAATCGCTCAGCACCCCAAAAATGAACACAATACTGCCATACCAAATTACTCAAGGGGGCAAAAGCGTTCATTACAAGCGGGAACATGTCGTTGCCGCTCAAATCACAAATCAGATAGTGGAATTTTTTCGCAATTTCGGCTAGCTCCGAAGGGTGCATATCCTCCCCGGCAACTTCCCTCAGTTCATCGACTGAAGCTCGAAGCTTGTTAATGTCCTCATCTGAGTGGTTCGTTGCAAGCTTTATTAGGGCACCGCCTTCAAGTGCATTTCTAAGCTCGGTCATTTCCGTCAACATTTTTACGGTAAGCTTCCCGCCGTTATATCTGAGTATTTCGTTCAAGGTTTCAAAGGAGCCGGACCGCGCGTAATCGTCCACATAGATGCCCTGACGTGGGATTATCTTAACAAAACCTATTCGCTCAAGATCCTTCAGCGCAAAATGAATTACGGATTTGCTTATTCCAGTTTCAGTTTCAAGCTCGCGCTCTGTGGGCAACTTTTCTCCGACCGCAAGCCGCCCAGAAATAATTTGATCCTCAATCTGGCGGATGAATAATTCCTTTGGTGTTGGAATTTCTATTTTACTATATGGCATAAAGTCCTCCCATATCATATTGACCTTTGAGATGCCATTATCTCGCAGATTCTTAATCAAGTCAATATGCACAAAGAAATGCGCTTTTCTATCATTTTTGTCTATTGACATGACCAGACTACTATGATAGCATGAATTTGCTGGTTAACCAAGAAACTGAACAGGCAATATTGCTTTTATATACCCGAAATATAAGGAAAAACCTGCGCGAGTCGATGATTAACCAAGAACTAATAAGGAAGTGAACACCACGGGAGAATGGAAAAAAAGCGGCTGCGTGCTTTGTGCGCAGAACTGCGGACTTGAGATGATGGTTGAGGACAACCATATCGTGAAAGTTAAGGGCGACAAGGACAATCCTCGTTCAAAGGGCTACTGCTGCCGTAAAGGTTTAAGCATGGCAGACTACGCGCACAATGCCGACCGGCTTTATTATCCAATGAAAAAAGTTGGTGATCATCACGAGCGTATTTCGTGGGATCAGGCAATCAAAGAAATCTCCGCAAAGCTCCTTGCAATTAAGGCTGAGCATGGTGGAAAAACTATCGCCTATATGGGCGGAGGCGCTATCGGCGGCCAAATGGAAATCGCATTGGGACAAAGACTGATGGGCTTTCTTGGCTCCCGCAATTACTATTCCTCACTTGCTCAAGAATTTTCCAATGTGTACTGGGTGGACGGACGTGTGCAGGGTAAACAGGGAACGCCATTCATGAGCGATGCTCACAATGCGGATACACTTGTCGCATGGGGCTGGAACGGTTGGATGAGTAATCAGGAGCCTCGTGCACGTGAACTGATACTAAATCTGCAAAAAGACCCAAATAAAAAGCTTATTGTCATTGACCCACGCGTTTCGGAAACAGCTGAGCACGCCGATTTGCACCTTCAGCTAAAGCCAGGATCAGATACAATGTTACTTAAGTCCGTGATTAGAATAGTTCTGGATAATGGCTGGGAAGACAAGGCATTTATCGAAGAGCACGTAAACGGTTGGGACGAGGTAGCTCCGCTTTTTGATGGCTTTGATGCAAAGCGTGCAATTACAGAGGTCTGCGGACTCGATTATGACACTGTAGTCGAAGTAGCTCGTTTGATAGCGCAGACAAAGTCCGCTATCCATCAAGACCTCGGCATTTACATGAACCGAAATTCCACCATCAATAGCTATATGCTTGTCGTTTTGAGAGCCATCACGGGCCGCCTTTGTGTTGAGGGCGGACAGATAGTTCCTGCCCTGCTTTATCCGATGGGCAGTAATTCGGATGAGCGCAACCCCAAAACTATCCGTACGGCAAAGCATAATATGTTCCCTGTCTGCGGGGTATTCCCTCCGGCGATTTTTCCAGACGAAGTCTTGGATGATAATCCCGACCACTTAAGAGCACTTATTGTCAGCGGCTGCAACCCACTTCGCTCCTATCCTGACACACTGGCTTATGAAAAGGCTTTTGAGGCTTTGGAACTGTCTGTCTGCATCGAGATTGCCTACACGGAAACTGCCCGTTTGTGCGACTATGTTCTGCCGAGCTTAAGCTATATGGAGTCATATGATACCACGTGCTTCAACTACTCCTATCCGGATTTATACTTCCAGATGCGCCAGCCTGTGCTCCAGCCATTAAGCGACGAAGAAAGAGAAGGCTCGGCAATCATGCTTGCGTTAATGAAGGAAATGGGATTTGTTCCAGAACTTCCGCAGTCACTTTACGACGCGGGAAAGGATGGCATAACGGCATATTGCATGGAGCTCATGATGTATATTCAGGAAAACATGGAATATGCAAAAATCATGCCCGTCATTCTTGCCGAAACACTATCTCCGGCGTTAGGATCTGTGAACCAAGCACTGATTGTCGGACTACTCATGGGAGCAAGCAAGGCTTTCAAAGCAGGTGCCGCAGCAGTTGGATATCCAGATGATGATTTAACAATTACGGAAGCCATTTTTGCCGACATCCTAAAGCATCCTGAAGGCATGATTCTATCCCGCTTCACACGCGACAATTTCAGCATGATTAAGACTGAGGACAAAAAGTTCGCCTTGAGGATTGAAGAGCTGGATGACCAGATGAAGGCCGCAACCATAGAAAATGAGCTTGAAAAGCTAAAAATGCCAGCAGATATGCCTATGATTCTACATTCTGGACTTCATCACGAAACAGTTGCCAACACCAGTCTGCGCAATCCTGAATGGAACAAGGGAAAAGACGCCGACGCAATGTTAATGAACGAAGCAGATGCTGAAAAATTAGGTGTTGCAGATGGCGAAAAGGTCAGAATAGTAACCAAAGCATCAAGCGCAGAAATAGTAGCTGAAATCAGCAAGTATGCGGCTGAAGGATATGTATACATTCGCCACGGCAGAGGACTTGTTTATGACAATGTTAAGTACGGTGTTAATGTAAATGAGCTGGTTTCCAGCACAGACAGTGATGAAATGTACACGCCAATGCATAGACGAGTACCTTGCCGAATTGAAAAAATATCATAGAAGCACCGATTCAAATTATCAATTAAAACTGAATATCGTTCTTTGAGCAAAAGCACCTAAACCTTACGGCATGGTGCTGCGCCGGGATTTTTTTAAACCGAATAGTGTTGTTAAATGACAAAATCCCCGGGGTTTGCGTGGAAACACGTCGGCCTTCCTATGTGAAAAAAGGAACTTTGATGTCCCGTAATTATTTACGGCATCAAATTTGCGCCATAGGCGTAGCTTTGCTATGCCTGAAAGGCAGCGCAGCACCTTTTTTCATTGGCAGCTGCGCTGTTTTTTTATTCTTTCGGAGGTAGCTATATGAAAATTGGAGCTGTTATTTTAGTGGGCGGAAAAAGCCGCCGAATGGGAACCAACAAGGCTGTCCTGCCCTATGAAGGGCAAAGCTTCTTGGGACGCATTTCCAAGGAACTCGGGGGCTTTGAAGAAATCATTTTGTCAACAAGCGACGACAAACAATATGAAGAATATGGTTTGCCCGTTGTTAAAGATATTTATCCGAACTGCGGGCCGATTAGCGGCCTGCACGCTGCACTTTGTGCTTGCAAGTCTGACGCGCTTTTTTGTATCCCCTGCGATGTGCCGCTGTTTAAACTTTCTTTGGCGGAGTACATATGCTCAAAGGTCGAGGCTGGCTATGATGCAGTTGTCCCTATTTCTAAGGATGGACATATGCATCCGCTCTGCGCAGTTTATAAAAAAAGCGCAGTAGATATTTTTGAGAAACAGATACATTCAAAAGAATTTAAAATTATAGATGCATACGAGCAAATGAAAGTTAATTTCATTCCGCTTGAGGAGTCAACTCACGCCGAAAAGTATCTTATAAATGTAAATACACCCGAAGAATTTGCACGGCTCAACACAGTATCAATATAAATAACGAAGGGCCTTTAGGATCAAACGAATGAAAAAGATTAAAAAAAACGTCTCGCCTAAGGCTATCCTTTGGTCTTTGGTATTTCTCCTGTTGCTGTCCATTATGGTCTCTTTCATGCTGGGCAGATACCCTGTTCCCATTAGAGAGCTCGTCTGCATTCTCTGGAGCAAAATTGCGCCTGTAACTCAGTTTTGGACGGATAAAATGGAAATAGTTGTGTTTAATATCCGTCTACCCCGTATTTTGCTTGCGTGCATGGTGGGGTGCTGCCTTTCGGCAGCAGGAGCTTCCTATCAGGGAGTTTTTCGAAATCCTATGGCGGCACCTGATATTCTGGGTGCGACCTCGGGTGCGGCATTTGGCGCAGCACTGGGCATCCTGCTTGGCGGTAGCGGTTCAACTATTACACTTTTGGCGTTCGTATTCAGTCTTGTAACTGTCGTGATTGTATTTGCGATAAGCAAGAAGGCGAAGGGCAAGCAGGTTCTTACCCTCGTTCTTTCAGGGATTATGGTTAGCTCCTTGTTTTCAGCAGGAACGTCGTTCATAAAATTAGTCGCAGACCCCTCAAATCAGCTTCCTGCAATTACATACTGGCTTATGGGAAGTCTTTCCGGAGCAAAGGCATCAGAGGCAGTATTCGTAGTTTTTCCCATGGCGATAGGGCTAATCCCTCTGTTGCTTCTGAGTTGGCGGATAAATGTTCTAACCCTGGGAGATGACGAAGCAAAAAGTATAGGCGTGAATGCAGGACGCATTCGGATTATAGTCGTATTGTGTGCAACACTCGTCACGGCGGCAAGCGTATCAGTCAGCGGTATGATTGGCTGGATTGGTCTTGTTATTCCGCACCTGTGCCGCAGATTAGTGGGCAACGATAATAAATATCTTATGCCTGCATCAATGTTGTTCGGAGCGATATTTCTCCTGCTTGTCGACAATATTTCACGCAATCTTCTTGCAACAGAGATACCCATAGGTATTCTGACTGCCTTTATTGGTGCTCCGTTTTTTGTTTGGCTAATAACACGAAAAGGGGAACCCCAATGAGTATAGCAGTTAAAAATCTAAGCTTCTCCTATGACACGCACACGGTTCTCAGAAACGTTTCTTTCGATGCGGAAGACGGCGAGCTTATGAGTATACTTGGCTGCAACGGAGCGGGAAAAAGTACGCTTTTGCGCTGTATGCTTGGGTTGTTTTCAACGTATGGCGGGTCAATTGAGGTCAACGGCAAAAATGTACGCGAAATTTCTTCGGCAGAGCTTGCACGGCAAATTGCATATATTCCGCAATTGCATTATCCTGCTTTCAATTACAGCGTTTTCAACATGGTGCTGATGGGAACCTCTTCTCAATTGTCAGCCATAACTCGTCCTGGAACTATTCAGAAAAGAAGGGCGAAAGATGCGCTGGAGCGAATGGGGATAGCACATCTTTCGAAAAAAAGCTTTTCACGTATAAGCGGTGGAGAGCGCCAGCTTACGCTTATCGCAAGGGCGCTTGCACAAAATACAAAGCTACTTGTTATGGACGAGCCGACAGCAAACCTTGATTACGGAAATCAGCTTCGCGTTATGGAGCAGGCAAAGTCGTTGGTAAAGGACGGCTACACAGTTATACAGTCCACACACAATCCCGAACAGGCATACCTTTTTTCCGACCATATTCTTGCTCTAAAAAACGGAACAGTGGTGGGTAATGGTTTACCCGCGGAAATCATAACCGCCGAACTGATGCAGGAACTATACACTGCTGATGTTGAGGTACAAAGTCTGTGCAATGACAGAGTTCGAGTGTTTGTGCCTAAGCAAGCAATATAACAAAAGAATAGTAGTCAACCAAACACAAATAGAAAGGAAATCCTTAAAATGAAAAGAATAGTTCCAATATTACTAATCCTATCGCTGCTTCTTGCAACGCTTTCAGCGTGCGCAGGAACTGCGAAAACATCGACAGCCGCGACACCGGAAATACCCGCGGAAGGTCAAACCGTATCCTTCACTGATTCCGCAGGGCGTGTTGTGGAGCTTCCATCAAAAATTACAAAAATAGCCGTTAGCGGCCCACTGGCGCAAATCGTTGTATTTGCACTTGCCCCAGACAAAATGGTCGGAATATCAAGCGAATGGGATGCAACAGCATCAAAATACTTTGCTCCCAAGTACTACAATTTGCCGAAAATCGGTCAGCTCTATGGAACTAAGGGTGAAATTAACCTTGAGGAACTTTTAAAAGCCGACCCCGATGTTGTTATCGATGTTGGAGAACCTAAGGATACCATTGTTGAGGATATGGATGCCTTGCAGGAAAAAACGCACATTCCATTTGTACATATTTCTGCCAACACAGCTACAGTGGGGGATACTTACCGTGCACTGGGTAAGCTTTTGGGAATGGAAGCAGAAGCTGAAAAGCTTGCTGTTTATTGCGATGACACCTATACGATGATGCAGAAGCTCACGGAAAAGGTCGGGGCGAATAATAAAGTAAAGCTTTTGTATTGTATGGGCGAAGCAGGGCTGAATGTGGTAGCAAAAGGCTCTTATCATGCAGAAATACTGGATATGATGAGCAATAACGTCGCGGTTGTTGATGAACCCTCTTCAAAGGGAACGGGCAATGAGGTCGACATGGAACAGCTTTTGAAGTGGGATCCCTCGGTTGTCGTTTTTGCACCGAATTCTGTCTATGACACTGTGGGCAGTGACCCAACGTGGCTTCAGCTTACGGCGATTTCAAGCGGTGAATACTACGAAGTTCCTTTCGGACCGTATAACTGGCTGGGCTTTCCCGCTTCGGTTCAGCGTTATTTGGGAATGCTGTGGCTCGGAAAGCTGCTTTATCCCGACCAGGCGGATTATGACCTTTACGAAAAAGCTTCCGAGTACTATCAACTTTTCTATCACTGCACGCTTTCGCGTGACCAGTATGATGAGTTGATGACAAACGCACAATAATGGCTCCGAACTACCATCCAGTTCCTTGTTCAGCGCCTCAATTGCCCCACGGAATTTTGCTTAAATATACGAATAACAGCCTGAAACTTTCGTTTTAGGCCGTTATTCGACTGTGGGGGAGACGGACGGGATCGAACCGTTGACCTTCTGACTGCCAGTCAGACGCTCTCCCGAGGTATCGAGTGTGCGCCCACATATTTATCTACAACTTTATATAAATAGATTTAACCAAGCATTCCTCCGAAGTGTTGATTGTCTACTCAAACTCTGTTAAATCTACAAACAGCTGTTTTCTAGATCTATTGTTTTTTTGGATTACTCAACAATTTAGTTGCAGATAGAAATGATAATTACACCTTATTCAAAGAGCGGCGCGCTTAATTTTGTGGCGAGACAGCAGAAAATTTTGTGTAAAAGTGAATAAGAGACTTCCTTTCAGGCGAGAATTCAAGTAAGAAGAATTTTTAATCTGAAAGGAAGTTTTTTTATGTCAGCAACACCGGCAGAATTGATGAAAGAGTATGTAAACAGCCAAAATTTCGGCAGCACCACAGAAGTCATGGCAGCAATGAAAGAAATGTTCAGGGACGTTCTTCAGCAGGTCATGGAGTGCGAATTGGACAACAAGCTCGGCTACGAAAAGAGTGAAAGAACATCAGAAAATGACGAAACAACGGTGTCGAAAAACTACCGAAACGGGTATTCTCAAAAGACTATAAAATCGCAGTTGGGTGAGGTTCAGGTGAAAATCCCGCGTGACAGGAATGGCGAATATGAGCCTCGGATTATCGAGAAGTATAATCGAAATGCCGATGGCATGGAAG
>CAZLLK010000085.1:0-10322 GCA_964560435.1 uncultured Oscillospiraceae bacterium
TGGTGGAGGAGGGTGGATTCGAACCACCGAAATCACTGATAACAGATTTACAGTCTGCCCCCTTTGGCCACTCGGGAACTCCTCCATATGAAATTGTAGCGCTGAATGAGCTGGAGCTGGTGGACGGATTCGAACCCCCGACCTGCTGATTACAAATCAGCTGCTCTACCGGCTGAGCTACACCAGCACGTCATCAGCGAGATTAATATTAGCAAAATAATATACTTTTGTCAACATAAATTTTAGCTTTTTGAAAGAATGGAGAGAAGGATTATGCCTGACATGCTGGAACTTTCGGCTCAATACCGTGCAGTTGGAGTAAATTGCAGGAAAAAACTGCTTGAAACTGAAAGATTGTTACGCGACAATAACTGCGAACACAATGAATACGAATTGAAACGGGAAATCACGATGCTTACGGCAATGGCTAGAGACTGCCTTGCCACGTCCAATTATCTCAAAGCATATTTCGAAAGGAGAGAATACCTTGAAGGGCTCAGAAGACAAGAAGCTGGAATATGAGGCCTTGCAGGAGTTTGTAGGTCTTTTGTATGTTGGGGGGAATCTTGGCAACCGCGTGAGAATTGCAATTGATGAGGAACTGACGGATAGACAGCGCGAACTCATCAGTCTTTATTATCTCGAGCAGATGAGTATGACGGAAATTGCGAAAAGGCTTGAATTAAGCCCATCAACTGTCAGTAGAACCTTGAAGAGAGGGAGAGGCCGGCTCAAAAAATATCTGAAATATAACGGAAGATATTTTGCGGAAGCCGTATCGGAGTAAGATTGCAAACAAGAAGCATCTATGGTATTATATCCGAAACGCAGTCATAAAACCATAGATTCCGAAGTCGGCATTTATGCGAATGTTTTTTTATAAGATATACTACAACGGCGCTTTGCGACTGTGTTACAATACTGAAATATATTCTATATTAACAGTTCCGAAAGGCTTGGGCAGCATAATATGAGATTCTCATTTGCAAAATATACATATAAAAGATTTATAGCGCTTTTATCAGCTTCTTTGTTACTGCTTAGTCTGTGCTCGTGCAGAACTGCGAGCGTTGTCGATCCTCATGCGGGGATGGTCAGCGTTTCTAACGGAAGTGGAGGGGAAATGTGGGTCAAGCTTTATGACGACATTCCGGTGTCGTCGTTCTCTGAAAGTGATTTTAGCTCGGATGGTACGTATATTGACTATAACGGCACGCAATACGCGTCAGAAAGAGGCATTGACGTTTCCGAGCACCAGGGAGAAATCGACTGGCAGGCGGTTCGTGACGACGGAGTCCAGTTCGCTATTATTCGTGCGGGATACAGAGGTTATAGCGAAGGGAAGCTCTTTGAAGATGCAAGCTTTCGCAAAAACATAGACGGAGCGCTTGCTGCGGGAATTGAAGTGGGAATTTATTTCTTTTCTCAGGCTGCGGGTACAGCGGAGGCTACCGAGGAAGCCACGTTCCTTTTGAATATTATTGATGGCTATAATGTGAGCTTGCCTGTGTACTATGATTGGGAACACGTTGCGAATGTTGGAGATACACGTGTAGATAACGTGGACGGAACGACAATAACCGATTGCTGCCTTGCGTTTTGCAGCACTGTCGAAAGTGCGGGTTATAAAGCCGGCGTGTATTTTTACCGTAGCCTCGGATACTATGATTACGAGCTGGATCGACTTACGAATCTCGTTTTCTGGGTTGGGGCACCCGCACAAGCGCCCGATTTCTACTATAAGCACAGTATGTGGCAATATTCTTTTACCGGGGCTGTGAGCGGTATCGAAGGTGGAACGGATCTGAATATACTGTTCAAAGAATTGCCGGCAGGTTCGTCTAGCTCCGCACCCAGCCTTGTTCCAGGTGGAATTACTGCACCCGAGGTAACCATGCCGTCACCGAGCGAGTAATTTTATTATCAAGAATGGAGCCATCGTTCAAAACGATGGCTCCATTCTTTGCGTTCTCTCCGAATTTATTCTTCTTCGGGTTTTTTCTCGGGAATATCTTCTCCGTCTGAGCCCTCTTTTACAAAGTCCTCTTCGGTAGCTGATTTTTCTGCAGCACCGTCTACTGTTACTTCGGTAAACTCGACCTCTATGTCTCCGCCTTTTGCGCCTAAACCGGCCTTGAGATCATCGAGCTCGGCAAGGATTTTGGAAATGTTGTCGCTCGCCAGAGTAATCTCATCGCAAAGCTGAACAAAAAAACCATCCGGAGAATTCTTGTGTGTTTCATAATAGAGCTTGCCTATTTCAAGGTATGCTTTTTCAATGGTGTCTTTTTCTGAGCCCAACTCCATGTTGAGCTTTGCAATATTCGCAACGTCTTTTGCCTTGTCGGCCGCTTTTTCCGCAAAACCGCGGGTTTTTCCTACTACGGTTCCCAGAGTGTTGAAAAATGCGCCTTTGAGTTCATTGATGTCTGCCATGATTGTACCTCCTAATTATTTGTACTATGTATTTTATGTTGATTACTTCATTTCATCAGCTTTGCTGTCACCAGATGTTTCCTCGGCTTTTGCAGCTTCGGCGGCTGCAATATTTACGAGCATTTTGCTTTTGTCATGGGGGAGAGAACCATTTACCGCGAGATATACAAGAGCTACAACGACGCTTAGTCCGGCAAGAACCTGCGACACGCGGAGTCCAGTGCTGAACAGATACAGGCTGTCTGTACGCAAACTCTCGATGAACATACGTCCAAAGCCGTACCAAGCAACGTACATGGCGAAAAGCTGACCATCATAGCGGCGCTTGCCGGTCTTTGAGAAGATGTGGAGCAGGATTAGGCCCAAAACGTTCCACAGGGATTCATAAAGGAAGGTGGGGTGAACGAAAATTGTGCTGCCGGAGGCGTCAGTTAGTCCCATGCGGCAGAATACTGTCGTTTCGCGGCCAAAAGCTTCTCGGTTCATAAAATTGCCCCAGCGACCGATTGCCTGCCCGATAAGAAGACCCAAGGCTCCAATATCGAAGAATGGGGCGGCAGGCATTTTTTTTACCTTGCAGAAAATTATGACCGCGATAAGCCCGGCGATTATCGCACCGTAAATTGCCAGTCCGCCATCCCTAATTTTGAAAATGTTCCAAAAGTTATCTTGATACAATGAATAGTTGAATATTACGTAATATAGTCTTGCTCCAACTACTGCAGAGGGAACGGCGCAAATCAGCATATCAATTATGTTGTCCTGCGTAAGACCGAACTCTTTGCTGCGCTTATTCACATATAATACCGCAAGCAAAAATCCGACTGCGATGATTGTTCCGTACCAGTAAAGAGTGAGCCCGAATATGCTAAAGGACCCCGGAGCTGTCACCGCAAAGCCTTCCCCAAACATGGGGAAGGTTATTGCTGCATTTGGGATGCTTTCCATTGATATTGTCCTTTCCGTTTAACGTTCCAGAGGCGAAACCACCGAGAGCGCTAGCTTTTCGTTCGTTAAATTTTGCGTTATGAAGTTTTGAACATCTGGTAGTCCGATTCGCTTTATTTCTTCGAATGCGTCAAGCGGACGGTAGCCAGCAAATGCTCCGTCTGAAAGCGTCTGCGACAAAGCGGAAAATGAGCCCAGAACACGAAGCTGAGAACCAAAGCAGGCTTTTCTTGCGTTTTCAAATTGAGCGTTTTTTAGACCCTCTGATGTGATTTTGACTATTTCCGAGTTTAGCTCGCTCATTACAGCTTCAACGTTTCGACTTTCACCGCCTGCAACTATCATAGCCGTTCCTGCGGTGTAGTCAAGATCATAGTCAAAACTGCTGTTTATAAGACCGTCGGCATAAAGACGGTTATAAAACGGGGACGAAGGGCCGAAAAGCAGGCGGAGCGCAATCTCGCCTGTGAGCATTTGACGAAGGCGAGCTGTGCCATTAAGTTCGGGAACAAGTTTTGACCCGAGCAAAAACTGCGGGGCGGAAACCTCCATCGAGGCGGAAAGGCTGTTTTGATACGGAGTGTCAGTTTCTTTTTCACCGTACTCGCGCTCAGGAACTTCACCGGGCTCGGTTGACAGAAGCTCACGCGCTGTCTCAATGACTTTTTCGGGGTCAACATTGCCGACAACGGCAAGAGTCATATTCGACGGATTGTAGAAAACCTTGTGACAGTGATAAAGGGTTTCGTGCGTGATTTCCGCAATGCTTTCCACGGTTCCTGCCACGGAATCGCGTACAGGATTTGAGGAATAGAGGCATTTGAGAAGGTTGTAATAAACGACGTAGCCTGGGGTGTCCTCTACCATCTTGATTTCCTGACCGATAATTCCCTGTTCCTTTTGAACACTTTCTGGTGTGAAATACGGAGTGGAAACAAAGCTGAGCAGAGTGCGGAGGTTTTCGTCAAACATACTCGTGCTCTCAAAATGATATGCGGTTATTCCGGAACTTGTGAATGCGTTGGGCGAAGCACCTCTCGAGGAAAGCACGTTCAGCGCATTGCCATCAGGCATATCGAACATTTTGTGCTCAAGAAAGTGCGCAACTCCGGCCGGTGTGTTTATCCATTCTCCTGCGAGCTTAAAGCGCCTGTCTGCACCGCCGTAATTGGAGGCAAACATCGCAAAGCTCTTTGAAAACTGGGGCTTCGGGATGATGTTTATTTTTAGCCCGTTAGGGAGGACTTCTGATATGAGGGTCTCGTCGATGTCCTTAAAATATTCCTTTTGCATCAGCTATCCTCCTCTTTTGCTCCACGTAGGAAATAGATGGCGTCGCACTCGACTCCTTTTGCAATACGAACGATCTCGGCCACCGTGATTTCTTCCGCCAATGCGGCAAGCTCGGAGGGAGAGCAATCGGGACCAATTAGGGCCTGATTGAGATAGAAGTCCTCAAGAGCACCGGGGCTGTCCGCTACTGTTCGGTAGTCGCTGGCTATCCCGCTTTTCGCGGCTGAGAGCTCGTAATCGGAAATCTCACCGTTTTTTACGGCTTCAAGCTGAGAGATGATTTCCGACAATGCTGCGTCATATTTGTCAAATTCGATTCCGGAGGAAACAGCCAGAATACCCTTGTGCAGGTCGGCAAATGAGCTTGCGAAATAACACAATGAGAGTTTTTCTCTGACGTTCATGAAAAGCTTTGATGTGACGCTGCCACCGAAGACCGCATTGAAAACCTTGATTGCTGCGGTGTTGGGGTCATCCATGCATTCGCCGAGGCGGAAGCCGATTGCAAGCTTGCCCTGAGTTACCTGCATCTCGTCCTCGAAATAGCGCGGCTTTTCCTCCATAGAGTTCATGCGAATGTCCGTGCCCAAATCAGGCTCCTCGTCAGATCGGGGGAGCGAGGCGAGAGCGGCTGTAACAGCCGTTTTTACGCGGGAGGGCTCAGCACTTCCACAATAGAAAACTTCAATCGGAGAAACAGAGAGCGTGTCATGATAGTGCCTCGCAAGCTCAGGCACCGTGATGTTTTCTGCTTCTGACTCCGAGCCAAGCTTGTCGGCGGAGTAATCCTCCATCGAGCACATTTGCTCAAATAGTCGCTGCATGGAATATGAGCGCTTGTCGTTGATGCGTCCGCGAATCAGCTCCAGCAGTTTGTCGCGTTCGCTCTCTACATATTCGCGGAGAAGAAGTCCTCCGTGGGTTTTGGGCATAAGAAGCATCTCTCCCATAAGCTCGGAAATGTGCTCCAGGATGCTGCTTTCTTCGGGGATAAATGCATCGTCTGCAAAGTCGGCATACAGACCGATTACCTGAATTTCGCCTTTTTTGCGAACCACGGGCTTTATCCTTGCGCCATAAAGAGAGTCCAGCCGTGAGGATATTGCCGCCATATCGGGCAAGCTTGCGGTTCCACGGCAAAGTACCATTGGAATAAGGGCGTTTTTAGACGCGGTTTCCCGGTTTAGCGGCGTCAAAAGATTGATACTCAGACAGCCGGTTTTGAATTTGGCTGTTTGAAGACAAGTCAGAACCACGTTGGGCATTATTAGTTCGGTCGATGAGTTCAATTACTGACCTCCGTTCCTGTTTTTAGTTAAATTTTCCTTTGCCGATATGATACCACAATCTAGCTGGTTTGAAAATGACAAATTCGTTAATTTTTAATGCGTTTCAAATTCATTGCTATTCGGGAACGTTTGGAACGTCAGTATTATTGTTTTCGCCAATTTTGAAGACCTGCTCAATGCCATTTTTGTCGCGGAGCGTGATTTCGCAGTCCGACCAGCTTGACGGCAGATTTGGCGTGACACTGATTTCACCGTTAAGCATTTTTATGCCCAGCAAATCCTCTGTTATCGTTCTGTAAAACCAGCCAGCAGAGCCAGTATACCAGCTCCAGCCCGCTATTCCGATGCAGTCGGGGTTGCTTGAAATGTCGGCTGATAGAACGAAAGGCTCCGCCTCATAGTTCGCGAGATCGCGGTTATCGGGAAGCAATGCCTCGATAAGCTCTAAAGCCTCGTCAGGGCGGTTTTCACGAAGCAGCGCCATTACAAGCCAGATTGCGCCGTGGGTGTATTGTCCGCCGTTTTCTCTGAAGCCGCGACCGTAGCTTTCAATATAACCTGGACTGGGGTCGGCGTTTTCGAAGGGCGGGTCAAATAGGCTGATTATTCGATTTTCCCTGTCAAACAGTCTTGAGACGGCGGAGCTTAGCGCATTATTTACGCGCTCTTTTTCAGCTTCGGGGCTGAGAGAAGAAAAGCTCTGTGCGATGGAATCAATCTGACAGTAGGGCTGTGTTTTGCTTCCGAGCGGAGTTCCTTTGTCGAAGTAGCCACGCAGATACCACTGCCCGTCCCAGGCTTCGTTTGCGCTTTTGCCAAGTTCCGTAGCAGCATTATCGTATTTTTCGGATTCATCCGTTTGACCGCGCAATTTCAGCAAAGCCGCAAAGCGGTGTGCTGTGTGGGAGAAAAACCAGGTGAGCCAAACGCTTTCCCCTCTGCCTCGGATGCCGATTTTATCCATGCCATCGTTCCAGTCGCCGTTTCCGATTTTAAGCAGTCCGTGCGCGCCTGTGCTGCGCTCAAGAACAAGGTTGAGCGCCTTTTGAGCGTGTATGATTACCTCGGAGCTTGTGTCGGTGTAAACTGCCTTCTCATAGCGGTCACGCTCTTCCGTGTTGAGGGGAAGGGAATTGAGCCATGGAACCAAAACATCGCAGAGCGACAAATCGCCGGTTTTTTCGGTGTATTCGCAGAGCGCCCACGGCAGCCACAAAAGGTCGTCACTGCAATGTGTGCGAACGCCCTTTGATTCCAAGTCCAGTGTGTGCCACCAGTGCATTACGTCGCCCTGCTCGTACTGATGCTTACAGCAGTCTAAAATCTGTGCTTTTGCGGGAGAGCTGTCAAGTAATAAGACGTTGACAGCGTCCTGAAGCTGGTCGCGGAATCCCGTTGCACCGCCGCTTTGATATATGCTGCAGCGGCCCATCAAACGGCAGGCAATAGCTTGATAAGGAATCCAGCCGTTAATCAAACGGTCGAGCGAAGCCGAAGGAGTTTTGATTTTCAAGCCCGAAACAGTGTTTTGCCAGTTTCGGGTTGTGCTTTTATATGACTCAAGCGCGGCCTCATATGAGCAGAGCTCTCTCAGCTTTTCCTCATCGTCACAGCCGCATACCAGAACAAAGGGGGAAGATGCCTCAAAGCTTACGCCTAAGAACCCTCCAATTTCGCAATTGTCGTCGGTTTTGTTCTGTAGCCACAGGCCACGGTCGGAGGTGAAACCCGCGATTTTGGCGGATGAGCATATACGGAACTTTGAATCGGGGAACGGACATTCGGGACTTGATGCTACGAAAAAATCATCGGTTTTGTTGATTCTTACTCTCGGAGCGTTGCTGTCGTCGCCGCTAAGGACGAGATCGGTGCTCCACCGAATCGGTACAGTGCCGCCACTTTCCCAATTGACGATCATAACTCGCGCGTCGGTGTCCGTGGGAACAAAGGTCGTTGTCGTTAACTTGCGGTTATCTATTACCTTTTCCCATGTTGCGTAACCCAGACCAAAGCTCACTTTGCAGTCGGTATCTTCCGCGGAGGCAAAAAGGCTTATGCTATTAAGCTCTGCGCTTTCCGTTCCACGAGTTGTAATGCTGTCGCACAGCCAGCGATTTATACGGTACTCGCGGGCGTTTTTATACCACATATGACCTGTGCCGCAGTCCGTCGCAAAGAAGCCGAAGCGACCGTTGGTGAGAATGTTGCCCCATGCACGCGGTGGCAGAGAATGGTTAACATAAAAAACGAAACTACCGTCGTCTTCCCAATTGTATCGTGGGAAATCCTGTGAAGGGTAATGCTCTGAGGTTGACATAATATATTTTCGACTTTCTGGTACTATGCCTCTTCTTCGCTGAGTGGCGGAGCTTTCTATTAGGCAGTCAACATTTAAAGTGCGGTCAATGATGTGAATGTTTGGGCTGTCACATCCAACAGTGCGTCGTAGATCACAAAGAGCGGTGGCGGCAGGACGCATATAGTCTCCTCCCTCGTCCGTCAATAGTACAAGATCAAAGGGGCAATACAGAGATTTTAAAAGTGCGTGCTGCTTCATGAGCATTTCCACGCTTTCAAGCTCGTCCTCGCCATTAACAGAAAAAGTAATAATCGGATAATTTCCGGAAATTCCGAAGCGCCATAGCTCATTACGCGCAACGCTGTTTTCCGATTTTGATGGAGCGGGATAGTTAAGCGTGCTAATTAGCTCCATCGTGCGCTCCGCCTGAGCATCGGAAAGCCTCAGCCTTGATGCGCGCTCGGCAGGGAAAACCGCAATGTCGGAATTGCCGCCTGTTAGTATTTGGTTTGCGAAGGTATAAGCCTCGTCCTCACTATCACCGACGGCTATAGCAATCGTGACAGCGTTTTCGGCATCCGCCGTAAGCCGCAAAGGTATTTTTGCGCAAATCATGGGGTCATTCAACCAGCCAAGCGGAGAGGGAACGTGATTTTCGAAAGCCTGCTTTAGCCCACCTCTTCCCGGAACGAGAGAGCGTCTTGCTGAAACATCCATAGGCATTGATGCAGCAAGGCAGAGATAGCTTTCTGGGACGCTTTCCCGTTTGATGCGCTTGATAATCAGTGTGCCACCCAGCATTTTTGCGTGGAGCCCCAGCTTATAGAACGCAGGATGGTTTACATAATCTGAATACGTTGCCAAAACCGGCTCAAACATCACGCAAAGCTCGCAGGCTTGAGTTTCCCCATCGGTGGAACTGACGGAGATAACACGCTTTTCGCCGTTTGACGAAGACGAAACACTGAAAAGTACCTGAGAGCGCAGATTTCCGTGCTCAGTGTCTATTCTTGCACCAGAAAAGTTGAATTCCCAGTTGGTTTTAGCGGTTTCGCTCAATGTGGGAGAGGGCAGTAAAGGAATAAGCTCATCTTCGCGCTTGAGGAAAAGCTCAACGCCATGAGAGAATGCCGGAATCTCGCTTGAAGTAAAGTAAGGTGTTATTTCTCTACAAAGGGCTTTCGCAACGCCTCCGTCGGTTAACATAACATTGTACTCGCTGTTCGACAGCAAACAGCAGATAGGGGACTCAAAGTCAACAAAATCACCGCGCTTTTCCCAGTAAACGCTGCTGGCTCTCGGCGGTTTGTCCGGTAGCTTGCTCTCTTTACGGCGCAGCAGAACTCCGCCCAAGGGCAATTTTTCGTCAAGCAGGCAGGCGTGAGCGGACATAGATGGGTCGCGCATAAGCCTGTGGGGCATGATGTTTTCACACAGAGCGTTTGCGATTGCAACAAGGCTCATGCCCAGATGGTGGGCCATGACGCAGTAGACAACTTCACCGTTTTTCCCAATCGACCTGCCATCGGTGAAATCTATCGCTTCCCAAAAACCGTATTTTCCTGACGCATCCAAACGCTCCAGCTTGCGTAGGTTTGAAACCACGTCTTTTGCACCGCAGCATAGGGCGAGAAAGCTGCTGTACGGCGAAACGACAAAATCGCTGTTCATGTTTCGTTTTAGGGCGAGAGCGCCGCAGCCATGCGCCTTGTAGCGGTAATTTAGAGCAGGGTCAAGCGCATAGAAAGCGCTTTCCGAAATGCCCCACGGAAGATTCTTGGATTTTCCGCGCGATTTTTGAACTCCCACGGCGAAGCGTATGCTTTCGTACATCAGGGAGCCTTCCGTGCATTCAAAAAACAGGCGTGGCATGAGATATTCGAACATACTTCCCGTCCAAGAAACCATGCCACGGTAACCGTCTTTTTCGACCTGAGCACGGCTTAAGCTTCGCCAGTGACGGCGAGATACGTCACCTCTCGCAATGGCAATAAAGCCTGATGTTCGCGCTTCGCTTGCCATGAGGTCATAGAAGCTGTTGGTTATATTGTCCCTGT
>CAZLLK010000086.1:0-10251 GCA_964560435.1 uncultured Oscillospiraceae bacterium
GATGTTTTCCGCCTGATTGGAATTCCTATTTACACAAAATTTGCTGAGTTGCCATTGAATTCCTTGGTCGCTGTGGAGCTGTAACTCTGCAGCGACCGCTTCTTTTTCCATTGTAAGACGTTTGATTTTATTGTCTTTGTCCAGCTTAGTCGGCTCATAGCCCTTTGGGGGACGACCTTTCCTGCCAAGCGTAATTCCTGATTGCTGTTCTTTCTGACGTTTATTGTGCCGTTTAACAAACTCCTTCACTACATACTTATCCCGAAACCAAAAATGTTCAGCAACTTCTCGTTGTGTGCTTCCACTTGCCAGCTGTTCGAGTACTTCTCTTTCAAGCTTTTTGATGTGCGTATAACAATTTTTCGCTAACATACAAATGCCCCCAATCGTAGTTTCATTATCCTACGTTTGGGGGCTTTCTTGCAATGTCCGTTTTTACTGGTTCAGTTCAAAACTGCGGGGTGTCTTGATATTCAGATTATTTTTTTCGCTTGATGGTTATAAAGACATGAGAAAGGTCGCTGTTTCCGCCGGAAGTTTTGATTCCTTGAACGGCATAAGTATCGCCGCTTAATGTTTTAATGTCGTCAAGAGTAACGCAATTAATCGCATTACTTTCTGAATCAACAACAAAGTATTGACAGTCGTTTGTCACATTGAAGGAGCAAACGGTGCTATCATTTCCCGAAACTGTGCGTATGCACAAAATGGTGTTGCCGCTGATTAAAAACTTGTTGATGTTCTCATTAGTACCGGTGGCAAACGCTTTGATAAGATTGCTGCTATCATCGGCAAGCTCTTCAACGTCGGTGACCCTGTTACTGCTGTTCATAGCTTTAATCGCATACAGCTTACCTGCTGACAGCTCGCTTATCTTCTCGGAGGTTCCAGCCTTTGGATTACTCAAGTTAATATTCCCGCACAAGGAAGTAATTATTTTGACTTCTCCGTTAACAATCCCCTGATAAGTGTAGTAGCTATCATTAGTGTCATATGTCAAACATCCCGGAGTTGCTATAAACGCGAAGTCCTTTGAAGGCTCCTTAAATTTGAGCAACCTTGCGTCTATTAAAATATTGACCTGATTATTGTTTTTGTCAACAAAGGCTATGACAGCATTATCGCCCGCACCGACAAGTATGGAAAGCCCGTCGATTGCGTTGATTTTTGAACCCGCTGTTCCATTTGCAGTGTCGCTGTTCAAGCGCTTGCACCAAACGGTTGCCCCGGTTTTGCTATCGGTGGTCTTGAAAATTTGGTCAGTGTTATTTGGCCCGTCAGTTTCTTTGCCATCGATGTTATATGCCGCGAGGTATGGACTGTTGTACTGCATTCCGGCATAGCTAACGTCATCGCTGACCAGCGACTTACCAAACAGCTTTTTAAATGTAGAAAAGTTAATGGCAATCGCTGTATATGATGCCACCTTTGCTTTTGTTCTCAGCGTATTGTTCATCTGTTCCTGCGTCCGCAAGCCGTCGGCGGCATTTGCATTAAAATAAAGGTTTTCCAAAGCTTCACCCGAGTCAGACATAGGTACGCCATTCGGAATGGGAAGAGCTTCGCCGTTTGAGCCCTTTTTGTTGCTCAATTTCAGGTAATACATTTTATCACTCTGCTTGCAAAGTAGACCTTCGACATTGTTGCCCAAATCCACAACAGCCATGTCGCTAATAATTCCACTGAAATTTTCCGTCTTATTGTTGATTGCTCCAGTCGTGCCGAGGTTTATTGTTCCTTTAGTATCAACATACTGGTAATTGTCTAATGTGCCGTTGACATTGATTGTACCGTCATTAACGATTAAATTGTTGGTTGCATTGGTCAGAACTTTACCCTCCGAAATGGTGAGCACAGCGTCTTTGCTGATGTACAATTTGTTATTGAGAGTAACATCCTTATCCAAAACACGATTGTTAGCGACCAATAAAGATACCGCTTTCGTATTCATGAAATAAGCTTCAGAGCCAATAACCTCATTGTTTGCGTTCAGCCACTGAACCTTGTACCATGTTTTCGGCTCAGTTGCGGAAAGGTCGGTGTAAAACGAAACGCCATTGTTTCCAGATTCAATCGTTTCGTTGTCGTAAGCCTTATCGGACAAAACAAGCCTGTCCTGCGCTGTATCGGCGGCGTATTTGAACTTCACCGCATTTTCAGGAGCTTTTACAGCGAAGCCAACCCAAAATCCCATATTGCCTTCGTAGTTTTTGTGGTATTGCAAATTCTTGCCTGATATGCTTACATCCACATAATTATTGCCGCTTAACCTAGTTCCAGATACGCTGTAGGCTTCAATTACCGGGTCAATTTTGCCTGAAGTCGAATTGTCAGTAAGAGACACGGTGCTTATATTTACCAACCGCTCGGATATTGAAGCCGTTAAAGAAAATGTCTTTTCGTTGCCGCTTGAATCCTTTGCAGTTATTGTTACAATAGTAACCCTTGAATCGAGTAAGCGCCAGTCTTTAACCTTTGCTTCGCTCGGCTTTGCCGCCATGTTTTCAGCAACAGGAATATTTATGCATAGCTTGGTCGGATTTTTTTCGTCATCATAAGCAATAGAACCACTGACATTGTTATACTTAACGCTGGTTACCTTATAGCCACCGAACTCACTCAATTTGACATACAGCGGAACACACGCTGTTTTGGGGTCCGCCCCGCCGTTTGTTCCGGTATAGTTAAAGAGTTTGCCCTTTAAGGTCAGCTTTCCCGTGGGAGCCTTTGTGGCTTCATCTAAAGCTATGCCGTAGTAATCGACAATGTCTGCAATCGTATATAATCCCATCAGCACATTTCCAGTGCTAATCCCAACACAGACTTCTTTGCCAATCGTATTGGGGGCAAGCCATGATGAATCTATTGTGACCTTCGTAGGAGAAACAGGCGGAGCATATCCGCCACCGCCGCCACCGCCGCCGCTGGATGGAGTTTGCCCTTCTGTAACAGTCGAAGTTCCGGACTTAACATCTTTCCCTCCGGATTGAGTTCCGGTAACGCCTGCATCAACCTTCAACTGCGTTCCGGCTGTATTAACCTTAACATCATTTCCTGTAACATTGGCGTTTTTGACACTGCCCTCGCCACTAATTTCGGTTTTTGCCGCCGCCGCATTGATGGTGCCGACCGATGCGCCCTTGGAGACTTCAATCTTGGCTCCTTCGGCAGTCTTTGCTGACGTAATAGTTTCGACAGCACCCGCAACGTTCAACTTAGTGTTCGCCGCTTCGGTGGATATCGTAGTGACTTTGGCGCTTTTTGCAACAGTTACATTGGCCTTGTCTCCGGTGACGGCGACTTCCTTGACTGTTGCGTTCTGGATCGTAACAGGAACCTCGGGTGCTGAGATATTTAGCTTTGCGATGTTTCCTTCAATTAGAACATCGTTTTTACCATCGTTTATTTCAACGACCTCAACCGAAGCTGAGCCTTCTACTGAAACACGGATATTACCATCGACCTTGGCGACAGTAACTGTTCCGAGAGTGCTGTTGCCCTTTACAACGAACGAGTTTGTTCCACCGCCGCGAACGATGGTATTTCCCTCGACTTTTACATTATCAAGAGTAACGGTTCCGTTGCCGACTCCGTCGCCGATTATTAGATTACCTTTAATGGTAACATTCTGCAGTGTGACATCGGGGACATTTATCATAACCGAACCTTCGTTTACCGAAGTGACAACGCCGGCAGTCTTAATGTAATTTTTTACGATATTGTCCATCATAACCGCAAAGTCCTTGCGGCTTATGTTATTCTGTGGATTTATTTTGCTGTCGGCACCGTGTATGTATCCGTTGGTGACCATTGCAGCTGTCGAGCCAACTGCCCAGCTTGAAACATTTGCACAGTCTGTAAAAGAAGCGATGTTTGAGGCTGTTCCTTCTTTTAGCTTAAGGGCGCGTGCAAGGACAGTAAATGCCTCCTGGCGAGTAATTGCGGCATCAGGCTTCAACAGTCCACTGTCTCCGTTGAGCACTTTCATCTGAACCGCCTTGCCCATGTCAGCAAAATGCCATGCTGATGCTGATACATCTGTAAATCCCGCAAGTGACGCTTGCTGGGTTGCACCGAAAGCGCGGCTGATAATTGCCGCCATCTGTGCGCGGGTAAGGTTATCATTGGGGGAAATTTTGCCGTCAGTTCCGTTCAGAAGCCCGTTCGCCACTGCGGCTTCAAGAGCAGGTTTGGAGTAATCGTCTGGAATATCGGAAAATGATGTAAATGCTAACACATTGCAGGGAAGTAATGATATTACTAAACATGCCGTTAAGAGTGCTGATAAGATCCTTTTCTTCATTTTTTTGTTCCTCTCATGATTGTTCTCGACTTTTTACTCTAGGTTATTTAGCGATAAAATAAATATATACCCATTATTTGTAAAACGCAATAACTAATTGTAATGATTTACTATTTTAGGGAAAATAATTCCATGTAATATATGTTTAATATTTACAACATATATCATCCGATGTTAAAGCTCGCTCGAATATTGTATCAATTTCGCTTGACCAGAACAAACATTATTCATGATATGATTTTTCATACCTACACTCTCTTAATTTCCTACTGCTTTTCAGATACATATATGGAACTGCGGTTTTGAATTATGCGAATCACCTCTGAAACGTCCTTTTGACCCGAAAAATACGCACTACATTCCTCCATTACTATTTTGTATATATTCTTATCATACTCGTTAATACAATCAAGTTTTTCAATAATATTCCAGACATCATTAGTTGTGTTGCTGTCAACTAATGGACAATCTAATACATTGTTCACAATAGCAAGCCTCAAAGGTTCTTCATCATATTCAGCTACGATGTTGTCAATATATTTATGTAATTGCTCATTTACTGCGGGCATATAGTTGGTTTTAGACATCTCTGATTGAAATTCTTCCGATAGAAGATAGTCAAAAAAAGTCCATGCTTTATCTTTATATGAACTGTTTGAGCACATTCCCAAACGCAAAAAAGGTGTCATGGCTATCCCATTTCCGGAATTGCTTGGAAACCCCATAAGACTCACATTATCCTTATATAATCCCCTGAGCTTTAACAATTCAAAAACAGGATTACCTGTTTCCACCATGGAAATCAGCTGCTTGCCATCTAAAACGAGCCCAAATTCGTCAATTACAGCTTGGGTATACAACTGCTCATCGAACTGGTCATCCGAAGGCAAATTTCTTGCAAATTCTATTAAACTCGCAAACAATTCATTTTCAAAATTGCAATAGGCTTTATCTATGTCAACAAAACTATCCCCTGAAAATGATAGGATAATTGAAATAAACTTTTCTCTCGTTAGGTATTGAGGAAACAAATATTTACCCTCGGAAGTTACTTTTTCGTTAAGTCTCAACAAATCATCGATGTTTAGGCTTTTATTTGAAAAATACTCACTGTTTCCTGCAAGTACCGCTATTTGAAAACCAGGCACAAGCTCAAAAATCCCATCATCAGTCTTTAATATTTCCGGTATATTAGGTAAAAGATCCTTCTTTAACAAACGAGGCTCAAGGTTTTCAAATAAGCCTTTTGAATTAAAAGCAGATATCGGAATATTTGATAAATCAATAATATCGGGCGTATTACCTGCAGTTATCTCCACCATGAGAGCGGTAAGTCCGTCATTAAATGTAGCGTAATCAATAATTTCTATCTTTATATCGCTATGATTATAGTTAAAAAGAGATACCGCCAGCTGTAATTCAAAAGAAGCATCATAAGCTGCGCACTTCAGAACAGTCATTTGTGCTTCACTCTCCTCGGAAGCCCGTGACCAAATTGTTGGTACTCCATTTTGTATAGTAAAAAACACTTTATCTGAAATTGCAATAAAGCTTGAAGTATTTAAATTGTAGAGATTTATGTTCACATAGGGCTTCTTATCCCCTGTTTTTAAATTCAGTGAGTAAATGTTGTTTTCGTCTGTAACAAATACCTGCTCCGTGGAAAGTCCTTGAAACACCTTAGAATATTTTGTGTTAAAAATGTACTTACAGCTTGGCTTGAGTTTGCCGTTTGTTGCTGTCACAACAAAGTTGTTATTTATGTCATTATATAGGAGTATACTTTCTTCGTAATCAGATGCGAGCATACCTGTCCAAAAGTTTTCAGCCTTAAGCGTAGCTTTCAATGCTCCACTATTGTCAACGCAATAAATGTTATTGAAGGCATTTATATAAATACTATTATCCAAAACAGTAAAGCCTGCAATTTCAACACCGGCTTCACCACCGATTATCTTATCTAATGGTATTGTTTCTAAAACATTCGTTTCGTTGTTGTACTTTTTAAATTCATAAGTGTTTTCTTCTGTGGTATCACTTGTGTTTAACAAGATGTACAAACAATTATCCGAAGCGGCCATGCTGTGAACATTGGAGCTTATAGCTATGTTAAGCTCTGTGCATAAGCCTTCTTCAATATCATATTTATAAAAAATATTAGAACCATTATTATCTATGGCCAAAAAATATATCACATCATTTGATTTAGCTGCATTTTTAACTAAGCTTTCTTTATCCGGTAATTCAAGTACTGTGCGGTTATAAGAAATTCCTTCGCTTTCCAGAAGGTTTTCTTTTATATTCAGTTCTTTAATATTAGTATTTTCACCCGATGCATTCGTATCTGCACAGGCACTAAGCATCAAACCCAGTGCCAGTATTATGAAGCAAATTTTTTTCATAGCTTTTATAAATAAGCAACAAGCATTATCAAAATGCTGTACTCGCCTCCAATAAAAAGTGTTTTCCCTATTAGATTGAACATTAATTTTTTAGAATAGAACTTCAAGGGAAACGGATGTGTTTTTTGAGGTATATCTTCTTTCTGAGACATGTGATATCCGGCACGAAAACGGTCACAATCTTTCATCAGTTAAGCTAAGCAACTTATCTGATATTGATAAAATAAATTTACATTATGACCGTTTTCGTTGAGAGCCTACATGTAATTAAGAAAAAACTAAAATGTATTAGCGCATTCTAAATTGTAATTCTGTCTTTAAAATTAAATTTTAAAAACATAGAGCCGCTAACCTTGTCCATGTTGAATCACCACAAATACCATCCTCGGCAAGTTGTGGCCATCCAGACATTCTGGTGTTATTCCAGTTTTGAAATCCTATTATGCCGTTGTACGTGTTAGATCCAAAGGAACCATCTACAACTCCACAATAGCTTCCACACGGAAGGGCTGAATCTTTATGATAATTGTACATCCAGTTACATGCTAATTGACAATCATATACATAAGTATAGGCATTATTATACCCGTACCCGACAGTAGAAGTCGCTCCTCCCGGAATAAAATATGTAACGCCATTAACCTTAAGGTTAGTTCCTGAGGATAAGCTCGCTGTTGACATACTATCATCACAAGTTTGCTCATTACTTACTGCTAAAGCCGTTGTGCTAATCAAGGCAACCGCCATGATTAAACCAAAGAATCCAAAAATAAATCGTTTCATAATAATTTCCCTTCTAAAAACATTGTTTTATACTTGCAAACCAAACTATCTCCTCTGTTAAAACATTACATGAATCGATTTGTTATATCATGTTCCTCCCCCCAATAATTTTTTACGCTATAATCGTTATAAAATAAGTAGTGTTGTAAATTAGGTTGGTATAAAAATCTGTTCATAGTTGTGTGCATTCCAAACAAAACAGCACAACACTATTGTACGAAGTCATGTAATTTAACTTAAGGTTTCTAGTTGACTTGTAAATAATTCCTCAATATAACTGTCGTGCCACACTGAAGTTATAACACTCCTTCCAAAGTGGTAAAATATATAAATTGCAAGAAGCAGACCACTACATTGATTAAGATGTCTTTGTTATTATTTAGATAACCATCAGCACGCTCCTTTTATTAACCTATCTTTCCTTTTGTTAACCTATTTTCCCTTTTGTTAACCTATCTTCCCTTTTGTTAACCCATCTTCCCTTTTGTTAACCCGTATTCCCTTTTAATAGCTTATAGTTCCTATTTGTACCACTTATTCTACGATTTGTCAATTATAATGTTTGGTTAATCTAGCGCTTAATACTATCCTAAACTTTTCTTATTCTTTCAATACCACTCCGAATAAAGGCGTCAATGTCTTTGTCGCGGAGCTTTAAATATTCAATTCCGAGTTTTCTTGCTTTTGCTGCAAGCTCATCAACATCTTCACGCTCATCTTCAGGGAGCAACATTTGCATCATGCAGACTAGCAAAAAATAAGCCGCTGATGAAATCTGTGTTGCCTTAGCAGATATTGAAGCAAGTCTCTCAACCTGAGGCTTCGATACTTCGAAAACGGCCGTCTTTACCATTTCGTAAAGGCGGTCGTCTTCAACTTTGTATCCTTCCGTTTTCATGCCTTTGTCTACAAGTTTTCTGATTACGTCGCTTACTGTTGTATGTTCGCCAGCTGCAATTTTATGAAGTGTATCATCGGTACTTTCATCAAACCATACTGATTCTTTTTTTGAGGTTTGCATAATAATTTCTCCTTAATGTCCGACATATATCGGACAAAATAACACTTGTCTGACACGCTGAATGCTTTGCATTCAGGCTGTTTTGGGGTGTCCGTCGGACACCTTATCCTGCCATTCCAAATCGCTCCGCGATTTCCGAATGGTTTCGCCCCATCGGGTCGAACTCGCGCTGCGCGCCGCTTTCCGTCCTGCGGACGGTTATAAAAAAGGGAAAAAACACTTTCGCCCATGCTATCACATTTCACGGCTCACATTCCTCCTCTTCGGATTGTGGAAAAAAACCGTCAGAGCTGCTTTCTTTCGCATTTTCTCTTTCTCCTGCAGGTTCAGACTGATGTTGCTCTGCAAGAGCTTTCCTGTATGAAATCAGGTATTCATTGAAATCTTTATGCCCCGTAGGAATCTGCCTCTCGCAGTGATAACCGTTCTCTGGAGAATAGCCAGCGTTAATCAGCTCGGTCTTTATACTTTCTGCCGCCTTGTCTCCTGCCTGATCAGCGTCTACGCACAATAGTACGTTTTTTATGTTTGGATGTTCATCCAGATAATGCTTAAGCGGCTTAAAAGCGATGCCACCGAGTGCGACGCGGTCAATCGCTGTGTAGTCCTGGCCGGAAAGCTTTGTTATGGTTGCGTGTGATACAGCGTCAATAGACGCTTCGAATACTGCTACGGTATCAGAATCTTTTCCTTCAATACAGAAAGCGTATTCTTTTTCCGAACCGGCGACATCACGCTTGAAAGGATGCTCCACAGTTGAGGTCAGGCCACGTTGAAAACCGCTGCGCGGCTGTCCGTCTTTATCAAAGCCAACAAACACAGCATTATGTAGTGACTTTGTTTCACCATCCTTTGTATAATTCCTTGAACTCTCATAGATTTTTCCTTGCTCGACGAGGTTCTGAACGATTTCTTTATCGAGACCGCGAGAGCCGCAGAGGTATGCAAAAAGCCTTTTGAAATTATCCGCTTTCGGCGGTAACTCAAAAGGCTTTATTTCTTCTTCGGAACTTTGTTGTTTTGCAAAAGGTGCACTATTATGTTTTTCTGCAACACGTTCACCTGCAAGCGTAAGAACGGCTTCGACGAGCGACTTGTGCTCTATCTGTGTGAGGAACTCAATGGCACCACCCTTCATGTCATGGCTGTTCTAAAACTACATGCCATTTGGAGCAAACACAAAACTGTCATGGTCTTTCATCGTCCACCAGCCGCCTCTTTTCTCCAGCCGATATCCCGCAGATTTGGCATATTCAAACGCTGATGAGTTATAACGTGCTAATTCGTACTGTGAGTCTGTGAAGTAAACTGTTCCGTTCTTACTGATTGGCATTTTGCTTTCCTCCTAGTTTTAAGTTTAATTGCAAGAAGTCGCTTCTCCAACTTCCTGGCTAATTTCACAAGTAAATATACTAAAGCCATCCAAGCAAGACAAAACGAGTCTGCCTCTACTGTGACCCGAGCTTCGAGTTCTTGCTCGATATTAAGCTGTCCAGTGAATATGTGCTGTTCGTTGCTTCAACTGAACGACTTATTTTTGTCCGAAACGTTTCATTAGTCAAATGATCTTAATGTAGTATATATGACAGCTTTCCGATAGCGCAAAAAGGTTAATGTACAAATGATTGACTATAGATAAAAAATTCTTCCTGACTTGGTTGATACTTTTTCTCCAGAGGCTCCAATGTTTCATCGAAACGCTGTATATCTTCCTCTTGGATGTGCATTACCGGGCTGTCATA
>CAZLLK010000087.1:0-10185 GCA_964560435.1 uncultured Oscillospiraceae bacterium
GCTCAAGCAAAATTAAAATAAACGAAAAAACGGAGGAAAGAAAATGAAAAAATTCATCGCACTACTTCTTGCACTCACAATGGTATTCGCTCTTGCTGCCTGCGGCACAAAGCCCGCAGAGACTTCCTCAAGCCCAGCTGCATCCTCGGATGCAAGCACAAAGGTTGATCCCGCAACTGTCAAAATCGGCGTAGTTCTCGTTGGTGACGAGAACGTCGGCTATGACTCAGTCCACATCGAAGGCATCAAGGCAGCCGCTAAGACTTGCAACATCCCCCTGGAAAACATCATCTGGAAATATAACACCACTGAAGATGAAAAGTGTGCAGATGCCGCTAACGACCTCGTCGCTCAGGGCTGCAACTATGTCTTCTCTGATAGCTACGGTCACCAGAGCCATATGCAGGCAGTCGCCAAAGAAAATCCTGATGTAACATTCGTTTCTATGACCGGCGACACCGCTGCCACTTCAGGCCTTGCAAACTTCAAAAACGCTTTCAACTACACCTATGAGTCACGCTACGTATCCGGCGTTGTTGCCGGAATGAAGCTCAAGGAGCTTGTCGACACTGGTAAAGTTGCAGACTCCAACAAGAATGCCGACGGCAACATCAAAATCGGCTATGTTGGCGCATATCCCTATGCTGAAGTTGTCTCCGGATACACAGCCTTCTATCTTGGCGTTAAGAGCATTGTTGAAAACGTCGCGATGGATGTCTCCTACACCAACGAGTGGTATAATCCGGCCGCCGAGAGTGAAGCTGCAAACTCCCTTATTTCTTCCGGCTGCATCATCATCAGCCAGCACGCTGACTCCACCGGTGCTCCCTCCGCTTGCGAAGCTCTTCTGAAGAGCGGCACAACAGTCTACTGCGTCGGCTACAACGTTGATATGCTCTCCGTTGCTCCCACCGCTGCACTTACCAGCGCTCAGAACAACTGGAGCGTCTTCTATACATATGCTTTCAAAGCAATCGTCAACGGCGAAACAATCAAGACCGACTGGGCTGCTGGCTTCAACGAGGATGCAGTCATGATTTCCAAACTCGGCGCTTCCTGCGCACAGGGCACCGACGCTAAGGTTGCCGAAGTCGAAGCTGCTCTTAAGGACGGCACTCTGAACATTTTTGACTGCTCCAAGTTCACTGTCGATGGCAAGCCTGTCACAACCTATACGGCACTCGACACCGATGGCGACTTCAAAAACGATACTGGCGAAGCCATCAAGGACGGCGTATTCTACGAGTCCACACTCCGCAGTGCACCTTACTTTGGCATCCGCATTGACGGCATCACCGAGCTTTCAAAATAAGCTCTGAACCCTACGTATTTGGAAAAAGCCGTCTCTTTGCGAGCGGCTTTTTCCTGTATAAACTATCTTTTTAAAAGGGGGTAATTCACTATGGAAGGCGCCGAAGCTGCTGTTCGCATGTGCGACATTATCAAGACCTTCGGTTCGGTAATCGCTAACGATCGGGTCTGTTTAGACATATACAGAGGTGAAATCCTCGCCCTGCTCGGAGAAAACGGCAGTGGCAAGACAACGCTCATGAATATGATCGCGGGAATCTACTATCCCGACGAAGGTCATATCTTTGTGGATGGGCACGAAGTCTCCATACGGAGCCCCAAGGACGCCTTTGATCTCGGTATTGGCATGATTCACCAGCACTTCAAACTTGTGGACGTGCTCACCGCCGCAGAAAACATCATCCTCGGTATGCCGGGGACAGGCCGGCTTAACATGAATGCCGTAGAAGACAAAATCCGTGAAATCTGCTCGCTTTATGGTTTTGAAGTCGACCCTAAACAAAAAGTATATGATATGTCCGTCTCGCAGAAGCAGACGGTCGAAATTGTCAAGGTCTTATATCGCGGTGCAAACATTCTAATTCTGGATGAGCCCACCGCCGTTCTAACCCCACAGGAAACTGATAAGCTGTTCACCGTCCTCCGCAATATGCGAAACGACGGCAAGGCCATCGTTATAATAACCCACAAGCTCCACGAGGTGGAAGAGCTTTCCGACCGAGTCGTAATTCTGCGTCACGGCCAGTTTGTTGGCGATATGCCAACAAAAGATACGAACGCCGCCGACATGACCAACAAGATGGTCGGCCATTCCGTTTCCCTCAACATCAACCGCCCCGAGCCGAAAGACCCGAAGCCCCGCATTATCGTAGATGGCTTGACTGTCAAGGACATTGACGGCGTCACTAAGCTCTCCGATATATCTTTCACCGCTAATTCTGGGGAAATACTGGGCATCGCCGGAATCTCCGGCTGCGGTCAGAAGGAACTTCTGGAATCCATTGCCGGTCTTCAAGGCGTTGAATCCGGTGACATCATCTATCTTGATCCGATCTCTGGAGAACGGGTTGCGCTCATTGGCAAGGACCCGCGCGCAATCAGCTCATTAGGAGTTTCACTTTCCTTCGTGCCTGAGGATAGGCTAGGCATGGGGCTTGTTGGCAACATGGATCTTGCTGACAACATGATGCTCCGCTCCTTCCGGCGCGGAAAGTCCATATTCGCGGATCGCAAATCCCCACGAAACCTCGCTGAGCACGTTGTCGATGAGCTGGACGTTAACACTCCCAGCGTTTCGACCCACGTTCGCAAGCTTTCCGGTGGCAACGTCCAGAAGGTACTGGTCGGACGAGAGATTTCCTCCGCTCCTACAGTTCTCATGACAGCCTATGCCGTCCGCGGTCTTGACATTAACTCGGCCTATACGATTTACGATCTTATCAACCAACAGAAAGAAAAAGGCGTCGCCGTAATCTTCGTTGGCGAAGACCTTGACGTTCTTTTGGAGCTTTGCGACCGAATCCTCATCCTTTGCGGCGGGAAGGTCAGCGGTATTGTTCCCGGCAGGGGTGCAGACAAGCGTGAGGTCGGTATGATGATGACAAAACTCGGAGGGGAGGCTGGAAAATGAACCACAAAGCAAAAGAACCCTTTGTGCGAATCGCAAAGCAGGACGCAATGCCCGCATGGCGGGCGTGGCTTATCCGGCTAATTGGCCTTGTATTGGCGCTCGCCGTCTGTGCAATTGTCATTTTTGCCATGGTAAGGCTTAACCCCCTAAGGGTTTACGGTGCAATGTGGGAGGGTGCCTTCGGCACTTCAAAGCGGAGCTGGTTTACGCTGCGCGACATGATGATGCTGCTTTGCATCTCCGTGGGACTAGCCGCCGCCTTTAAAATGCGTTTCTGGAACATCGGTGCGGAAGGACAGGTTCTCGTTGGAGGTATCGCCACCGCTGCCGTGATGATATATTGCGGCAAGACCATGCCAACATGGGAGCTGCTTCTTATTTCGTTCGTCGCGAGTGCCGTTGCCGGTGCAATTTGGGGCTTCATCCCCGCCGTCTTTAAGGCTCATTTTGGAACTAATGAAACGCTGTTCACCCTAATGATGAACTATGTGGCCATCCAGTTCACTTCCTTCTTTGTGGCAAAGTGGGAAAATCCTTATGGTTCCAACACGGTCGGCATCATTAATCCGAAAACAGGGGCTGGCTGGTTCCCAGAACTGTTCGGTCAGCAGTATGCGCTTAACGTCATCCTCGTCTTGACTCTGACTGTTTTGGTTTATATCTATCTCCGCTACTCCAAGCAGGGCTATGAAATCAGCGTCGTCGGCGAGTCGGAGCGCACCGCGCGCTACATCGGTATCGACGTACGTCGCGTTATCATCCGAACGATGGCTCTCTCCGGAGCAATCTGCGGAATCTCGGGCTTTATCGCCGTATCTGGTGCAGCACATACAATCTCTGTTAACACCGCAGGCGGACGCGGCTTTACAGCAATCATCGTCGCGTGGCTCTCAAAGTTCAACACACTCGTAATGATTCTGGTAACGGCACTCATTGTCTTTTTAGATAAGGGTGCAATCCAGATCGCATCACAATTCAACCTCAACAACTCCGCCTCCCAAATGATTGAGGGCATCATCCTCTTCTTTGTTCTGGGTAGCGAATTCTTTATTGACTACCGTATGATATTTCGTAAAAATGCTGAGAAGGAGGTAACCGCAAAATGACACAGCTCTTATCTCTCTTGCAAGCCGCCATCGTTTTCGGCACCGTAATTCTCTTTGGCTCCATGGGCGAAATTCTGACAGAGAAGTCAGGCAACCTGAACCTAGGCGTCCCGGGCATCATGTATCTCGGTGGCATTGGCGGTCTTGCAGGTGCGTTCTTGTACGAATCGTCCGCTGCGAACCCCAATGGACTCACGGCACTTCTCATTGCGATGCTTTGCGCACTCGTCGCATCAATTGTCGGAGGCCTTATTTATAGTTTTCTGACCATCACACTTCGCGCAAACCAGAATGTCACCGGTCTTACGCTAACAATTTTTGGCACAGGACTCGCAGACCTCTTTGGCGGCGCGATGAACCAAATGGCCGGCGGCGTAGGTCAGATTTCCGTTTCCGTATCTAGTGGCGCATTCCGTACCACTCTGCCATTTTTACGCAGTGTCCCCTTATTATCCAGCCTTGGTTTCTTGGTATATCTGGCTTTGATAATCGCGGTCGTTCTGAGATACTTCCTAACCCGAACCCGCAAGGGTCTGAACCTGCGCGCCGTGGGCGAAAACCCCGCCACTGCGGACGCTGCCGGTATCAGTGTTACGAAATACAAGTACTTATCCACCTGCGCAGGTGCAGCAATCAGCGGTCTGGGCGGACTCTACTATGTCATGGACTACATCAAGGGCACTTGGGCGAACGACGGCGGCATTGCGATGCTTGGCTGGCTCGCGGTTGCGCTTGTTATCTTTGCCCGCTGGAAGCCCCTGCACGCAATTTGGGGTTCCTACTTGTTCGGCATCCTGTTCTGGCTGTACTACTACCTCTCCGACCTCTTCAATATGCAAATATCGCGCTCCTCTCAGGAGCTCTGGAAAATGCTTCCCTATGCTGTAACAATTATTGTGCTTATCATCGTATCCATGCAAAAAAAGCGCGAAAATCAGCCGCCTGCCAGTTTAGGGCTTCCATATTTCCGCGAAGAAAGATAATTCAAAAAGGAAGCAAACCGAAAAGTTTTGTTTCCTTTTTTTAGCAATTATTTACCATAAATAGATGGATATACAGTAAAATAGTCGAAATTTGGTTGATATATCATATATTTCTTGTGATGTCATAAGCTTTATTGTAAACTATATATAAAGCGATGGTGTTTTGTTTATAAAAATGATATTTTAACAGGGAGGTATACTATGTACAGAAGTTTCGATCCCGAAGCCGCAAGCTTTATTTCCGCAATGATGGGTGTTTTTATCTTTGTGGGGATAATCTCACTCGCAGTATTGGTTCTCACATATGTAGCTATGTGGAAGATGTTCGAAAAGGCCGGCGAACCCGGATGGGCGGCAATAGTGCCATTCTACAACGCATATGTGCTTTTCAAAATTTCATGGGGCAACGGCTGGTATTTCCTCCTGTCTGTAATTCCAACCATTTTATATGAAATCGTGTATTTTTCATTTTACGCAAACATTATCCGCCACGGAATTTTTAATTCATTCGACAGTTCTTATTATGCGTCAAACGCTATTGGAATGGGCTTTCTTATGATCCTTCTTGGAGCCGGAATGTTGGCGGTCACTATTATTCTATGCATCAAGCTTGCAAAGGTCTATGGTCAGGGCGGCGGCTTTGCCTGCGGTCTTATCTTCTTGTACCCTATTTTTCTTTGTATCATTGCCTTCAGCAAGAACATTTTCTATGTCGGCATTCCGGGTAAAATACCTCCTTATGGTGTAAGTCCCGTTCAGCCCGTCAATCAGAACCCCAACTTTCAGCCCAACGGCTTTCCGCCGCAGGGTTATCAAAACCCCTACTATCAGCCGCAGGGGAATCCTCAGTGGGGCTATCAGAATCCTTATTATCCGCCCAACATCAATCCTCAGCAGGGTTATCAGGCTCCCGCTCCACAACAACAGAACACTCCCCAACAACCGAACGCTCAAAGCTTCGACAGCTTTAATCAGCAGATGAATGCGCCGAGCGGTGTTTCGTATTGCCCCGTATGCGGCACTCGCATTGAAAACGAGGAAAAGGTCTGCCCGAAATGCGGCAATACTCTGTAATTCTCATCAACGAAAAAGGAAGCAACACTTTTTCTTCCTTTTTGTTGGTAATTGTCGTAACAGCCTAATTTGCATTAATTAAAGTCAAAAACTGGGTAAAAATTCAAATTTTCTCTTGTAACGGAATAAACTTTATTGTAAACTAATCTCAGCGGAAATAGTTCTGCATTTTGAGAGGAAATTATATTAATAGGGAGGTATTTCATGTATTCTTACGATTATGGTTACGATTATGACATGTATCGAGGTTTGTATCACATGTCTGCGGGAGGCACCATTTTTTCATGGCTAGTTACTGCGCTTGTCATTGTTTCGCTCTGGTTCCTGTTTCAGAAAGCCGGTGAGGAAGGCTGGGCCGCCATCGTTCCTTTCTACAATTTCTATGTGCTTTTCAAAATCACGTGGGGTAGTGGCTGGAAATTCCTGCTTCTACTCATTCCCATAGCTAATATCGTCATAATGATTATGACATACGTTAAGCTTGCACAGGCATTCGGAAAGGGCGGTGGCTGGGCCTGCGGTCTTATTTTCCTTTTGCCGATTTTCCTGCCCATCATGGCCTTCAGCAAGGACATCGTCTATGTAGGAGTTCCTGGACAAACAGCTCAAAACGGTGCAGGCTATGGTCAGCCCGGTTATCAGGATCCCTATTCTCAGGGCTATCAGCAGCAGGGCTATCAGGCTCCCCCTCAGCAGGACGCATATCAGCAGCCGAGCGCTCAAAACTCAAACTACTACTATCAGCAGACCTCCGCTCCCACCGACACGAAATACTGCGGCGGCTGCGGCACCCCCGTTGAGGCTGGTGTTAAGTTCTGCCCAAAATGCGGTAAAGAACAGTAATATTCTTTAAAATGTAGCTTTACGGCGCTTCACACGAAGCGCCGTATTCGCATGACGTGCTTCACTCATAGGAAGGAGTTAAAATGTCTCTATACGACTATAATTATGATTACAATTTCGACCCTAATTTCCCCAGTATGTTTGCATCCTTATCGGCCATTATATTTACTTTTTGGATAGTATTTATTATTATTTTCGCCATCTCAATCATCCCCAAATGGAAGCTTTTCGAAAAGGCTGGCCAACCAGGGTGGGCCGCTATCGTTCCTTTCTACAACAAATATGTGCTCTTCGATATTACTTGGGGCAATGGAATTCTGTTTCTGTTGACGTTCATACCCGGAGCCAATGCGGTTATTATGATAATCACATGGGTAAAACTCGCTCAGGCTTTTGGAAAGGACGCAGGATGGGCCTGTGGGCTTATTTTCCTCAACATCATCTTTTTATTCATAATGGCCTTCAGTGATGACATCGTTTATGTCGGAGTTCCCGGAAACCAAGCCAAAAACGGTACGGGATACGGTCAGCCAGGATATCAGCAGAGGCCAGGTTATCAAAATCCATATTATCAGGGCAATCAGCAACAATATTCTCAGCAGAGTGGATATCAGCAAACCTCCGCTCCGGTTGACACTAAATACTGCACCGCTTGCGGAATACCTATGGAAAAAAGCGTAAAGTTCTGTCCCCACTGCGGCAAAGAACAGTAATACTCTATAAAAAATTATCAAAATGGCGCTTCTTTCGAAGCGCCGTTTTACGTTATTCGGGCATTTCGGCAGACCATGACGGAGTTTTTTCACCGTAGAGCCTGCACGTTCTCTTAATGTCGTTTACGAGCACATCAATCGTTTCCGGCTTTGTTGCCCAGCTTGTTACAAAACGCACTGCCGTTTTGTCCCCCGGCAGCTCTTTCCAAACCGAAAACGAATAGTTTCTTTGAAGTTCATGAAGAACGGCGTTGGTTATTATCGGGAACTGCTGATTTGTTGGTGAATCGTAAAGGAACTCGCAGCCAACGCACTTGAAAGCGTCTTTAATGCGAATAGCCTGAGTGACGGCGGACTTTCCGAGTTCAAGGTACAGCCCATCCTTGAAGAGAGTTTCGAACTGTATCCCCAAAAGTCTGCCCTTCGCCAACATCCCTCCGTGCTGCTTGATATGATAGCGAAAATCTGTATTCAAGCTCTCGTTGCATACGCAGACAGCCTCACCGAACATTGCTCCGACCTTTGTTCCACCGATATAGAAAACATCGCAGAGCTTGGCTAAATCCGCCATGAATACATCATTCCGTTCGGCGCCCAGGGCATAGCCCAACCTTGCTCCATCAAGAAATAGCGGTATATGCTTTTCATCACAAACACGGCGTAGCTCGGTAAGCTCGCGTTTCGTGTAGATCAAACCCGTTTCTGTTGGGTGCGAAATATAGACCATCGCTGGCTGAGGGCAGTGGACATGGGTGGGGTCGTTCCAGTGTGCCTCAACGAGCTTGCGAACCTGAGTCGCTGTTATTTTCCCGTTTTCCGATGGTAGGGTAATAACCTTGTGTCCCGTGGCTTCAATCGCGCCCGTTTCATGCCCCGCAATGTGACCCTGTTCCGCGCAAACAACCGCCTGATGAGGTCTGAGGATTGAGCCGATAATCGTTGCATTTGCCTGAGTGCCTCCGACAAGAAAATGTACATTCATGTCTTCTTTTCCGCAGGCAAGGCAAATTATTTTCCGTGCAGTCTCGCAATATTCATCCTCACCGTAGCCAACAGTTTGCTCCCTGTTCGTTTTAATAAGGGCATCGAGAATCTTTGGGTGCGCGCCCTCGGTATAGTCACATTCAAATCTATGCATCTTTCTTTATCCCCCGTCAAAAGCAGTCTCTCTACCGCCATACTTGATTATTATATTGACATACTTCACTAATGTCAATTATCCCATGCAAAATCAGCTATTTTGGCACAATTCAAAGCGCTTTCGATCGATTTATTGCACAATATTCAATTTACATTTTCGTGTATTTGTGTTAGAATGCAATTTAACGTATAAGATGTACGCAAGTGGTCGAATTTCCCTGCTAAACCTCACTTAATCACTGGAGGTCCTTATGAAACACAGCTTTTTTGCGCTAATATCCCGTATGCGATACATAGGTCGCTGGGGACTGATGCGCAACAGCCTGCCCGAAAACATTCAGGAACACAGCCACATGGTGGCCGTTATCGCGCACAGTCTTGCCGTTATAGGACGCGATGTTTTTGAAAAAAGCTGCAACCCGGATAAATGCGCCACCGCCGCGCTTTACCACGACGCTTCGGAAATTCTGACGGGAGATTTGCCCACACCTATCAAATACCACGACGAGGCAATCAAAACCTCATACAAGGAAATTGAGCACAACGCCTGCGTTCGGCTTCTGTCGTTCCTGCCGGACGAGATAAAAAGTTCTTACGAGCCTTTGCTTATACAGGAAGACCCCGACGTGTGTGCCTATGTCAAGGCGGCGGACAAGCTCTCGGCCTACATCAAGTGCATTGAGGAGCGCAAGGCTGGCAACAACGAATTTATCTCCGCCGAAGCGCAAATTCTTGGAGTGCTGAAGTCCAGTCCTCTTCCTGAAGTGGAATACTTCATGCGCAACTTCATCCCCTCCTTCGAGCTAACACTCGATGAGCTTGGCGCGATGAACTAATCAACTGGGTTTCCAAACAACGAAGTCGTAAATATTCCTCCGACATTCGGAGGTTTCATAAAATTTTTTGCGTGTAATCGCTCGGGAGGTCACTTTAATATGCGTACTTTCATCACCGTTCTTGGAAAAGACAAGGTCGGCATAATCGCCGCCATCTGCATTCTCCTTGCGGAGAAAAATGTCAACATTCTGGACATCAGCCAGACTATTTTGCAGGACTGCTTTACAATGATAATGCTCGTGGATGCTTCCGAGTGCAGCGTATCATTCGAAGAGCTCAACGAAAGTCTTTCCGAGCTTGGCAAAAAAATGGATCTCACCGTCCGTGTCCAGCGCGAGGAAATCTTCAACGCCATGCACAGAATATAGGGATATGATATTGTGAATTCTTCGCACTATCCCCTTATGCGCCAATTGCTCACCGCTTGTGCTTAAGCCGCAATTCATACGCAAACCCTCCCATGCGCGGGAGGTTTTCAAAACAATTTGTGCAGTTTGGCACATGGGAGGATAACATGATAAATCAAAGCGAAATTCTGCACACTATCA
>CAZLLK010000088.1:0-10036 GCA_964560435.1 uncultured Oscillospiraceae bacterium
AATGTCGTTACAGCAACATAAAATGCGGGGAGAATCAACGATGCCAATGCGCACAGGTAGCGCATTATTCGGTATAAAGAACTGTAAATGAAGTTTTGAGAATAATCCTCCGGAGCCTGTAAAAACGAATTGATATCAACCGGCTCTATCATGGCAAGCGGAAATCCATCAACTATGATGCCTACTCGTCCCTCCATGATGTTTGCGCAAAACTTGTCCGTTCTTTCCGTATATAAAACTTCCGGAAACAGGGAGCGCTTATTGTCGATAAGATAAGATTCAATCACTCCGGGCGAGACGATACCATCGATGTTGATTTTTCCAAGTCTCCGCTTTACCTCGTCAACAATACTCGTATTGGCTATGCCGTCAAAATATATGACAGAAACTGCGGTGTTGGTTCTTTGTCCGATTTTCATTTGGCTTACTACCAAATCGTTTGATGGAATTCGTCGCCGAATCAAAGCGGTATTAATTCGAAGAACCTCGATAAATGATTCCTTGGCACCTTTTAGTACATTTTCATTTGTAGGTTCGCTCAATCCCCGTTTTTCAAAGCCTTTTATCTCAAATGTTACAGCTTCCTTTGATTCGTCAAATACAAGGACGACTGAGCCACTGAGAAGATCGCTGTAGCAATCGGAAAGCTTGTCGCGCAGCTTTCGCTGACAATGATATACCGTTCCCAGCATGATAAGGTCAATCAATTCCTTGTCATTTGTGGTTTCCTTAAGATTTGACTCCTGAATTAGCGGCTTCAATACGAAGTTGTCTACCATTTGGGAATTTATCATGCCGTCTACAAAGACAACGGTAAATTTCCTGGTTTCATCAATAATAACTTCGTTGAATACGATATCGTTGCTGGTCGACAGCTTTTGTTTCAAAACTTCGGTTTTGATTTCACCTTCCTGTTTTTCCTGGTCGTCAGGAGGGGGTGCGTTCTCATCCGAATTATTTTGCTTTTTCCATTTTGATTTCCCAAACATTTTGGCACCTCAATTAAGCACTAAGCAGTGCAATATTGTCACAATTATTATTGAAATAAATTGAAACAATATCACTATTTTCTATAGTTAATATTTACCGTGAAGAATTATAAACAAAAAAGGAAAGGCAAATTGCCTTTCCTTTTTGACTATTATAGGTGCTTGCTCTTCATAAAAAGCTGAACACCATTTGATTTGTGCTTTGCTTGGTTGTTGACTTGAGTACCAATTCCACCCTGGAGCATTTTTCGCTGCCTATTTTTGTGGCACTCGGATTACTTTTAATTTGCAACGATTTCTTTGATATTAAACTCTGTTCCGCTTATAACCTCAAAATCCTTTTTTCCGCATTCCGGACATACTCCGTTCACCGGCAGCAGCTGGTACATATGCGAGCAAGAATGGCATCTCCCCAAGCCTGGAATTACTTCAATTTCCAATTTGGTTTGCTCGAACATGGTTCCGTCCACCGCGGCAGGGAAGCACTCTTCCATGTATTTTGGAATCATGGAGGACAGCTCACCAATTTCGAGCGTAATGCTTTGAACCTCGGTCAGCTTGTTCTCTGTCACAAACTGTTGAACCGTCCGAATCACCTCGAAGCAGACAGATAATTCATGCATAATCAGTCCTCGTTTTTATTAAAGGATTTTTTGATGTTTTTGACAGCAATCCTGCCCTTACGCTTAATCATGGTCTTCAAAACGGCTGGTTTAACGTGCTCAAACGAAAGACTTTCGTTATCGTATTCTCTAATAAGGTGAATTGCATCGAACTTACATTTAGTCGTACACTGACCACAGCCGATACACTTATACGGATCGACCATTGCCAAGCCGCAGCCAAGGCAACGCTTTGTCTCGGTCAGCATTTGCTCTTCGGTGAAGGTCATACGGTTATCGCCAAATTTTTCGTCGACATTTTTATGAGCTGCTTTTTGACGCGGAATGTTGTCGTAGCCCTGCAAATCAAGATTTTCCTTATCCAAGGACTTGTATGCATGGCGGTCACGACCGAACATAAGGCTTTGACCGGGCTGTACAAAGCGATGCAAAGAAATCGCGGCCTGTTTTCCGGCAGCAATAGCATCGATTGCAAAGCGTGGGCCTGTATAGCAGTCGCCGCCTATAAAGACATCGGGCTGAGCGGACTGATAGGTGAAATCGTCACCCTTGATGGTCTGGTTCGGATTAAGCTCACATTTGGAACCGTTGAGTAGCTCGCCCCATTCGATTGCCTGACCGACTGATACCAGAACGGTACCGCAAGGTACAACGATTGTGTCGTTCTCGTCGAACTGCGGTGCAAAGCGTCCGTTTTCATCCATAACTCGTAGGCACTTCTTGAATTCCACACCGGTTACCTTGCCGTCTTCGACAATGATACGCTTCGGGCCATAAGAATTGTTGATTTCAACGTACTCAGCCAGAGCTTCCTCGATTTCTTCCTCAAGCGCCGGCATGGTCTCGCGGCTCTCCAAGCAGAACATCATGGTCTTATCTGCACCTACACGGGTAGCTGTACGAGCAACGTCGATAGCAACGTTGCCGCCGCCGATTACTACCACGTCACCGCCCAGTTTGACATCTTTACCGAGATTAACGTCTCTAAGGAACTCAATGCCGCCAATGACGGAAACGTTGTCTTCGCCCTCAATCTTGAGCTTTCTCGCAGCCTGTGCTCCGATTGCCATATAGAAGCCCTTGTAGCCGTCCTGACGAAGTGCATCTAGAGTAATATCCTTGCCGACCTCGACACCGGTTCTGATTTCAACACCCATAGCCTTCAGTATTTCGATTTCTGCATTTACAACATCCTTTTGCAGACGGAAAGCTGGAATTCCCAAGGTGAGCATTCCACCCGGTATTTCCTCTTTTTCGAATACGGTGACGGTATAGCCATCAAGTGAAAGGTAATATGCGCACGAAAGTCCGGCGGGGCCGGCACCGATTACAGCAATTTTCTTGTCGCTGTAGTTATGGCGCTTTTTGGGGATGAAGCGCTGTTTTTCGATCATATCCTGATCGGCGATGAACTTCTTGATTTCGTCAATTGCTATTGCACCGTCAATTTCTCCACGAGTACAAGCAGATTCGCATTTTCTCGGGCAGATTCGTCCGCAGACAGCAGGGAAGGGGTTCTCCTTCTTTATCAGCTCGAGAGCATCAGTGTAGCGACCCTCGGAAGCCAGCTTGATATAGCCCTGAATTGCGATATGTGCGGGGCACTCTGTTTTGCACGGAGATGTACCAGTTTCGTCAACGACGTTTTCACGGTTGATGCGGTAGTTGACGTTGAATCGCTCTGCCGGCCATTCTGTGTCACGCGGGTTTTCGGGGACTTTAATCTTAATCGGTTTTTTTGTGCAAAGCTTTTCGCTTAGTCTTACTGCATTAGTTGGACAGTTAACTACGCATTCGCCGCAGGCAACGCACTTGTCTTTGGTCACCTCTGCAAGGTAGTTACTACGAACCATGTCGGTGTTCTGGAACATATTCGCAATTCTCATTGCAAAGCAGGAGCAGCCGCAGCAGTTACAGATTGCGTGTGTTTTTCCGTTTCCGTCGAAGTTCGGAATTGTGTGCAACAGTCCGTTTTCTTCCGCACGCTTGATGATTTCAAACGCTTCCTCACGGGTAATCTGGCGTCCGCGTCCAGTGCGGATATAGTATTCAGCCGCGTGACCCATCTGAATGCACATATCCTCTTTCAAATGTCCACAGCCCTCGCCCATGACCTCGCGGGAGGTACGGCAGGAGCAATCCGTTACGGTGAATACGTCGTGCTCGTTCAGATATTTGGACACCTCTTCGTAGGATGCGTGTCTTGATTCGCCCTGAATAGCTGCCTCGACCGGAATAACACGCATAACGCCGACACCCATGGGGAATATTCCGACCGACCTAGGCCCGACGAGTCTTCCGTAGTGCTCAAATGCGCGACCTATTTGTGGATATTTCGCGACATTTTCCTTGTTGTTGACCATCATTTCCATGATACCCGGAACCCAAGTGTCGTACCAATATCTGTCAACGCCATCTATTTTGTTAACAAAGCACACGCCTGCCTTGGCCAGCGCAAATGCCAGTTTTTCGGTAGTTGCTTCGTCCTTGCCACTGAGCTTCGAAAGCTCTGCGATACTCTTTGGTTTTCTGAAATCCATGCAAAGAGCGACCTCGGCCATCTCGTCGCTGACCACAGGCTCCATTATGTAGTAACGTGGGTCCTCGGAAGTGACTCCATTCTTTTTTCCAACCTTTGTTCCCGAAACCTTGTTCGCAAACTCAAGTACTTTTTGTTTAACTTCTGCCATATTACAATCCTCCTTATTGTTGTTCCCATTCTACAATACCATGGTTTTTTTCATACGTCCATGTAAAATTGAACATGAAACGACAAATTATTGCGTTAGATATTGGCATTTTTAATTTTCTTGTATGTATCCAGTTCTGTGTATACTTCGTCTTTAATCGGATTTTTCTTCATTTTTACTACGGTATAGATTTCGAATGCTGCAACTCCGACATTGAATACCAGAGCGATGATGCTAACGAGATAGTATGCTGTCGTATTGTGAGATGAAGCAATGGCGTATTTTCCGACTGTAAAGAAATTCGGGAATGACATGACAATCATCATCCAGATAGCGAGCGTATGTGCACGGTGCTGAAGCCATGCGCCTTTTTTTATGGTGAATGCGGGAATAGTTGCTGCAAGCAAAAGTACAATGCCACCGTATACCGCACGGTCGGTTACGCAGTTGTAAAGATAAGCTACATTCCAAAGGTCATAGGCAACAATCCAGAACCAGGTCATATCCGGCCAAACCATATCCTTAGTTTTGCTCTTGCTGATGATAATGCCGAACCAGCCGGTTACGGTTAGTGCAGTCAATATGCCTGCGATGGCATTCATAATGTTCCAAGGGCCACCTATGTAGGTCATACCGTTGACGACCTGATTGCCCATTCCGGCAACCTGAAACTCGCGAACAACCGCTTCAGCAATGTTAATGTTGAGAATCAACATTGGTAAAATGTAATACCATTTTTTTGCTCTGATTTTTTCGGAAAAGCGCAGACCCATAAAGATTAGGCAGCCTGCGATGGCAGAATAAGTTTTTGCCCACTGGAACCAGTTTGCGGTAGCAGCGCCTGAATTAGGTCCTGAAGTATTTGGCCAAACGAAAATAGAGAGAATAACAGGAACAACGATAAAGAAAATAATACCGCTAAGCTTGCTTCTTCTGGATACCTCATTTAGAACCATTAGACCAATCAATACTGCCAAAGCAACTCCCCAGGCTGCCAGTGGCACGGATGCAAAGAAAAACATAATAATCCTCCTATAAATTACATAACAAATGTTATGCTAGAATATTCACAAAGATAACACTTGTTATGTTTGATGTCAAGCTGGATTTAAACTTTCTTTGCGTTTTTGTAAATTCCGTGCTATAGTACCCTCAACAGTTATTAAAATCAGAGATTTAGAGCTGAGCTGTGAGCCAAATGGGCTGATATTTCATTAAGGTTTTAAGCAGAAGGGAGCAAGGTCGGGACTAGTTTCTGGCGCCGCATATGAAAGCGAATGATAAAAAACAACAGATTATTGATGCCGCTATCAGGGTCATTAGTAACCAAGGGATAGACAAAACAAGTGTCCGCGAAATAGCCGCTGCTGCGGGAATCACAACAGGAGCGATTTATTACCACTACAAGAACAAGGAAGAACTGTTCCAGGACATAGTTAATGAATCTATCCACTTCAGTCATAAAATCTCGCAGGAATACACCAATGAATCAATTCAGCAGGAAGATTTGCTGAATACCATTGTAGGCGAAGTGTGTAAAAGGTTGGAGAAAGACGATGAACAGAAGCTCCATATTGCTTTGATGTCGGACATTATTGCAAAGAAGGGTACTATTAACCAGCAATATATCGATAACTATAAGCAAATCATTAAAAACACGGGTGACCTGTATGCTCCGGCTTTTGGAGTCGAAAATGACGAATACAAATACCTTATATCATCAATTTTGATTGCAGCACTGGATGGTATGGCAATTCAGCAATCGCTGGGTGTGTATCCAGATGATAAAGAACGGGTGATAGAAACGTTCAACGCCTTTTTTACAGAGAGCATCCCAGCTTTCTTGGAGAAGCATAAAAAATAACAAAAAGTGAAGAGTGACTGTATTTCACCAGCTCTTCTCTTTTTTCTGCGTCAGAAGGGCGACAGATTGCCATGAGGGCAGGATAAACGGAGAGGTACTATGGCTTAACGGCGTTAAAGTAACATCAATTATTCACAGCAGTCCAAAGAAAAACTATTAGAAAATCGAATACATAAATAGAGGTTGACATTTGTTATCCAAAGCGCTATGCTTGAGATAACAAGTGTCAACTTATCTTTTGGAGGTATGCATAATGGAGAACAATATTAGTCTGTCAGACGGTGAATGGAAGCTAATGAATTTGCTTTGGGAGAGTGCTCCGCGTACAATTTCACAGATGGTAAAGGCGCTTGCGGACGACACAGACTGGAGCAAGGCGACTGTTTTGGTTATGCTCCGACGCATGGAGCTAAAGGGAGCCGTCCGCTTTGAGCAAAGCGGCAAGAGCAAGCAGTATTTTCCCGCGGTTCCCAAAGAAGGCATAATCGTTGCAGAAACCGAGAGCTTCTTGCATAAAGTCTATGGGGGAAGTTTGGGACTGTTGGTCAGCTCTATGGCAACACAAAAGGCCCTCTCCAAGACGGACATTGATGAGCTATATGAAATTCTCAAAAAAGCGGAGGAGGAATCGGGGCAATGATAGAGACTGTTATTACTTCAGCGGTTCTTATTTTGGCGGTCATACTCGTCCGTTTCATATTCAAAGAGAAAATCAGCCATAGGTTTCAATATGCTCTGTGGGGGCTTGTACTGTTAAGGCTGATTTTGCCGTTTTCACTGTTTACCAGCAATATCAGCGTTATGAACGCCGTGTCGGCACAGCCGATTGCCAATCAGCAGGTTTACGTTGGAACAATTTCCAAAACTCAATTGAGCGAAGGCTCCAGTATCACCGCTGGCAAAAATAATGAAATTGTTGACGAAAATAGCTTTGGCCACTCCGTGCTTACCGATAACGGCGAAACCGTCACCCGTTACGCCGTGAAAACAACCTTTTCGGAAATTTTTAAGCTTGTTTGGCTCATCGGTGGAATTGCGGTGGGATTGTGGTTTGCAATCGTTAATCTCACGTTCTATATAAGGCTGAGAAAAAGCCGCTTTCCGTATCCTTTGGAACACGGTTTGCCACTCAAAATCTACATTGAGGACGAACTTGCCTCGCCGTGCTTGTTTGGGCTATTTCGTCCGGCAATATATCTCACGCCAAATGCAGCAACGGAAGATGCTCTTCCCTACGTTTTAGCTCACGAATACAGCCATTACCGACACGGTGACCACATCTGGTCGCTGTTGCGCGGAGTATGTCTTGCTATGTATTGGTGGAACCCACTTGTATGGGTTGCCGCGAAGCTCTCCCAGGTGGACAGCGAGCTTGCCTGCGATGAAGCAGTAATTACAAAAGTTGGAGAATCAAACCGTCTTGCCTACGGAAAAACCCTCATAGACATGGTAGCCGTCCGGCACTCACCATCAAACATTATGTATACGGCCACTTCAATGACCAGCGGAAAACGCGAAATAAAGGAACGTCTGAATTTTATAATAGAGAATCCAAAATCATTAGTCACCGCACTCATTTCGGCGGTGCTGATAGTCGCTGTAGCTGCCGGTTGCGCTTTTACGGGGGCGAGGCAAGAAAGCTTCGTGTATGAGCGCTTTGGGCTTAAACTTGCAATTCCAGAAAACACCGAGGAAACTATTGACTTTACCCCGGCTGAAGAGCTAGACGACAACACCTTTATTAAAGTCTGGCATATTCCTAGCAGGGATGCAGGCTGTGGCGGATTTCTTTGCTCAATCGTAAGACATCCGATTCAGGACTTTGAGGAATACAGAAAGTTGATGGAGGGATCAGGCGGAGCAAGGCATTTTGCGACGGATGATAATTATATCTATTCAATTGAATTCCCGACTGATATGCAGATTGTCCCGGAATATGCGGATGAGATTGAAAACGGAACGGACACCGGCCTTTCATATTTTTATAATGGGGGTTCCGATCCATACAGCGCATTAATTGCAGACTTCTTTGCACGTAATGAACTTACGCCGTATGAACTAACCGCCCTACCCGGAAATACTGGGAATTCCTTCAGGCTGGGCGGTTATCCGATTGAATGCGATACGTCTGATGGAGGCACCGAAACGGTTTACCTCACATCAATTACTCTGCGAAAAGATAGTGCAATGTGCAATTTTATCCGCGCCAGCAACGACGCGCCGATACCCAAAGACTTCCCCAATATTATTGCCGTCACGGAGGACGGAAAGGAATATACTTTGACTGCTTCAGTTGTTGTTAAGGGCGCAGTGGTCTTTGAATGCACTGATGTGCCTGTGGCTGAAATCGTTTCTTTGAAAATTGGCGGAGAAACTTTGCAGGTTTATGCGTTGCCACTTAATCCATCGTCAGAAGATGTTTTTGAAAAAAGACTAAACGACCTCCCACAGATGGGCTATGCTGAGTTGTTTGCATATTGCGTGGGCAGTGACGGAGCGTATGCTGAAGGCGTTTATTCTGAAATGGCAAAGCGCTTTATAAAGAACCCAAATGAATTTGCCGCGCATTTAATGCTGCCAGCATATCCTTTTACAGATGATTATAGGAAAAGTCTCGCAACGATTAATATGGAATTCTCAAGCAAATTTGGTTTTAATCGGTCAACGAGCTATCTGATTTGCTATAATATACTGTACAAATGCACTCCCGAGGAGCCTAAGGCTGCAATAATGACATTGCTCGTTAGTTCAAATATTATAATTTCAGATGCTGCGTCACTGTTTTATCTTGCGGATGAAAGTGTGGATGAAGCAACAGGCGTAAGTAATTAGAATATACTTACTATTGAAGCACGGCGGTCACTATTGACCGTTGCGCCAAGACGATGTACCACATAGCTCAAGACCCAATGAAATTTGTGTATACTTTTTTCGTAGAAACACATTCTTTATTCGCTTCTGGGACGGAAATGAGCAATATATTGCAAAAAAGTACCGAAACTGTTTTCTAGCAGTTTCGGTACTTTTGCGAAGAAAGACGGAATCGAACTAATAAATGAGTAGTATCTCAAGCGTGTGAATAATGTCGGGTCTAATTCTTGAGTTTTGATTATTTCCCCGTAATCGAGGAATAACAGCTTGGACGGCGATCACGGAAAAAGCCCCAGCCGAGTCTGTTTTCTGCGATGGCATCCAAATCAAAACTTGCACAGAGCACAGCTTCTTCCTCGCGTCCCGCAACGGAGACTAATTCCCCGAGATCGTCAGTGATAAACGAAGAACCGTAGAAGCGGAGGGTAGAGGCTTGCCCTCCGTTTTCTTTGCAGGGGATTACGGTTTCACACCCTATTCGGTTAGCGGCCGCCACAGGTATGATGTTTGCAGCCGAATGCCCTTGCATACAGCGCCGCCAGTGCGGCATGCTGTCGTACGTTAAAATTGGCTCACTGCCGATGGCTGTGGGGTACAGCAGCATTTCAGCACCGCCCAGAGCTAAAGCACGGGCAGTCTCTGGGAACCATTGATCCCAGCATATGCCTACACCGACGCGCCCAAAGGCGGTATTCCATACACGAAAGCCGGTATCGCCGGGGGCGAAATAAAACTTCTCCTGATAGTAGTGGTCATCAGGAATATGGGTCTTGCGATAGACTCCCAATAGGCTTCCGTCGGCATCCAGCATTGCAATCGAGTTAAAAAGGCGATTGCCGTCCTTCTCAAAGAAGCTAATGGGAAGTACAACGCCAAGCTCCTTTGCAACAGCGGCAAAACGGAGTACAGCGGGATTTGTTGCTGCCGGAGTTGCGTATGAATAGTAGCAATACTGCCTTTCCTGACAAAAATAGGGGAACTCGAACAGCTCGGGCAGCA
>CAZLLK010000089.1:0-9854 GCA_964560435.1 uncultured Oscillospiraceae bacterium
TACGAGGTAGTAAAATCCGCCGACGGGCGCGAGGGTCTTGACCTTGCGCTCGAAGGCGGCTTCGCCATTATTTTGTTGGACATAATGCTTCCAGGACTGAATGGGCTTGAGGTTATAAGACGCCTACGGAAAAGCTCGGACGTCCCAGTAATCATGCTTACGGCGCGCGACGCTGTTATGGACAAGGTTTCGGGTCTTGACATGGGTGCGGACGATTATGTGACAAAGCCCTTTGCAATCGAGGAACTGCTGGCTCGAATCCGTGTGACGCTTAGAAAAAAGGAGAGCAGTGAAAGCTCCGATAACAAAAGAATACTTAATTGGGACAAGCTCCAACTCGACAGCCTAAGTCACTGCGTCGAATATAACGGAGAACCGATTGATTTAACAAAGCGCGAATTTATGATGCTGGAGCTTATGCTCCTGAATAAGAATATCGTTTTATCCCGCGAAACCTTTATCGAGAGGGTCTGGGGCTATGACTACATGGGTGAAACCAATGTGGTCGACGTTTACGTGCGCTATCTGCGCGGAAAAATTGACGATGTTTACAGCATCAATATGATACGAACTGTCCGCGGAGTCGGATATGTAATTAAGGACGAAAAGCATGAGTAAACAACCGGAGGATTATGCGGCAAAGAAGCCTGCAAAAGATGGATCCACTACAAGCAGACTTCAGTATTTACAAATTAGAAAAATTCGGACAGCCTTGTTTTTTTCTGGAGCTGCTACTTTGGCTGTGCTCATTTTGGGCTTTTGCTACATTCATGACAGCGAGTATGCAGGCTTTTATGACCCCTTTTTTATTTGGGGAGAAGTGAACCGTCGTGTGTTTTTTGAACCGTCAAGTGTATTAGGACTGCCCACGGTAAAGTACATTATTTCTTCCGTCGGAAAGGCACCGGAAACCATCGATGCGACGGTATATTTCTATGTTACGATAGTCGGCATGGTACTTGTTTGGATTTCCAATGCTTTTATAACCTCGTTTTCAAGGTTGTTTTCAAAAGCGCAGATTTCAAAACAGCTTGCTCCACTGTCAAATTTGGCGCAGACGGCGATTAAGCTCTCCACGGAGTCCAATCCCGACACATCAACAAAGGGATATTCCTCAGCCACTGATAGCTATGACGGAAGGCAAATTCACAACCTTGAAAGTGCAATAGACAGCATTATGCCTGAGTCGCCCGAAGCACAGCTTCACACGGGAGATAAAGACCTGCAAGGGCTTGAGGCTGCAATCAACAGCCTTATCCAGCGCACTCGGGATAGCTACAGCCAACAGATACGCTTCGTGTCGGACGCTTCACATGAGCTTAGGACGCCCATCGCCGTTGTCAAGGGCTACACAGATATGCTCGACCGTTGGGGCAAGAAGGACGAAAAAATTCTTGATGAGTCCATTTCTGCGATTAAAACCGAAACCGAGCATATGAACAAGCTGGTTGAACAGCTTTTATTCCTTGCAAGAGGAGATAGCGGACGTCAAAAGCTTAGCTTTGAAAAATTTTCGCTTTCGGATATGCTGCGAGAGGTGTATGAGGAATCGGTGATGATTGATTCAGGTCATGAATGGGAAATATCCGCTAAAGATGAAGTAATCGCCGAGGGCGATGTATCCATGCTCAAACAGGCAACGAGAATACTTGTGGATAACGCAGCAAAATACACGCCAGAGGGCAACAAGATAATTCTGAAAGCGATGACTGACAAAAACGGAGCGCCGACTATTGCCGTGCAGGATAATGGAATTGGCATTGCGGGTCAGGATATGTCACATATTTTTGACAGGTTTTATCGCTCCGATCCTGCACGAGGCAGAGCGCAGGGAGGCACAGGACTGGGGCTTTCAATAGCCAAATGGATAGTCGATAGGCACAATGGATACTTCGAAGTCGTAAGCCACGAAGAAATCGGAACAAGAATCACCATACACCTGCCGGTGGTCAAATCCGAATGATTGTGCGAATAAACGAAGCTATTGTGTCAAAATTTGCACTTCCTATTTAGTGGGGCTTGTGCTATTATAGACGGGTAAACAAAGTTGGGGGGATTAGCCACTTATGGACTGGGATACGCTGAAACAATCCTGTGAGAACTGCAAAAAATGTGCTCTTTGGGAGACTCGAACCAACGTTGTATTCGGAGCCGGAAACGAAAACGCCGAGATTCTCTTTATCGGTGAAGGCCCCGGCGAACAAGAGGACTTGTCCGGACAGCCCTTTGTCGGACGTGCAGGCAAGCTCCTTGACGATATGCTTTCAATAATCGACCTTGACCGAACGAATATCTATATTGCTAACATGGTTAAATGCCGTCCGCCGAAAAATCGTGATCCGCTCGGCATAGAAAAAGAAGCCTGCATCCCATGGCTTCGGAGCCAGACAAAGCTTATAAATCCAAAAATCATTGTATGTCTGGGAAGAATTTCTGCGATGTCAATAATCCGAGAGGATTTCAAAATATCTGTGGAACATGGACAGTGGACAGAGAGAAACGGAATAAAAATGACTGCGCTCTACCATCCTGCGGCCTTGCTTAGAGATCCGCGCCGCAAACCCGAAACGTTTGAGGACTTGAAGGAGATACAACGCGTAATCAAGGAAATTTGTGATCATACATATTCAAAATGATATTCCGTTGCGTGAGAAAACGAGAAAAAGCGAAATTTGTTGAAAATAAATTTTTAATTTAATACTTTTGAAACAAGATTTTAGTTTTTTTTGTAACATCTGTTTGATAATATAAAGATGCAAGAGACAGTTGAACTTTTTCGTTTTCTCCTCATCCCATAAGTAATCGGCAAACGGAATGTCGCTCCGTTTGCCGAAACTTTTTTTATCCGAACAAATTGCAGGTCGTTTTTGCGTATTTTTACGTAGAATGCTTGCTTTAATTTCAGAGGAGGACTAAATGAGAATAGCTCAATTTTCGGATTCGTTCTTGCCTATTGTTGACGGCGTAGGCAGAGTGGTTTATAATTATGCAAATCATATCGTGGACAAGGGAAACGAATGTTACGTAATCGCACCGATGACAAAAACCGGCTTTCGTGGCGGCTACAAATTTGAAATGGTGGATTATCAAAGCTTAAAAGTTAAGGGACGACAGTACAAGGTTGGAGTTCCCCATATGGATCCGCATTTCATTTCCAGGATGAACATGATTGATTTGGACATTATTCACGCTCACAGCCCTTTTACAGCAGGGCAGACAGCAATTATATTATCAAAAAAACGTGGTATTCCGCTTGTCGGAACCTTTCACTCCAAATATAAGGACGATTTTCGCTCGGCAACCGGTATGAATATGGTGGCAGAGGTGGGCACAAAGTTTGTCGTAGATTTTTATGATAAGTGCGACGAGGTCTGGACTGTAAGCGAATCTGCGGCAGAAACTCTCCGCAGCTATGGTTATAAGAGAAAGATAATCGTAATGCCTAACGGAGCCGACAAACAGGTGTTTGATCCTGCAGATAAGGCTATGGCTGCCCAAGAATTCGGATTGGGAGCGGAGCCGGTTTTTCTTTTTGTCGGACAGCAGGACTGGAAGAAAAACATTGAGCGAATCCTACTTGCTGCATCGGAGCTTAACAAAAAAGGACATAATTTCAAGCTCGTTTTGACAGGGATGGGGCCTCACTCCGGTGAAATTATGAAAAAGGCATCGCATCTTGGACTAGACGATAAGATGGTCTACACCGGACATATTTCGGACAAGTGTATGCTGGCGGGACTTTACCAATGCGCCGATTTGTTCGTGTTTCCTTCCTTGTACGACACCGCCGGTTTGGTAGTTTATGAGGCAGCTTCATTCGGAACGGCTTCAGTTGTTGTTCGCGGCAGCAGCGCCGCTGAGCCTATTATTGACGGCGAAAACGGCTTTTTGTGTGAGGACGACGCGATTGACCTTGCCTGTGTTATGGAAGGCGCAATAACAGATATTGAAAAAATGCGGATTGTCGGTGATGTGGCAAGGCAAACTATCCCTAAAATATGGGATGGTATTATGGACTCTGTTCTTGAACGCTATGAGAATTTAATAAGTGTTTCTTCGTGGAAGAATGGTAAAAAGTAATCATGCAAGCAAATTTCTGGCTTTTGCTCACACCTGAGAAAGGAAAACTATGTACAGGAAAAAACTAATACGCACTGTCTCAATTGCTTCGGCTGTTTGCCTGATTCTTGGGACAGGCGTGCTCGCAGCTGTTTTGGGAGATTTGATAAACGGACACGAAACATATCTGGGAGCGGGGATGGAGCTTTCAAAAGGAGTTTACTGGACAGGCTCCGATTATCAGACGGAGAACTACATAGAATATACGCCGGGATCATCGGTGTATCCCGCCGTAGTGGATGGCTCAAAGCTTTGCAACTACGGAAACTTTTCGTCAATGGCGGCTTTGCTCGAAAAAGAGGGAAAGCACGTTATTGCCGGAATGAACGGCGACTACTACGTGGTGGCAACTAATGAGCCTTTGGGTCTGGTCGTTGTGAACGGCGAGCTTTGGTCAACGGATGCTGACCACTGGGCTATAGGATTTAAGGCTGACGGAAACGCGGTGTTCGGAAAACCTGTTGTAAGTGTCGGCGTCAATATAGGCGGCACGGATTATGGATTTGATTCCGTAAACAAGACCCGTCGTGATGGCGGAGCGGCTGTATATACGGACGATTATGCCCCTGCTACGAAAAATGCGGGTGAGGGTGCGGACATTATCTGCTCGGTTAGCGGCCCCTTGAGCATGAACTGTGAATTAACGCTGACAGTGGAAGAGGTTATTACATTGGGCGGCGCAGTCAATATTCCGGCAGGCAAGGTGGTTTTGAGTGTTTCCTCCAATGCATCGGAGGGGTTGAAAGCAGCTATAGCGAGCTTGGCCGCGGGGTCAACCGCAACGCTAAAAATATCTTCGCCAAGTGAGTGGGCAAATGTTTCATACGCAATTGGCTCACTGTATAAGCTTGTTACGAATGGAGCTATTGACAGCAGTATTCCTTCGGGATCTGACATAGCACCGCGCAGTGCGGTTGGCAAAAAGGCGGATGGGTCACTTGTGTTCTACACGACAGACGGAAGAAAATCCGGATACAGTGTGGGAATTACGATGAATAAGCTTGCGCAGAGAATGCTTGAGCTTGGCTGTGTTGAGGCCTCAATTATGGACGGCGGCGGGTCAACAAGCATGAACGCGATTTATCTGGGCGACAGTTCTGCATCGCAGATAAACAGCCCCTCGGACGGCGTTCAGCGTTCAGTTTCAAACTACATAATGCTCGTTACCAATGCAAAACCAACAGGCACAGCGACGAGACTTGCGCTGTATCCTCTTTCAACAAATATCCTTGCGGGTGCGACAACGTCGTTTGCGCTTAAGGCTGCCGATGATAACGGCTATTCGGCTAAGCTAGACAAATACGTAAGCCTTGCAGTAAGCAGCGGTTTGGGAACGATAACCTCCGATGGAGCATATACGGCACAAGGCGCGGGAAGCGGTAGCGTTACAGCTGCGTCCGATGGGCTTATAGGCGCGTCAGTGCAGGTGAATGTAGTTGCAACCCCTGACATCATAACGGTTAAAAACGAGAGCAAAAGCTCCGCAATTAGCTCTCTTTCCGTCTCAACGGAGAGCACGACATCGCTGACGGCTACGGCAATGAATAACCACGTTTCGATTATATCTCAGGATAAGTGCTATACATGGTCTGCCGATGGAGGCATTGGTACAATCACCGCCGACGGAACATTTACCGCGGGGACTCAGAACGCAAGCGGAAACATCACCGTGAAAGCTGGAGATAAATCGGTTTCGATTCCCGTAACGGTCACAAATCCCGATAAATTCGACGATGTTAAAAAGACCGACTGGTTTTACGGCGCTGTCAAATATGTTGGCGACGGCGGAATAATGACGGGAACAGGGAACAGAATTTTTTCTCCAGAGGCAAACATGACAAGAGCCATGGTCGTGACGGTTCTATACAGGATTGAGGGTTCTCCTGCGCCGACTTCAGAAATGACGGGCTTTTCTGATGTGCCTACAGATCAGTGGTACTCACAAGCCATCTATTGGGCAAACCAAAAAGGAATTGTTCAGGGCTTTAATGGGAAGTTTGACCCTGAAGGGCAGATAACCCGCGAACAGCTTGCAACAATTTTGTACCGCTATTCCGGCTCACCGATAACAAGCGGAACCTTGGGGCAATTTACTGACGCATCCTCGGCGTCTCCGTGGGCGAACGACGCTCTGTGCTGGGCTGCTGAAAGAAAGCTGATTAACGGTGTTGATTCCGAAACACAACTTTCACCGCAGTCCACTGCATCAAGATCGCAGGTTGCGACGATACTTTTTAGAATGGCGCAGTAGTGTTTGCTTAACAAGTAAAAAATCAGTTGGCGGCAGGAACCTCTGCCACCAACTGATTTTATATTAGTGAAAGAACATTAGATGCTGCCCTTGACGAGGGAGGGGGATGGCGTGATTTCATGTCAAAACAACAAAAAGCACTAATGTTCCTAATTCATGAGGAACGTTAGCGCTTGCTTTAAACGATGTCATATATGAAGCAACTTCATATATGACATAAATTTCTCTCAAATAGTCTACAACTATTGATACCATTGCGGCATACGCATATAATGAAATACAAATCATTTGCATATTGTGAGGTGTAAACATGGTTGGTTTTTGGGTGTTTATGATGATTATGAATCTGCTAATTCCAATAACCATGATAGGACTTGGAAACTGTTTTTCAAAGAATGCTCCCAAAGAGATAAATATGATTTTTGGATACCGAACAACAAGGTCAATGAAAAATAAAGAAACTTGGGAATTTGCTCATCATTTCTGTGGGAAAATGTGGGTCGTATTCGGATGGATATTATTGATTTCAAGTTCAGTCGCTATGTTTTTTGTGTTTGGAAAAAGTGTGAATATCGTTGGTACATTCGGTGGAATTGTTTGTGTCATTCAACTGGTAGTTCTAATCGGCTCAATTTTCCCAACTGAAGTTGCTCTCGAGAAAAAATTTGACAAAAACGGTTATCGAAGAAAATGAACACAATACAAAGATATACATTTTTTCTCAACACAACAGCCCACTATCACTGAAAGCGGGTATTTCAGTGCTTATTTGCATTAGTCACTATAATTTTTGAGAACAAAAAATAATATCAGCTATGCCAACACGGAGTCAGTATATAAAAGAGCAAAATAATATTGACAAATTTCGCATTAACTGATATTATACATAAGCGCTCCAAAGACAGCAGGTGGATTTATCCGTAAGTCCTGCCGAGGATGGCTACTATTTTTTATAATTAGTTGCTTACTGTCTTTGTGATTTGTCACAAAGGCTTATTTTTTTGAGCGCAATAATTCAACCACGGAGGTGAAATTATGCCAAATGCAAAGGTTCTCAGTGAGAAGCAGGCTGTCGTTGCTGGACTCACAGAGCGTATCAAGAACGCAGGTTCAGGTATTTTTGTTGATTACAAAGGTATCACCGTTGCTCAGGATTCAGAGCTTCGCGGCGAACTTCGCAAGAATGACGTCGAATATTCCGTCATCAAGAACACCCTTTGCCGCCGTGCTATTGATGAGCTCGGTCTTTCTGAAATGGATTCAGTCCTTAACGGAACGACCTCTCTCGCAACCAGCAATGGCGACCCTATCGCTCCTTTCCGTGTAATCGGAGATTTTGCGAAGAAAATGGGCGAAGACAAGTTCAACGTTAAAGCGGGCTTCATGGCTGGCAAGGTTCTTTCCCTTTCCGAAATGTCCGAAATCTCTGCTCTGCCGTCCTTGGACGCATTGTATGCAAAGGTTCTCGGAACAATGCTCGCACCTATCACAAGTCTGGCTATCGTATTGGGTCAGATAGTGGAACAGAAGGGTGGCTCACTTGAAGCTACCGCACCCGTAGCCGAATAATTCGGAACGGGAAAACAACGAAAATTACATTAGGAGGAAATATTTATGGCAAGCGAAAAAATTACCGCTCTTATCGAAGAGATCAAGACTCTCTCCGTTCTCGACCTTTCCGAGCTCGTACACGCTCTTGAGGAGACCTTCGGCGTATCCGCAGCAGCAGCAGCTCCCGCAGCAGGCGTAGCAGTTGCAGCAGTTGCAGAAGAGCAGACCGAGTTCGATGTCGTTATGACCGATTTCGGCGCAGAGAAGATTAAGGTTATCAAGGAAGTCCGCACTATCACAGGTCTTGGACTTGCTGAAGCTAAGGCTCTTGTTGAAGCTGTTCCTGCAAAGATCAAGGAAGGCGTTAACAAGGACGATGCTGAAGCTCTTAAGGCTCAGCTCGAAGGCGCTGGCGCTAAGGTCGAAATTAAATAAGCTAACCAAAAGCTATCAAAGTCTGCCGCAATATTTGTGGCAGACTTTTTTATTTGGAAAAGTTAAAAACACCACTTGCTTACGGTGATCTCTAATATGGTGCCTATCCGTGAGGTAACGGCTTGCGCCGTTAGTTTTGGAAGCCTTAGTATGCTTCGTATGCGCTGTCCTGCTGTATACTCATACAAAGACAGGCGGCGCTTTCTCGTCTGCGTAGCTTCTTTGATCTCTGCAATCTTTGCGGAACCTATTTATTACTCACCTTGTCAAAATGTTCCTTTGTCACCTTGACGACAACTCCAGATAGTCCGATAATCGCAATTAGGTTTGGTATAGCCATCAACCCGTTTAATGTGTCCGCGATATCCCAGGCAAGGCTCATTTTTAGGCCTGCGCCGATTACAATAAAAACGACAAATACTATTTTATATAATATAATTATTCCTGTACCGAAAAGATATTCGGCACAGCGGCTGCCGTAAAGTGCCCAAGTAAGCAGGGTCGAAATTGCAAAAAGCGCGGTTTCAACAGCTATGAATATGCTGGCAAGTCTGCCTCCGAACGCCGTGCTGAAAGCTGCGATTGTAAGCTCCGCGCCAGCGCTGTGCCCAAAGGGAATTTGGATTCCGCTCATGAGAATGCAAAGCGCGGTGAGAGTGCATATTACGATGGTGTCTGCAAATACTTCAAATATCCCGAAAAGTCCTTGCTTTGCAGGATCCGTTTCGCTGCTTGCCGCGTGCGCAATTGGCGATGAGCCGAGTCCTGCTTCGTTGGAGAACACTCCGCGCCCGATGCCATACCTCATGGATTGTACAAACCCGACGCCAAATGCGCCACCCAGAACGGCTTTCGGAGCAAATGCGCCTATGACGATGGATTTTAGAACATCTCCGATTTCTTCTATGTTCATAAGAACAATGATAAGTGCACCTGCAATGTATAGTATACTCATCGCGGGAACGAGCTTTTCCGTAACTGCGCCGATGCGTTTCATGCCGCCAAGAAGAACCATAGCTGCGATCATCGAAATGATAAGACCGATTGCCAGACGGATAGCAAAGTCGGTTCTGCCACCCGAATTGATTGCGCCGATAGTAAACTCATCAATCAAGTTGACGAAAGCTCCTGCAACAGTGTTGACTTGAACCATATTACCGATTCCAAGTGCGGCAATTGCACCGAAAATCGAAAACAAGATGGCAAGCCATTTAAAGTTTTTTCCAAGCCCTCTTGTAATATAGTACATTGGACCGCCGACCCAGTCGCCCTGCCTGTTTCGCTTACGAAATTTGACGGCGAGCAGGATTTCTGAATATTTTGTAGCCATGCCAAAGAGCGCTGAAACCCACATCCAGAAGACAGCTCCGGGGCCGCCAAGTGCAATTGCGCCAGCGACGCCTGCAATGTTGCCGGTGCCAACAGTTCCGGCAAGAGCAGTAGTAACCGCCTGAAAAGGGGATACCGCGCCCTTGTCCTTTATTTTTCCGTAGCTGAA
>CAZLLK010000090.1:0-9128 GCA_964560435.1 uncultured Oscillospiraceae bacterium
GGGTCATCACGAATAACCTCGCAGGGTCTGGCAACGCCGGGTGTATAGGCAATGCTCAGGTCCTCTTTGTTTTTGATGGGCATTTTTGCGGCGTAGTCTATCTTGCCGCCCCATTCGTAGTGCTTTTCCAGTGATAACTCCATATAATCCATTGCTTGACGCTCCTTAACGATATTTCTTTATCAAATGGATTATATATCAAATTCACTATAATCTCAAGAGTATTATATCATAGCCGCAAAGCGGCGAAATGATATGTTGTTTTTATCAAGCACGTGCCGACAAAGACGCATATGGGCGGTATAGTGTCCGTTTGTGGACACTATACCGTAGCCGCAAAACGAGTTTTAGCAAAGCTCGGTCTGCGGATAATAATGTGCGAGTATTTCTTTATAGTCAAAGCCGTTTTTCGCCATTACGTTCGCCCCATATTGGCTCATGCCCAAACCATGCCCGTAACCAGTTACGGTAAAGAGAAAAACTCCGTCTTTGTACTCAAGCGTGAACGCCGTGCTTCGGAGCACAAAAAGCTTCCGCATTTCGGAGCCGCTCAATTGAACCCCGCCTATCGTCATACTCCTCACTCTGCCGCTTTCATCCAGTTCCGTGTTTGTAATCCATTCGGAAGGGTTATCCGAAAAAACCGCAGCAGTCTTTAGAACCAAAATTGTCTCACGAAAGTTGTCCTTTGAAACCTCCACCGTTGTTACATAATCCGGAACATCGTTTTTTGTTTCCGGGCTGTTGACGCAAACGAGATAGGGCACATCGCCCCAAAGCTCGCTTCCCTCTTCCGTTTTTCCCGAAGAGGACGAGTGAAAGGACGCCAGAATTGGACTCTCTTCGAAAGTCAGCACCTGCCCGTCTGTTTCTGTAACCGCGCTGCTTATGATTCCCAAGTTTTCGTCAAACTTATCTCCCCATACTCCTCGAAGCTCCGTATCGTCTTTATATGCCATGCAGCATCCCGACTCCGTGCAAATATCAACCTCTGGATGCTTGGGATTTGCGTGCTCGGTGCAATAGAGTATGTAAGTCCTTGCCGCCACCGCCTGTGCTTTAATCGCTTCTTCGGAGAATGCAACCGGCACTTCTGCCCCCAAAACATAGGGCAGATAGTCCGCCATCGTCACCTCCTTCACTTCCCCGCTGTCGAGCACCTTAAAGGTAATTTCCGCGTCGGGCACTTTTGTGTACGCCTTATGCGGACTGGCATCAGAGGACTGCTCAGATGGCGGAGATGCGCTTCCCGAACTGATTGGAGACGGCTCGTCCGATAGGTATACGCCGTCCGCATTCTCGTTCATAAAAAGCACAGGCAAAATAATCGCGGCCATTACAAGTAAAATCGAAGCCCATATTATTCGTTTCATATTTATGACCTTTCCCTTCGTTGTATTCAAGGCACAAAATGGCCACGTACTGGAATGGTCACAAATTGTGCTAAGATTTGTTAATACCTTGAGGCTGTCCGCCGCGCGAGTAACACGAACCAAAATCACCAAAGTCTGAAACTAGTTTCAAACTTTCACTTCCCGATTTGTAGTTGACGATGCTGTGAAAACAGTATAGAATGAGTAAATCTAATATTAGTGCCACAATAATTATATTATGACTGGAATGGTAATATGCGAAATGAATCATTAAAACTTTGCGGTTTCACGGTAATTATGGGCATATTCGGTGCTTTTCTCCGCTGGCTGCAAACCCAGAATATTTTTGAGGCAGACACAGGCCTTGCAATTCCTCATTCGCCCTTGAGCTATGCCCTCATTTTATTCAGTCTTCTCTTTGTAGTGCTTCTCTATTTTTGGGTACACCACCTGAAAACCATTGATTTTCCATCGAAATATCCCGATGTCTATGCAAAGAACATCCCCTTTGTAAACATAGCAGCAGGAATCATCGGTGCTGTAATGGCAATAGGCGGTGTATTAACTCTTATTCGCGCGTTGAAAACATCAGGTACTGTTTTTGACCTCATTCTTGGACTTTTCACTTTGCTTTGCGCGGCGGGTATAACGACATTTATCATCTCGGCGGGCAAGCCTGCAAAGAAAAACAGCGGATATTTCGGCGCAATCAGCATTGTTTTCTATCTCTGCTTCTGGCTGATAGCGGCTTATAAATTCAGCGCTGCCGACCCTGTAATCTGGCACTTTGCGCCAAAGCTTTTGGCGATTTCGGCAACAGTTCTTGCGTTCTATTATATAGCAGGTTTTGTATTCAACAAGCCACGACCACTCGCCTCACTCTATTTCGGTTTGTTGGGCACTTTCCTGTGCATAATCACCCTTACCGATTCATACCCCATTGGCGAGCAGCTCATCACTTTTGGCTTTATCGCTTCGATGACGCTCCTCTCCTTTAGCCAGATTAACGGTGCTAACCCCGAGCAATAGCTTTGTAAAATTAAAATATCCCTCAGCCGTTATCAGCGGCTGAGGGATATTTTCACTCAAAAAGCCCACGCGGTCAATGACCGCGTGGGCTTTTTAGGTCAATCCTATTTTGCTTCTTCTAAAGACTTAATGCAGTCCTTGCAAACGTTTTTACCTTTGTACACCAGAATGTCCCTTGCGTTGTCACAGAAAATACAAGCGGGCTGATACTTACGCAGAATAATGGAATCATCGTCAACATATATCTCCAGTGAGTCCTTTTCTGCAATATCCAGGGTGCGGCGAAGTTCGATTGGCAAAACAATACGCCCAAGTTCGTCTACTTTTCTTACAATTCCTGTAGATTTCATGATGTTGCCTCCCCTAAAAGAATTTTGGGTCTTTGCTAATTTATATTTTTCTCTTTCTATACTAAATTATATAGAAACAAACATAGATGTCAAACATATTTTTGAAAATTTAAATTTAATTCACAATTTTTGTTATTTCTCACAACTACATATTATGGAGATGGACAATAATGCTATTTAATCTACTAATTGTAAGTATGGTAATTTTCTCTCTCGTCTTCGCAACACTAAACGGCAGTCTTACAGCTCTCACTCCGGCTGCCCTTGACGGTGCCAAGGACGCTGTCACCCTCTGCCTTTCTCTTTGCGGAATGATATGTCTTTGGTCCGGCGTAATGGAGCTTATGAAGCGTTCTGGGCTGTCTGAAAAGCTCTCTCGTCTGCTACGCCCAATTCTCATATGGCTTTACCCAACAGCGGCGAAGGACACTGAAACAATGGATGCGCTTTCTTCCAACGTGTCTGCTAACCTTTTAGGTCTTGGAAATGCCGCCACTCCGGCCGGTATCAAGGCGGCAATTGGCTTTAAGCGTCTTTCCGGTATGGACACCGCCTCAGATGAGCTTTGTCTGCTTGTTGTAATGAATTCAGCCTCGATAACGCTTTTGCCGACAACAGTTGCCTCCTTAAGAGCTTCGTTTGGGGCTTCCGCACCCTTTGACATACTCCCCGCAGTTTGGCTTGCCTCTCTGATATCCGTATCCTGCGGCATACTTTCCGCTAAGCTTTTTGCGCGGTTCTCACGCCCATGAAGCTAATAGGAGAGCTTGCAGTTCCGTTGATAATAGTATTTGTGATGGTTTATGCTTTAATACGCGGAACAGACGTTTTTTCAGGAATGACATCGGGAGCAAAGGACGGGCTAAAAACCGTAGTTGGTATTGTTCCCGCGCTCATAACGCTTCTTCCGTGCATATATATGCTCAGGGCAAGCGGAGCTATTGACGCTCTTTGCGTTTTACTTCGCCCAATGCTTTCACATCTCGGAATTCCCTCAGAAGTAGTTCCGCTTATGCTCCTTCGTCCGCTCAGCGGAAGCGGAGCTCTTGCCGTCGGTAGCGATATTATAAAAAACAGCGGCGCCGATTCTTTTGTCGGGCGCTGTGTCGCCGTAATGCTCGGCTCAACCGAAACCACCTTCTACGTAATAGCGGTCTATTTCGGCGCGGCGGGAATAAAAAACAGCCGTCACGCAATTCCGGCGGCACTAATTGCGGATTTTGTAGGATTTCTGGCCGCCGCCTTCTTCGTCAGGCTGTTCTTTGGATAAAATACCCCAACCTTTTAGCATAAATTTTCACCCCACTTGTTTTTTGAATACGAAAAAACAAGTGGGGTGAAATTCATTATTAAAGGCTATTATTACATCTTCTCGGGAGCCGTTACGCCCACGATAGAAAGCGCGTTTGCTATAACCTTTTCGGTGCAGTCGCATAGAATAAGTCTAGCGTCTCGCAGAGCAGGCTCAGCTTCCTTAATCCGACAGTTGTTGTAGAATCGGTGGAATCTAGCCGCAAGCTCTGTGACATAACGGTTGATACGTGAGGGATCGTAATCACGCGCGGCAAGACGAATTTCCTCAGTGAACATGGCAAGCTGCTTAATAAGCTCGCGCTCCTGCTCGGTGTTCAAGAGCGACGCGTCTATTTTGCCCGTCATCGGGACTTTATTCCCTTCCTCCGCCATTGCGGAAATCAGAGTGCAAATCCTCGCGTGGGCATATTGCACATAGTAAACGGGGTTCTCACTATCCTGACGAATAGCAAGGTCAAGGTCAAATTCCAGATGTGTGTCCGGCTTGGCGTTAAAGAAAAACCTACAGGCATCAACGCCGATTTCGTCAAGCAGGTCATTGAGCGTCAGAGCCTTGCCCGTCCGCTTGGAAACCTTAACAATCTCGTTTCCGCGGACAAGCCGAACCATCTGCATAATGAGAAAATCAAGCTTTTTATTTTGCAATCCTAAAACAGGTGCTGTCATCGAAGCCGCAAAGCGAATTGCGTGCCCGTGATGATCTGCACCCCAGACATCGATAACCCTGTCATAACCGCGCTCAATGAATTTGTTGCGGTGATAGGCTATGTCGACAGCGTAATATGTGTAGAATCCGTTTGACCTGCGCAAAACCTCATCCTTGTCCGCACCGAAATCTGTATTGCGGAGCCAGAGCGCGTCATCCTTTTCGTATGTGCAGCCCGCATCCTCGAGAAGCTTTACCGTTTCCGCAACATAACCGCTATCGTGCAGCGTGCTTTCCATAAACCACTCGTCAAAGTGAATGCGGTAGCGCTCTAGATGCTGTTTCATTAGCGCAATGTTGTGCGGCAAACCAAATTCGACAAACTCACGGCAGCGTTCCGCACTGTCCATATCGAGATATTTCTCGCCGTCGCGGTCATAAATCAATTTTGCGAGGCATTTTATATCGTCACCGTGATAGCCGTTTTCGGGAAACTCCACGGCATCCTCACCCTTAATAAGCTGCAGATAGCGCACCTCAATGGATTTTCCAAACAAATCAACCTGATTTCCGGCGTCATTGACATAGAATTCGCGAGTGATGTCATAGCCAGCTCTTTCCATAACGGAGGCCAGCGCGTCGCCCAGGACTCCGCCACGGGCGTTTCCGATAGTCATAGGTCCCGTGGGATTAGCAGAAACGAATTCGACCATAACCTTTTCGCCGCGTCCCTCATCAGAGCGGCCAAAAGACGATCCTTCGCTGCGGACGGTCTCCAGAACCTTGCCGTACCAGTTGTCGGAAAGGCGAAAATTCAAAAAACCGGGGCCCGCAATTTCAACTTTTTCAAAGTAACTTCCTGACAAATCCATGCTGGAAACCAAAATTTCCGCAACCTTACGCGGGGGCATACTCAAAGCCTTAGCTCCCGCCATTGCGTGGTTCGCGGCATAGTCGCCGTTTGAAGTGTCCTTGGGGATTTCAACCTTGCCCTGTGAAAAGCCTCCATCCGAAAGAGCCCCCTCGATTACAGCCTTTTTGTAGGCTGTCTCAAGCAACCCGTCAATGGAGAGCTTTGCTTCTTCAATTAGATTGGCCATTGCACTCTTCCTTCTGCTCGCTTACTTTAATTTTAAACATATTGTGGCCAACAACCGAATGCTGGAAATCCACAACATAATCAATTTCCATATTTCCTCCATGCTCGTCAAACGACACGGAAATATTTGTAGTGTTAACACCCATTGTGGTGCTGCCGTAAGGTGTTTCGTAGAGGAAGTTGTGCTTTCTCCCCTTCTCAAAAACCATGCGGCTATTCAAGCTGCCTTCCCTGGTCATGATGACACCCATTGGCCCAATCGTAAACGAAGTTTTTGTACCTTCAAGCCCTGTCAGTTCGCTCTCCATGTAAGACAGGGTCCCCTCACCGTTTTCATAGGCAAAAACTCCATCTGTTTCGAGCTCTATTATGTTGTCCTCTCCTGTGGGGTCATTTTGCTTCCCCGTTATGGAGATTATTACGTCTTTCATTTTCATTTTGCTTTATTACCTCTCGGAGAACCGATTAATTAACTTAAATAAGTACTCTATTATATCACAAAGGAATAAGTCCACGACTCATTTTCCGAAGGACCGAAAAAGCACCCCGTCCAAAGTCAAAAACTTCGGACTAAATACACCGAAGGTATTATATTATATATTACCTTCCTTGTCAAAGGGTTCAATCCCCGTGAGAAACGGCGAAATGTCGTGTTTGAGCATAAGCTCCGCTGTGCGGGCAAAATTTTCAATCGCGCCTGTCGTAAAATACTCGGTTTTCGACATACGACCTTCGCAGGTCATCTCGTTTTCTCGCAGATAGCTACACAGTTTTCTCGCTGCGGCTGCACCTGCGCTTATTAGCCTAACATTATCGCCCATGTATTCGCTTATTATGTCTGCTAAAAGGGGATAATGAGTGCAACCCAAAATCACGGTGTCAACGCCAGCCTGCTTAAGAGGAGGCAGATATTCCGCTGCCGCATTTATAACTCTTTCGTCTTCTTTGGCAAAAATGCCGTCTTCAACCATCGTAGCAAATTGAGGGCACGCCTTTGCGGTTACGCAAATATCCTGTGCCTTTTCTTGTAAAGACTTCTTGTATGTTCCGGCCTCAACACTTGCCCGCGTTGCGAGAAGTCCGATTTTCCTGTTTTTTGTTAGATTAATTGCCTCGTAAACGGCGGGTTCGACAACTCCAAAAACTGGAACTGGGCTTTCCGCTATCAGCTCATCTAGTGCGTTTGAGGTAGCGGTACCGCAGGCAACAAAGACCGCCTTGACGTTCTTGTTCAGCAAAAACCTCATATCGTTTCTGGACATTTCAATAATTCTGCTTTTGTCTTTTTCTCCATATGGCATATTATAAGAATCGCCAAGATAAATTATGTGTTCATCGGGCAAAAGCTTAATGAGTTCCTGTGTTGCCGTAAGGCCGCCTAAACCCGAATCAAAAACGCCTATGGCTCTGTTATCCATTTCAACGCTCCTATTTCTTTGATGCCGTTTAATAATACCTCTATTTAAGGATTTTTTCAAGGAAAAGCGAAAGTATATTATAATATAAAATTGCTGGCATTTTACTTATATTTTTGATATAATTTATGTTAGACAAAAAATATATATCATTTCGGAAATTTATATTTCTCAGCCGAATTCAAAAAGACAGCACATTATATTTTCTTGCTTCTATATAATGTTGTATAGACATTATGCTTTATTTCAATGCTATGTCAAAATGCCGCGCTGCGGCTTTGATATAATGTCATATAGGCGGTCAACGGCGCCGCTGAATTTCTTTGAAAGGAGGCCGTTATGGATATTCAAATCACAATAAAGGAATTTCGGCATTTGCTAGATCTAATTTACATCGGAAATTGGATTTTAAATTCCACCAGGGCAAATGATCGTTTTGAGGACTATGACCTATTACAAGAAAAATTCTTTGCTTTGGCCGCTCAAAACGGTCTGCCGGAACTTGCGCAAACCTATATGGGTCACGTTTTCCCCTCACGCCCCTATGAAGAGGGCGGCATCCACGATGCCATCGCAGATTACGAAGACGCAGTATTCTTCGACATTCTGGCTGAGGAACTGGCAAGACGCGATATGACAGCTGAGCAGATAAATCCCAACGATATCAAAGAACTTACGTCGAGAATGGACAGTTATATGTCCGAATTTGAAGCAAACGGAATCGATAACATCAACCTTAACATCTAATAGTTTCACTTTTGTCAAAAGAGCGTCCGCCTTTATAGCTCAAGTCTTTTGCAGCTTTCGAAGGATAATTTTTGATATTTCACCTCCTTTTGCGGGATAATAACCGTACAGGGAGGTTTTTGTTTGAACAAATTCAAACAAAAACCCGATGACCCAATTGCTCTCCGCAATGCGGCAACCGCAATTGATGGTCAAACCTTCACACTAATGTGAAGATTCCGTTTGAACAAGTTCAAGCAAAAAACCGATGACCCAATTGCTCTCCTCGATCTGGCAACCGCAATTGATGGTCAAGCCTTAATATTTATGCAGACTGTTAAGACAAATCGTGTGCCTTGCCGCACTGGAGGTAATTATGAGCTATTTCAATATGTCAAAGGAAGAGTACGATCAATACGTCAAGAAGGTTTCCCCAAACTCCAAATTGCTTCCTAACCTAATCAAAGCCTTTGCCGTCGGCGGGGCGATATGCTGCGTCGGACAGGCAATTTTGGGGCTTTATACAGCTCTTGAACTTGAAAACGAGCTTGCTGCAACCGCAACGAGTATAAGCCTTGTTTTTCTCGGCGCACTTCTGACGGGTTTGGGCATCTATGACGACATAGCCAAAATCGGCGGTGCCGGAACGCTTGTGCCGATAACCGGTTTTGCGAACGCTGTTGTATCCCCTGCACTTGAGTTTAAGACGGAAGGTTATATAATGGGAACCGGCGCAAAGATGTTTACAATCTCAGGCCCGGTTATCGTATACGGAATTTCGTCTTCGGTCATCTACGGGATAATTCTTTGGATTATTAAGCTAGTACAATAGATGGTCGCCAAAAGCTCGCAGACGGTGCCCTGCCAATGGGATATAACAAATTAGGCAAGTCAGTACCGGCGAAGTAAGCAAAACGCATGTATATCAAGCGGCGAAGCCGTTACCTTGTTAACTTGGATATCTATCTATGTTGCTGAGAATTCACTATTTATTCTGTTTCAAATTGCTTCATGGTGAGGGATTTGAGGACCGCACTAAATAAAAACGGTCATTGCTCCTTAATAGGAACAATGACCGTTTTTTAAGTCGTTATTACACTAGCTCGATAACTGCCATCTCAGCTGCATCGCCGCGACGGGGTCCAATACGAACAATACGAGTGTAGCCTCCGTTGC
>CAZLLK010000091.1:0-4900 GCA_964560435.1 uncultured Oscillospiraceae bacterium
CCACCGAATTGATATGGACACCTCTGGCTTGCTGATTGTCGCGAAAAACGACTATTCGCACCGCTTCCTTTCCGCTCAGCTTGTCGACCACAGCCTCTCGCGCACCTATGAAGCCGTGGTCTGCGGCAGGATAAAGGACGATGAAGGTATTATTGACGCCCCCTTAGGCCGCCATCCTTCAGACAGAAAGCGCATGGCTGTTACCGAGCGAAACTCCAAAAACGCTTTGACTCACTATGAGGTCATCGCGCGGTATGATGGTTATACGCACGTTCAATGCCGTCTGGAAACGGGACGCACGCACCAGATACGCGTGCACATGGCTTACATTGGCCACCCTCTTCTGGGAGACATGGTCTATGGCAGAAAGCGCGTGGAAAAGGGACTTGAGGGTCAGTGTCTGCACGCCCGAGCCCTGCGCTTTATCCATCCACGCACAAACGAGCCCTGTGAAGTGACAAGCGAGCTTCCCGATTACTTCACCGACGTGCTTTCCCGTCTAGGTCAAGAAATCAGCTAATACACTTTCAATAGCCTAAATTGCGATTACGGATAGCAATGTTTTTTCCTATAAAGACGGCTGAATGGATGCATATGTATCCATTCAGCCGTCTTTATTATTTATTTCAATTAGATGGCGATTAGATATTGAACCTACAAATAATGCTATTCCCAGTCCCAACTACATTGCAAATAAAAGTGCTCTGTCGTAAAATCCAAGCAGCACTGTAACTATGTACGGAACAAAAATGCACAGATATAGCATGCTCCTCCATAAAGAACTATTTGCTTCTTCATCCAGAACAAACTGTTTATTCCATTTTGGAAATATTTTTATGAAAATCACAAAACACAAATAGCCAAGAGCCGCGCCCAAGGTGTTCAAAATCAAATCATCAACATCTGTTCCTCTACACAAAAAGAGCTGTGAGCTTTCGATTAAAAGTGAAATTAGAAATCCAGCTAAGATTGTCTTTTTTGCTTTTCTAAATTTTTTCCATAATAAAGGCAAAAAGAAACCAAGTGGTGCAAGCAATACTATGTTGCCAATAATATTGACTCCAAGAAAAGCAACTACCTCCATTTGTGGAGCATCTTCTTCTCCCGCCAATGCAGATGTTTCTCTTACCATATCCACAATGCCCATAATTGGGATAAAAGAGATTTCGTCCAAGCGGATATCAGTATGAAAACCACTTAATGGCGATACTCCTGTTAAATTGAATACAGCCACCATTGCCATTGAAAATAGCATAATCCCTGCAATATGCCACTTTGATATTTTTAATTTAATTTTTACAGAAAATAGTATAATAACAACCGTCATTAACCCTAATATGACTGCGCCATCCCTTAGTAAAGTATCCATTCATCTCTCCTCATGCAACAAAAAAGCTGCACTTGAAAATTCGTCTTGTCAATATACACCATTATACCATATCGAATCCCACCTTTCAAGTTGCCGTTATCAACCCGAAAATCAATGTAGCCACAATAAATCAAAAGAGTCGATATGCCTTGAATCGGTTTTCGAAGCATATCAACTCTTATATTTGCATCAGGTTGTGTTACTCTATTTAGCTGTGCTGAGGAACTATACAGAAGCCTTGAGCTTTCAACGCATCACGAATCGCCTCCACCTGCGCATAATCTCGAGTTTCAAGCTGGAGGGTCAGGAAGCAGGAGTTAATCGCCATGTTTTCCTCGCTTCTGTTGTAGTGGACGGAAACGACGTTGCCGCCCTGCTCCGCAATCGTCTTCGACACAAGCTCGAGCTGACCGGGTTTATCAGTCAGCGCAACGCAAAGATTGGAGAAACGTCCCGCCTTTAGGAGTCCTCTCGTTATAACGCGGCTCAGAATATTGACATCTATGTTTCCGCCGCTTACCAGACACACAACCTTTTTACCCTTGATGTCCACCTTGTTGAACATTGCCGCCGCAACCGCAACCGCACCTGCCCCCTCGGCGATAAGCTTCTGCTGCTCGATAAGCGCCAAAACCGCTGTTGCTACCTCATCATCCGTTACCGTCACAACCTCGTCGACATATTTGGATACAAGCTCGAAAGTAAGCTCGCCCGGGCGCTTTACGGCAATACCGTCTGCAAAGGTGGCCACTGTGGGCAGCTCCTCAATCTTTCCGCAGCACACGGAATTTGCCATTGAGGGTGCGCCAGCAACCTGAACGCCGTAAACCTTGCATCTCGGATTGAGCGTTTTGACCGCAAAGGCCACGCCGGAGATAAGTCCTCCGCCGCCGATAGGAACGATGACTGCCTCCATTTCGGGAAGCTGTTCAAGAAGCTCAAGTCCGATTGTCCCCTGACCCGCTATTACGTCCTCGTCGTCAAAGGGATGGATAAAAACTCTTCCCTCTGTTTGCTCAAGCTCACGAGCTTTTTTGTATGCGTCATCATAAACACCGTTGACAAGCACCACTTCGGCACCATAACGCTTCGTTGCCTCAATCTTACTGATTGGCGCGCTGTCCGGCAGGCAAATTTTTGAAGAAATGCCCTCCATCGACGCGGCACGTGCAACGCCCTGCGCGTGGTTTCCAGCGCTACAGGCAATAACTCCGCGGGCTTTTTCTTCCGCGGAAAGCTGACTGATTTTATAATACGCTCCGCGCACCTTAAAGGAACCCGTCACCTGAAGGTTTTCTGTTTTCAGGTACAGCTCACCCTCAGACGGAATGTTGGGCGCAAATATCAAATCTGTCTGGCGAATCACATTTTTCATTGTAAAAGCAGCGTGGTAAACCTTGTCGAGTGTTATCATTGTTATCAGTCCTTTTCACATTTTTCCATTTTAGGTAACAAAAAACTCCGTCTCAGTTAAGAGACGGAGTATATTCCGCGGTACCACTCTTGTTGCCCAAAATGAGCCACTCATAGACGCCAAATAGCGTCCGCTTCTGTAACGGGAAGACCCGGTATTGCTTACTGTAATGTTCGGCAAACGACTTAGGGGTGATACGAAATCAGCAACAACTGCCGTATCTCACCAAACTACGGCTCTCTGAAAGTTGCGAATGCTTTTCCCTGTCCCCTTCAACGTCTTTAAATATATTCCATTTAATGAGTTAAAGTTATTTTTTAATATACTGCCTTTTTCACATAATGTCAACCGTAAATTTTATGCCATTTTGGAGAACTCATTTGAGCTTTTTTATATTTTGAGTAATGTAATACTTGTCATAGACATAATAGCGGTATTGAAGACCTGTTGATGATGTCATTAGTTCGCTTTCGCTATCAAATGCCCACTCGAAGCTCTCATCAAGGTTCTTAAAGAAGACGTCGCACTCAGGTCTTGCGTAGATTTTGGTAATGTGAACCTTTTCGCAAAAAGGAACAAGTGCTTCATAAACGCTTGAGCCGCCAACGACATAAACGCGCGGCTGGTCCTTAACCATTTCCATGACTTCCTCGGCACTGTGAGCTACCGTTGCACCCTCAATTTCGATGTCCTGATGTGTCATCACGATGGTCTTGCGGTTTTTCAGAGGCTTGCCGTCCGGAAAATCTGCAAGAGTTTTGCGCCCTACAATGATGGTTCCACCCTCTGTCAGCTCCTGAAAATGCTTTCTATCCTCGGGGATTACTATTGGCTGTGTTCCTTTTGCACCAATGCCCCAGTTCTGATAATATGCTACGATTGCTTCCATTATTATTCTCCTTTTGCAGTCATAATTTTTTCCAAAATGCGACGGATGCGTTTAGCTTGTATGGATATAATGCCACAGGCGCAAAGCACCGTTGTGGTATGTGTTGTTAAATCTAGTATGACAGCCGTTTGCGGATATCATACCGCGACCGGAATTTTTTCATTAAACTCGGAAAACTCATAGCCTTCAAGTGTAAAACTGTCACGGGTAAACTTATAAAAATCGTTAACACTCTCGTCAATCGTAAATTTCGGCGCCTTTTTCGGCTCATTTGCAATCAGCTTTTCAATAACAGGCACATGACGGTCATAAATGTGTGCATCCGCGATGACGTGTACCATTTCGCCGGCTTTAAGTCCACTCACTTGCGCGAGCATATGAGTTAAAACGGCGTACTGACAAACGTTCCAATTGTTTGCGGCAAGCATATCCTGTGAGCGTTGGTTTAGAATACTGTTTAGCGTGTTGCCTGAAACGTTGAAGGTCATCGAATAGGCGCAGGGATAAAGGGACATTTCCGAGAGATCGGCAAAATTATAGATGTTTGTCATGATTCTCCGGCTGGCAGGGTTGTTCTTTAGGTCAAAAATCGCCCTGTCGACCTGATCCATGTCGCCCTCTGGATAATGATGCTTAATGCCAAGCTGATAACCATAGGCCTTGCCGATGCTGCCGTTTTCGTCCGCCCACTGATCCCAAACGCGCGTGCGCAGTTCATTGACATTGTTGGATTTTGTCTGCCATATCCACAAAAGCTCATCAACAGCAGATTTCAAAAATGTACGTCTAAGCGTCAGTATAGGAAATTCCTTTGACAGGTCGTAGCGGTTGACCACGCCGAATTTTTTTATAGTATGCGCCGGAGCTCCGTCCTCCCATTTCGGTCGAACAGGCCTGTCCGAGTCCCAAACTCCGTTTTGCAAAATATCTCGGCAGTTTTGGATAAATATTTCGTCCGCCATACTCATGTGCGTGTACCTCCAAGCCCCATTGTGTTTGGAAACCAAAGTCCCATAATAAACTCCTCTGATTATACAGCCTTTGCGCTTTCGTTTCAACAAAGAGTTTGCATTTATAGCTAATTAAAGCAATTCAGCTGAAATATCGTTTCAATCATATACTCCGTTGTTATGAGATAACTTATGCAAAAATCACTTTGTGTAAAAATCACTCTGTGTAAAAATCACTCTGTGTAAAAATCACTCTGTGTAAAAATCACTCTGTGTAA
>CAZLLK010000091.1:5000-8592 GCA_964560435.1 uncultured Oscillospiraceae bacterium
AAATTCCCGCACTCCCAAAGAGAGTGCGGGAACTGTTTTGCTTATAATGTACCGCTAATCGTTAGCACATTTCATAGACACCAGCTGCGCCCATGCCGCCGCCGATGCACATAGAAACAACGCCGTACTTCTTGCCCTGACGCTTAAGCTCGGAAAGGAGCTTGCAGGTCAGCATTGCGCCTGTGCAGCCGAGGGGATGTCCCAGAGCTACGCCGCCGCCGTTGGGGTTGACCTTTGATGTATCCAAGCCCATCTCCTTGATGCATCCAAGAGCTTGAGCAGAGAATGCCTCGTTAAGTTCCCAAACATCGATGTCATCCTGTGAGATGCCAGCAATCTTAAGAGCCTTGGGCACTGCATAAACAGGGCCAAGTCCCATCAGTTCGGGAGCACAGCCTGCAACTGCGAAGCTGACAAACTTTGCGATAGGCTTAAGGCCAAGCTCTTCAGCCTTTTCCTTGGACATAAGGAGAACAACAGCTGCTGCATCGTTCATCTGTGATGCGTTACCAGCTGTAACTGTTCCGTCCTTCTGGAAAACAGGCTTCAGCTTTGTAAGTGTTGCCATATCGAGATTGTGGCGAATACCTTCGTCCTTGTTGAAAGGTACGGTGTACTTTACAACGTGACCAGTTTCATGGTCTGTTTTGTACTTAACAGCGTCAACAGTGATGATTTCGTCATCAAATTTGCCAGCTGCCTGAGCAGCTTCTGCCTTTTTGTGGCTGTTGAAAGCGAACTCGTCCTGCTCCTCACGGGTAATGCCGTATTTTGCAGCAACGTTCTCAGCTGTGTTGCCCATCGCTGTCATAGCGTTAGGCATAGCAGTTCCGAGAGCAACGTTAGGAACGTTCAGGTTTCCGCCCATGGGAACCATGGACATTGTTTCTACGCCGCCTGCGAGGATGACATCTGCCTGTCCTGCCATAATTGCGTTTGCGCCCATTGCGATGGACTGAATTCCGGAAGAGCAAAAACGGTTGACTGTTTGAGCAGGAACGGACTCGGGAATACCGGCCAGAAGGCCGATGTTACGAGCAACGTTAGTTCCTGTTTCAGCTTCCTGGAATGCACAACCGAGGATAAGGTCGTCTATAAGAGCGGGGTTAAAGGTTGGAACCTTTGCAAGAACGCCCTTGATGACCTGTGCTGCATACTCTTCAGGTCTTGTATCTTTGAGTGTGCCCTTGGGAGACTTTCCGATGGCACTACGTCCAAATGCTACTACTACTGCTTCTCTCATGATTATTCCCCCCTTAATTGCGGACAGGCTTGCCGTTCATAAGCATGCCTACGATACGATCCTGTGTCTTCTCTTCTCCGGCAAGGGACAGGAATGCTTCGCGCTCAAGATCACGGATCTGCTGAGCGGGAACTTCTGCACCATAGGGCAGATTGCCGCCGGTGATAACGTGTGCTATCTTCTGGCCAATTTTGATGTCATGGTCAGAACCGAAGTGGCCGTTCTTCATCATCAGCATATCATAAGCGAGTGCGCCGTAGCCGTAATCGCCTGCGACCTTGATGGTGGGATCAGCTGCAGGACGATAGTCGTGAGCCGCCATCCAGAGAACCTGCTCTTTTGCAGACTGGATCTGCTTCGCCTTGTTGCGCTCAACATAGGTGCCCTTGGAGAGGAAGCCAGCTTCAACAGCTGCGTCTGCTCCGACATTGACCTTAGCCATCATGATGTACTGCCACAGAGCCTTAACAGCGTCGTAGCGGGACTTCTTCTGGTCGTTGAAGCAGCGGTCCATCAGACGGATGAGCATTTCTGTGCAGCCGCCGCCTGCGGGAATAAGGCCAACACCAACTTCAACAAGACCCATAAATGTGTCTGTTGTGGGGACACAAGCCGGGCAGTGAATAGTAACTTCGCAGCCGCCGCCAAGAGTCTGGCCAAACGGAGCGGAAACAACAGGACGAGCCGCAAACTTAAGAGCCTTTGTGCCCTCCTGAAGTCCTCTAATCATTGTGTCAAGCTTATCGAATTCCTTATCCTGAGCAAGGTTTACGATAGTAACAAGGTCTGCGCCTGCGCAGAAGTTCTTGCCCTCGTTGCCGACAACAAGACCAGCCCAGTCGTTGCCCTTGAGCATATCGGTGGCCTTAAGAATCATTTCGCCGGTTAGCTCGCCAATGGCGTTACCGGTGGAGTGGAACTCGAGGCAAAGGACGCCGTCGCCGATGTCGCGAATGGAAGCGTTTTCGTTTCCTACGACTTCGTTTGTGCCCTTAAGTGTGAGGAATTTGCTTGTGGTTACTGCGGAATCATAGAACTTCTCTTTGCCTGATGCAAGCATATCGAGAACCCACTGAGGGATAACTTCGCCATCTGCCTGCCATGCTTCGACAGTACGTCTTACGCCGAGCTTGTCCCACAGCTGGAATACGCCGAGGGTCCAGTTGAAGCCTGCCGTAAGAGCCTTGTCGATTTCTTTGAAGTCATCTGCAATTTCGGGAACAAGACGTGCTGAATAGAGAAGCAACGTTTTGTTCATTTCGTATGTAAACTTCTGCTCTTTGGTATCGCCAAAGGTCATATATTCGAATTTGTTGCTGGAATTCTTGGCTGCCTCGATAGAGGGAATCTCGTCAGCCTTCTTGTTGATGTAGGTCTTTGTTGTCGGATCATAGCACAGAACGACTTTTTTGCCATCAACAACTTCCTTCTTGTAGAAGCCTTTCTTGACCTTGTCGCCCAGCAATCCGTCTGCAACCATGTCCTTGAGGAACTTGGGAGGATCGTATTCGACCTTCTCACGCTCGTCGGTTGTGACAACAAGCACGTTGTCGGCAACATGGCACAGAATGTCCAGACCAACCATATCGGAGGTCTTGCAGGTTGCGGACTTGGGGTGAGCCATAATAGGTCCGGTCAAAGCATCCAAAGTTGGGATGTCATATCCGTACTGTTCAGCCAAACGCAATGCGGAAACAGCGGCAAAAACGCCGATACGGTTACCGACGAAGTTGGGGGTGTCCTTAGCATGGACAACGACCTTGCCGAGGGAATTCTCAGCAAAGTTCTGCATACGTGCATAAGCGTCCTTATCTGTCCACTTAGTGGGGATCATCTCGAATAGAGCCATCCAACGGGGAGGATTGAAGAAGTGAGTGCCCATGAAGTATTTCTTCATGTCGTCGCTCAAGCCGTCAATAATGTTGTGTACGTTAACACCGGAGGTGTTGGAGGACACGATAGCATCAGCCTTACGATGGGGCTCAATCTGCTTGAGAACGATCTGCTTAACTTTGATGTTTTCGGAAACAGCTTCAATGATCCAGTCAGCATCATCAACCATGTCAAGGTTATCGGTAGTATTGCCGATTCTGACATTCTGGATAGCGGATTTGCAATAGAGCATATTGTTTCTGGGGTTTTTAATTTTGTCAATACCTGCCATGCCGAAACGGTTACGGAACTCATAGCTTTCTTCTGTGAGGCCCTTTGCCTTTTCTTCATCGGTGAGGCCCTGTGGCGGAACGATGTCCAGCATAGCGACCTGAACGCCGACACTTGCAAGTAGTCCGGCGATTGATGCACCCATGACGCCGGCGCCAAAAACGACGGCTTTGTTAATGTTCTTAC
>CAZLLK010000092.1:0-1256 GCA_964560435.1 uncultured Oscillospiraceae bacterium
ATTACTGAAGAAAGGAGGAAAAATATGCCTACGTTTAACCAGCTGGTAAGAAAGGGCAGAGAGGTGCCGACCCACAAATCTACTTCTCCTGCAATGCAGCACGGCCTTAACACCATCAAGAACAAAGAGACTGATTTGAGCGCACCTCAGAAGAGAGGCGTTTGCACCGCTGTTCGTACAGCTACACCTAAGAAGCCGAACTCCGCTCTGCGTAAAATTGCTCGTGTTCGCCTGACAAACGGCTATGAAGTTATCGCTTATATCCCCGGTATCGGTCATAACCTTCAGGAGCACTCCGTCGTTATGATTCGCGGCGGCCGTGTAAAGGATTTACCTGGTGTTCGTTACCACATCATTCGTGGTACTTTGGACACACAAGGCGTTGCAAACCGCAAGCAGGCCCGTAGTAAGTACGGCACAAAGAGACCCAAAAAGAATAAGTAATTTCGCGCTTATGCGCAAGGCTTATGCCTTGTTCGGAGTTTAACATATATATTGTATGTTACTGCCAACAGGCATATGCGGAAAGGTTTAATCCTTTTCGAGTACCTATGAGATTCATTTTTTGTATGAAGGAGGGAAGTATAGTGCCCAGAAGAGGTAACGTACCCATAAGAGAAATTCTTCCCGATCCAGTGTATAATTCCGTGCTGGTGGCAAAGCTCACCAACAGTATTATGCTGGATGGAAAGAAGGGTGTTGCTCAGAAGGTCGTCTATGATGCATTTGACATCATAAAGGAAAAGTCTGGCAAGAACCCGCTCGAAGCGTTCACAGAAGCGCTCAATAACATCATGCCTTCTCTTGAAGTTAAGGCACGCCGCGTCGGCGGTGCAACCTATCAGGTTCCGCTCGAAGTCAGACCTGAAAGACGTCAGACCCTCGGTCTGCGTTGGCTGACAAGCTTCGCACGTAAACGTAATGAAAAAACAATGAAAGAGCGTCTTGCCGGTGAAATACTGGATGCGCTGAATAATACTGGCGGTTCGGTGAAGAAACGTGAAGACACTCACAAGATGGCAGAGTCAAACAAGGCATTTGCTCATTACCGCTGGTAATTAGGAGTATTATTATATGCCAAGAAAAGTATCCCTTGAAAAAACTAGAAATATCGGTATTATGGCGCACATTGATGCCGGAAAAACAACAACTACAGAACGTATTCTGTACTACACGGGCGTTAACTACAAGCTAGGTGAGGTTCATGAAGGTACTGCGACTATGGACTGGATGGAGCAGGAACAGGAGCGTGGAAT
>CAZLLK010000092.1:1356-8465 GCA_964560435.1 uncultured Oscillospiraceae bacterium
ATGAAGGCCGACATCTACTATGATGACATGGGTAAGGACATGAGAACGGAAGAGATTCCGGAAGATATGATGGAGCTTGCCGAGGAATACCGCACCTTGCTGATTGACGCGATATCCAGTCTGGATGACGACGTCATGGAGCTTGCGCTTGATGAGAAGCCCATTCCTGTGGAACTGTTGCGAAAAGCTATTCGCCTCGGAACCTTGAAGAATGAGTTTGTCCCCGTCGTTTGCGGAACTTCCTATAAAAACAAAGGTGTTCAGAAACTGCTCGACGCAATTGTCGACTATATGCCTGCACCGACGGACGTTGAGGCCATTAAAGGACTCAATCCTGACTCCAACGAAGAGGACTCAAGACCTTCAGACGACAACGCACCGTTCTCCGCTTTGGCGTTCAAGATTATGACCGACCCCTATGTAGGACGTCTGTCTTTCTTCCGTGTCTATTCCGGCACGCTAACAACAGGTTCCGCAGTGCTTAACAGCACAAAGGGCCACAGAGAACGCGTCGGTCGTATCCTTCAGATGCACGCCAACCACCGTGAAGACCTTGATATGGTTTACTCGGGAGATATTGCGGCAGCTGTTGGACTAAAAAACACCACCACAGGCGACACTCTCTGCGACGAGAAGGCGCCTATCATTCTTGAATCAATGGAATTCCCCGAGCCTGTTATCAGGGTTGCAATCGAGCCGAAAACCAAAGCCGGTCAGGAAAAGATGGGCCTTGCACTTGCAAAGCTCGCTGAGGAAGACCCCACATTCAAGAGCTACACCGATGAGGAAACCGGACAAACAATCATCGCAGGAATGGGTGAGCTTCATCTTGAAATTATCGTCGACAGACTTCTGCGCGAGTTCAAGGTCGAGGCTAATGTAGGTAAACCTCAGGTTGCCTACAAAGAAACCATCCGTAAAACTGTCGAGCAGGACACTAAGTATGCCCGTCAGTCCGGCGGTAAGGGTCAGTACGGTCACGTCAAGATTATTGTTGAACCAAACGAATCCGGCAAAGGTTACGAATTCATCGATAAAATCACCGGCGGCGTTATACCAAAGGAATATATTCCTTCGGTCAACGCAGGTATTCAGGGAGCTTTGCTTGCGGGTGTTCTCGCCGGCTATCCTGTTGTCGATGTAAAGGTTTCTCTTATTTACGGCTCGTACCACGAGGTCGACTCTTCGGAAATGGCGTTTAAGATTGCCGGTTCCATGGCTTTCAAAGAAGCTTGCCGCAAGGCGGATCCCGTTTTGCTTGAGCCTATTATGAAGGTTTCCGTCACGACGCCCGAGGATTATATGGGCGACGTAATGGGCGATGTCAACTCTCGCCGTGGACAGATTCTCGGAATGGAAAACAGAAATGGTGCAACTCAGGTTAATGCAAATGTACCTCTTTCCACCATGTTCGGCTATGCAACCGATCTGCGTTCCAAAACTCAGGGTAGAGCAAGCTATTCAATGGAGCCCAGCCACTACATTGAGCTTCCGAAGTCAATCCAGGAAGAAATAGTCGGCAAACGCAACGCATAAGTTCGAACAATGAAAATTCCTGTTGCATTAAGCAACGGAATACTGTAGTATTGTTTCGAAATTCATTATTAGCAGTTCTAATTTATAGTAATTAACTTAATGTAAACATATTTTAAGGAGGATGTTCCAAATGGCTAAGCAAGCATTCGATAGATCCAAGCCCCACGTAAATATAGGCACCATTGGTCACGTTGACCACGGCAAGACCACTCTTACCGCTGCTATCACAAAGTACCTCGCTATGCAGGGCAAAGCAGATTACACTGACTACGCAAGCATCGATAAGGCTCCTGAAGAGCGCGAGCGCGGTATCACCATCAACACCGCTCACGTTGAGTATCAGACCGATGCACGTCACTATGCACACGTTGACTGCCCGGGCCACGCCGACTATATCAAGAACATGATTACCGGCGCGGCTCAGATGGACGGCGCTATCCTTGTTATCGCTGCTTCCGATGGTCCTATGGCTCAGACCCGCGAGCACATCATTCTTGCTCGTCAGGTTGGCGTGCCCGCAATCGTTGTTTTCCTGAACAAGTGCGATCAGGTCGACGATCCCGAGCTCATCGAGCTGGTTGAGATGGAAGTTCGCGAGCTTCTCACAAAAGAAAAGTTCCCCGGTGACGATATCCCCATCATCAAGGGTTCCGCTCTTAACGCTCTTTCCTGCGAGTCCAAGGATATCAATGATGCTGATTTTGCTTGCATCAAGGAACTCATGGACGCAGTTGACACCTATATCCCCACACCTGAGCGTAAGTCTGACATGCCTTTCCTTATGCCTGTTGAAGACGTCTTCACCATCACAGGCCGTGGTACTGTTACCACCGGTCGTGTTGAGCGTGGCCGCGTTAAGGTTGGCGATAAGGTTCAGATCGTCGGTCTGAAGGATACCAAGGAAACCACCGTTACCGGTACTGAAATGTTCCACAAGCTCCTCGAGTTTGCTGAAGCAGGCGATAACGTTGGTACTCTTCTGCGTGGTATCACAAAGGGTGAAGTTGAGCGTGGACAGGTTCTTGCAGCTCCCAACTCCATCAAGCCCCACACCAAGTTTAAGGGTCAGGTTTATGTTCTGAGCAAAGAAGAAGGCGGCCGTCACACACCGTTCTTCAACAACTATCGTCCTCAGTTCTATTTCCGCACCACTGACGTTACCGGAGTTATCAATCTTCCCGAAGGCGTTGAAATGTGCATGCCTGGCGACAACATCGACATGGATGTTGAGCTCATCATGCCTATCGCTATCGAAGAAGGCCTCCGCTTCGCTATCCGTGAAGGCGGCCGTACCGTTGGTTCGGGCGTTGTTATCGCTGTTGAGCTGAAGTAATTCAATTTAGATTCAAAAGCTCCCACTGGCATTTGCCAGTGGGAGCTTTTTTCATATACAGCAAAAGCTGATAAATCTATTTTTTACCCAGTCCGTGCATGAACCCATCAAGAGCCAGCGAATGTATATCACCGCCAATTACCTCGTAGTTCATCACATATAAATCTGCAACAACATTTCCGTTGTAGCCTGAATAATTCGTAACGGTGTATGTATATATGATTGCCTCAAGACCGCGGTATTCGGAAAGGTCGTAGCCCTGATCCAGTTGCAACTGGTTGTATGTTTCATAAACATCAGAAAATTCTTTAGGAATGATAACGAGTTTTTCTCCAATCGCAGTCTCGTCAACCTCCCAGCCTAAGTTTTTGAGAAACATTATCCTGTCTTCATTCGTCTTAACTTTCTGAGAGACTGCAGAGCTTCCGTGACTGCTACCGCTTGCTATGGAAATAATGATTGCGGAAAGTAAAACCGCAATCGCGACAACCACCATAATAGCAATCTTCTTGTTCCATTTTAGTGTGAATACAAACATAATTGACCTCCCTAGCGTAGATTCAAATTTATTATTACCTCCCGCCTTAGGGAGATTTACGCGTTTCAACAATGAATTAGTGTTGCGTATGTTAAAATGCCTTTGACAAGACATCGGGCAAGATGAAAAATAATTCTAAAAGCCAAGATGTAGAAATGACATAATTACCCGACAGGTCAAAAAACAGAGAGGATAATTAGGTTTCGGTCTAATAGATAGTATTCATTTTTGGACTTGGATATGCTATAATTACAGTTAGTTTGATTTTCCTTTTTTATGTCAAACAATATTAGGAATACCGTTATTTAATCGGAGGTTCTATGAGCTTGCTTAGACTTGACAAAATTATTAGTGACAGCGGTATTGTGACCAGAAGCGAGGCAAAGAAACTGATAGTCTCCGGCAGAGTACGGGTTGACGGGATGGCTATGACCTCCGCCGACCTTAAGATAGATACTGAAAGCTCAGAGATATGCCTTGACGGAAGAGTTATCAATGCCAGGAGACTGCGGTATTTTATGTTATACAAGCCGGAGGGTGTTGTTACGGCGACAGAGGACAGAAATCAAAAAACCGTAATCGACCTGTTGCCTAAGGAAATTTCTCGACTAAAGCTTTTTCCTGTCGGAAGACTTGATAAGGATACGACAGGACTTCTTATACTTACCAACGATGGAGAGTTTTGCCATACTGTTACCTCGCCAAAGCGGCACATCAGAAAGCTGTACGAATTTACAGTTGAGGGGATGCTGGAACCCGACGATATTGAAGCATTTAGAAATGGTATAGTTTTGCATGACGGTACGGAATGTCTGCCAGCCACACTTGAAATAGATGAAAACAATCCGATCCACGGCTTCGTCACAATCTACGAGGGACAATATCACCAGGTTAAGAGGATGCTTGCCTCAAGAGGGAAACATATAAGGACATTAAAGCGTATTGCTGTCGGAAATCTTTCGTTGGATGTGTCGCTGGAACCGGGAGAGTACAAAGAACTCACAGAAAACGACATAAATCTAATAATTAACAAAAACGTTACGAATTAGAAACAACTTATGATAAGTATTTACAAGGACAGGACACAAGCTTTGTCGATTAAGCTAATATACAAGACTTTTTGTTTTGTGGTACAATAACCAAAGTGCGATTATTGTCCTGCGCACGTGCGGCTCCGTCGTCACGTTTTTAGTTGAAGCATTACCATAAACCGCTTAGCGGCTATGGGTTAATAAGCGGTGTGTTGCTGCTTGGTGGTACACATACGCATAGTATGGAGGACAATTATGTCGAGTGTTACTTTGAAGGGAATCGGAAAAATTTACGAGGGTAACGTGGTCGCCGTATCAGACTTTAACATGGAAATTGAAGACAAGGAGTTCGTTATCCTTGTTGGTCCGTCTGGCTGCGGAAAATCAACTACTCTTCGCATGATAGCGGGTCTGGAAGAAATAACCGAAGGAAGTCTCTATATCGATGACAAGCTAGTTAACGATGTGCCGCCAAAGGACAGGGACATTGCAATGGTTTTTCAGAACTATGCGCTTTATCCACACATGACGGTCTTCGAGAATATGTCTTTCGGTCTAAAAATTCGCAAAACTCCGCGCGCAGAAATCAAGAAAAGGGTAGAGGAAGCTGCGAAGATACTGGAAATAGAGAATCTGCTTGAAAGGAAGCCGGCGGCGTTATCAGGCGGACAGCGTCAGCGTGTGGCGTTGGGAAGAGCAATTGTCCGCAATCCAAAGGTGTTTTTGTTGGACGAGCCTCTCTCCAACCTTGATGCAAAGCTCCGAACCGCAATGCGGGCAGAGCTTTCAAAGCTTCATTCCCAGCTTGGAACTACGTTTATTTACGTTACTCATGACCAGACAGAAGCAATGACTATGGGTACCAGAATTGTTGTTATGAAGGATGCCTATGTACAGCAAATTGCACCACCGCAGGAGCTTTTTGATAAGCCCTGCAATCTGTTTGTTGCTACCTTCATGGGGACACCGCAGATGAATATTGCTGAAGCAATGGTCATCGACGACGGCGGGGTTACATATCTGGAATTTGGCAAACGTGAACCAAAAATGCGAATTGCACTTCCGGAATGGAAGGGCAGAAAGCCTGAAGTTTTGGAATATGTTGGGAAAAACGTTTTATTCGGAATTCGGCCGAACGATATTCACGCAGATACTGAGCACATTGCACAGCATCCTGAGCAGGCCGTTGAGGCCGATGTTGACTTCGTTGAGCTTTTGGGCGCAGAAAGCAACGTCTTTATTAAAGTCTCCGATATCGAGTTCGCATCAGTCGTCGATTCAAAGATTCGTATGACGTCCGGCAGCAAAGTCCAGATCGCTTTTGACACCTCTGCGGTACATATTTTTGACAAGGACACAGAACTAACAGTGACCAACTGATAAAATACCCAAAAATATTGTCGTTAAGTGTGCCAGTTGCTGAAAATCAATGCTTGATTCTGCTATAGCAATATCTGTTGTTTTGATGACATTATTATGGAAAATAAACTATAATACATGGTTGTAAATGATGAAAACAGAGAATAACATAGCACGTTATTAAAAATATTTACAAAATATCCTCAAAAATATATTGAAAAAAGCAATAAAATAAGTTATTATGGGTAAACGGTTAGTTTTCATTGCTTTTTTTATTAGGAGGAGCAACCATGTCAAGTAGGATTTTCCAGAGCGTTATTGTTCAGATGAAAGAAGCCACAGACAGATGTCTTGGAGTTATTGACTCCGAAGGCTTTGTTGTAGCATGCAGCGAGCTTTCCTTGATTGGCACAAAACTCGAAAATTTACAAGGGATTTCTGGCAGCGAGCTTTCAGATCAGTTCTTTACCTCGGGGACAAGGACTTATAAAATCTTGGGTAGTCCCAATTCCCGATTCGACTATGCAGTTTTTGTTGAAGGAAGAGATTCCATTGCAAGAAGCATCTGCATTATGGCAGCGGTTGCCTTCAACGAGGCAAAAGCAAATTATGATGAGAAATACAACAAGGTAACTTTTGTAAAGAACATCATTTCCGACAATATTCTCCCGGGAGACGTATATGTTCGCGCAAAGGAACTTAACTTTGTGACGGATGTTCCCCGTGCAGTACTACTTATTCGCCAGTTGGAAAAGTCCGACATTGCGACTTTGGAGCTGGTGCAGGGTCTGTTCCCCGATAGGCAGAAGGACTTCGTTCTTAGCATGAGCGAAACCGACATCGTGCTTGTCAAGGAAATTGAACCCGGCGTTGAAGCAAGAGAGCTCTGTCAGTTAGCAGAAAAAATCGGAAACACTATTAATTCCGAGCTTCTGGTTAAGACAGTTGTCGGCATCGGCACAATTTCAAGGCATCTTCGCGAGCTTGCAGACCGCTACAAAGAAGCTCAGGTGGCAATTGAAGTCGGTAAGGTCTTCGAGACCGACAAGAGCGTCATTCATTACGAGAGCCTTGGCATAGGCCGAATTATCTATCAGCTCCCGACTACGCTGTGCGAAATGTTCCTCAGCGAGGTTTTCAAGAAAAACCCGATCGAATCCCTCGATCAGGAGACCTTGTACACAATTAACAAGTTCTTTGAAAACAACCTCAACGTGTCAGAAACATCCAGAAAACTTTTCGTACACAGAAATACTCTGGTATATCGTTTGGAAAAAATAAAGAAACTTACCGGTCTTGATTTGCGCGAATT
>CAZLLK010000093.1:0-8397 GCA_964560435.1 uncultured Oscillospiraceae bacterium
ATGACATTGAAGCGAAAAAGGTCAATATGGTCATTACAAAAGACCTCTCTCGTCTAGTTTTGAATAGTAAGAACCTAAAATTCTAATTTCATCGTCCGTTGCAACTATTTCATATTTAGTCCCCAATTTACTGAGAAGTTCAAAATTTGGTAGACTGAAATACTCCTCTAAATCTGCTGAAGTAGCTTTTTCCACTTGATCATCGGGTTCATTACTTGTCACCGGTTCTTCAGCATTGGGCATATCTTGCAATTTACAAGCCCCACCCGTTACAGCCCATGTGACAGGTGGGGGCTGCTGCGTCTATAAAACGCTGTTCATTTGTGGCTTAGGTAACAAAAAGTCATAAGTTTTTCAGCAGCTAATCTGGCTATCTTTGCAGTGCTTCTCGCATCGCTCGCCTATGGGTTTGATAATAGCTAACTACCAAGGAATAGTTTCCTTATCCTCATGTACTGCCGCAATAATCTGGTATTCGTCAGCATAATTTGTGGCAAGAGCTTTCGATATTTGAAATGCTATTTCTGTTGACTCAACATCATCTGGCTCAAAGCTCAAAATCATATCACGTATTTTAGTTCTTTCAGCTTTTCCTTATACTTCAGCCACTTTCAGCATTTCAAGCGGGGCATTTTGCAAATTCACCCCGAAGCCGACTACAAGTCCGCTCTTTATTTTTTGTTTCCGTATACAGTACAAGATCAAGTCTTCATAAGTAGCGCAACAACAGTTTGAGCACCTACTACCCTGGAATGCTCCGGATGAGTGTAAGAATAGAACCGCTGAGAACTGACTTATGTCGGCCTCAGCGGTTTTGCGTTATGGACTTTTGACGCTTACAACCGTTTTATGCTTTGTTCGGTAAGCAGATTAATTTTCATTATCTTCCAGAGATTTTTTCAGCTTTTCAAGCGCCTTCTTTTCAATTCTCGATACATATGAGCGCGGCTAATGTAAGTAACGACTTCAAAGCCTTGATAATCAAGACTTTATTAGACATCAAACGACAAAGAGTAGAACCGCGCTTAATGTAAGTGCGGATAAAATGAACAGAAATCAAGGCGACCATTCATCAGTATGACGGAATACGGACAAGCACAAAAAAACATGGCGCTCCAATCGGAGCGCCATGCGAGGTGTATGGATAGCACTAAACCGCTACTCGGTTACTGACGGAAACCGAAGTGCTTTCATAATTGCTGTAACAAGAAAACAATAGGGCCCAGCATATTAGGCTTTCATAAAATATATGTCAATTGCTTTATTAACCGTTCTTCAACATACTCAGCCACCATTTTAACCATCGACGAAGCATCGCCGTCACGATAATAGTTGTCAAAGCAATCATAATACCGTCTTCGATCCGAGAATTTTACATTGATAGGAGGATAGCATTTTTGCATAAGAAACAAGTTTAACATCAGCCTCCCGGTACGGCCGTTGCCGTCTACAAAGGGGTGGACACCCTCGAATTTCAGATGGAACAATGCTGCACTCTCGATTGGGTGAAGTTTTTTGTTGTCAAATTCTTTAACGAGTTTCTCCATCAACTCCGGAACCAATGCGGGAGCAGGCGGTTCATGATAAGCACCCATGATGCGCACTGGAATACGTCGATAAATCCCACGGTCCTCCCGCCTGTCCATCAGCACAAGCGTGTGAATCTGTTTGATAATGAACTCCGAGAAGGTCACCTTATTTTGTACTAACTCCTGTACGTATAGAAATGCATCACGGTGACCAACCGCTTCCAGATGGTCTTTCAGCGGTTTCTTGTCGATGGTGACGCCCTCCAATACCAATGCGGTCTCCTGCAAGGTCAACGTATTGCCCTCAATCGCGTTGGAATTGTAAGTGTATTCCACCACAAATTCGTCACGCAAACGCTGGAGTTCGCCAGTAGTCAGCGGACGGTGTTGATTGAATTGCTCTTTCAGTCCATCAATCCTGGCGAATAGAGGAGCGTACTGACTTGAAATTTCTTTATGCCGCGTCCGGCGCCCATCGGCAGGCTTAACTGCGTCGCGAGGAAGCAGGTATGAACGACCCTCTTGCACAACCCCAGGAATCTTTCCTTGCTCACATAGCACTCGCACACGTCGGTCGGATATGCCCCATTGTTCCGCAGCCTGTTGCACACTTATATAGTCCATATGAACACCTCCATGATTTTAACTGATACTGTATTATAGGCCAACATCGGAATAATAATCAACATATATTTTTTATATACCGTGATATTGTTCCCAATAGCAAATGACTTGGATTTGGATATACTCAAGCGTGTGCTGAATTTTGTAATAGGGACACAATTTCATTCTCAAGCCAACGACAGTCGGTGTGCCACCCCGCATTTCCAAAGCATCTTTGAAATCCAAATGGCGAAAATCCTTGCAAACGCGAGGTTTTACAGCATCTTTGGGCGTAGCTCAGCCGGGAGAGCGTCTGACTGGCAGTCAGACGGTCAACGGTTCGATCCTGCTTATCTCCACCACAAACAAAATCAGCCCGAAACATTCGTTTTAGGCTGATTTTTGTATATTTTGAAGACTTTTTCGGGGGGCGTAGCTAATTCGGGTTCGTTTGATTTTTGTATCAAAAAGTTGCAACCACAAGAAAGGCACTCGACTGAATGGCACTCCATTTTAGCACGACATATACTATCAATCATAATAGGAATCGCACACTTGAATAAAGCGGTTAAAAGCTCGCATTTGCGGGCTTTTTTCTGTTTTACCGGAGTTTAGAAATAAGCTCCGGTTTTTTTGCGTCCAAATTTAATTTGAAAGGAATGAAAACATGCAAACAATTGCAATCGTTAATCAAAAAGGTGGCGTCGGCAAATCAACCACTGCCGTCAATCTCGGTGCTGGACTTGTGCGTCAGGGCAAGAAGGTCTTGCTCGTTGACGCTGACAGTCAGGCAAATTTGACCGAGATGCTTGGATGGCAGCAGCCCGATGAGTTATCACCAACATTGTCTTCGATGATGGAGCAAGTCATTGCGGACAAGCCAACTTCCCCGCAGGAAGGCATCCTGCACCACAAGGAGGGTATGGATTTAATTCCCGCCAACATCGAACTGTCAGGTTTGGAGGTTTCCTTGGTGAACACCATGAGCCGCGAGACGGTCATGCGTACCTATTTATACGAGGTAAAGCGGAATTACGATTACATTTTAATCGACTGTTCTCCCTCTCTCGGCATGCTCACGTTGAACGCTCTCGCAGCCGCAGATAAGGTCATCATCCCCGTACAGTCCCACTATTTGCCTGTCAAAGGATTGGAACAGCTTTTGAAGACTGTCAGCAAGGTACAACGGCAAATCAACTCCAATCTGCAAATCTCAGGCATCCTTATTACCATGGTAGAAGGTCGCTCAAACTTTTCAAAGGAGATAGGTCAGCTTGTGCGGCAAGCATATGGCAGAAGCGTTCATGTTTACGACACAGAAATCCCTCGGGGCATCAAGGCAGCAGAAATGAGCGCCGAGGGTATCTCACTCAACTAAAAATGCAGGGGCAAGACTGGAGAACGCAAAATGTTCTTTCTCTCGGCGGAGTTTATATTCCGAAGAAGGACACTGAACTTTCAATGCCCGTTGCCCTTGAAACCTATCTCTCCATACACCGCGATGTAAAGGAAATCGTTCTCCGATTGGACAATGACGAGGTAGGCAGGAACGCGGCGCAGAGTATACAGTCCACCATAAAAACAATCAATGTCACCGTAGATCTACCTGAACAAGGCAAGGACTATAGGTTGGCTCCCCCACCATTACATCACTGACTTTTTCCAGTCGCGGACTATTATGCTTTGCCATAAAAATACGGACACGAAATTTTGAAGTTTCGTGTCCGTATTATAATAATACTGTTTCATCTTCTTCCTGCAAATCCCTTTTCGGGTGCCCATTCGCATTTGCCATCAAGCTCATAGTGGCAGTTGCAGCAATCGTCGCCGTCGCCAAGCGTTTTTGTACGGACAAAGCCGTTTCCCATTACACTTGAGAATAGATAGTCCATACGGCATATGCCGGGTAGGAGTCCATCAGCGTCGAGATCGTGGGCAAGCTTTTTCATCGCGCATTCGGTTATGTCGATTTCAAAGCTGTTTTCATCGATGTCGCGAAACACTACTTTCCAATCATAAGGATGAAGTTCACCGCGGTTTTGTTGCTCAACATGAGCCGCCGCCTTTTTGCGAAAGCCGTTCATATAGGATTTACCCGAGCTGTGCAGGAATGGTCTTGGAATGGCCGTTACCATTTTTTCGTTCATTCGCCAGATGTTATTTATTGTATCATCCTGTGAAATCCCTAGCTCCAGAAATGATTTATACCATGCAATATATGGAGGCCCAAATTTGTAATTGAATGAAAATATGCTTTTGCCTATATCGGGGACTTTGGTCAAAATCTCATCAAAATGCTTTTTTGATGAGATTCGAAATTCATTCCAGAAGTCCCTTCCGTACACATCTTTAATGAAGCCTCTGCTTCGCGCCATGGTAAAACGGTATATAAGCTTTGTCATAACATCACGACCTGCGGAGCTTTTTGACAAGCTTAACAAGCTCATACCAAAGAACGGAGGCCGCAGCGATGCCGAGGCAGGTGGAAAATTGAGCAGCGGAGAGTGCCTCAAGCTTCAGGAATGAGTTAATCGGTGTGTATAGGATTGCACAAAGTCCTGCGATGGTGAAGATGTTGACAGCCCACATGACTTTATCTTTGGCAAGACGCACGATGGATTTAATCGCAAAGTCGTGGTCGGAGCTGTTTACCTGAACCAAAAACAGGTTGGAAAGCATTATTATTGCAAGACCCATTGCGCGCGCCATAGGTGCATTTTCGGGGTTTCCGGCGAGCATATAGAAATATGTGCCAAAGGATGCTGCAAAAATAATAAGTCCCTGAAGGATACTCTTTGTAAGAATTCCTGCGTTGACGATATTTTCCTTTGGGTTGCGCGGAGGGCGATCCATTATATCTTTTTCTGCCGGCTGACGCTCCAGAACTATCGAACAGGTAGGGTCAATAATCAGCTCAAGCAAAACGACGTGTAGCGGCAAAAGCAAGAGTGCTGCGGGATTAATGCCCATTATGGGCGCAAGCAGCGAAGCAAACGCGATGGGGATATGTATTGTAAAGACATATCCGACGGCTTTGCGGATGTTATCGTAAATTCTTCTGCCGTCGCTGACCGTTTCAACAATCGTTGTAAAGTTGTCGTCCATGAGAATCAGGTCAGCCGCCTCACGGGAAACCTCACTGCCGCGCCTGCCCATGGCAATGCCGATGTCAGCGTATTTCAGAGCCGGAGCGTCATTAACGCCGTCGCCGGTCATGGCTACGATTTCGCCGTTGTCCTTAAAGGCCTTGACTATGCGCATCTTGTGCTCGGGAATAACGCGGGAGAAAATGCTGACGTTTTTGACCTTTTCACGAAGTTCTTCGTCCGACATTGTGTTAAGCATATCGCCGGTTATTATGTTTTCGCAATCGTGCATTCCAATTTTCTTTGCTATGGAGGAAGCGGTAATGCCGTTGTCTCCCGTTATCATAACGACGCGGATACCTGCCCTGTTACATGTTGCGATGTCTTGAGCAATGCCCTTTCTAGGGGGATCGGAAAGCCCGACAAGCCCAAGCAAAGTTAGTACGCAGCAGGTAATGTTTTCGGGAATATCCGCCTCTGTCTGAGGCTTCATGGTTGCAATCGCGATAACGCGAAGGCCTTCCTTAGACATTTCGAGAATCTTGTGTTCGGCCTGTTCTCTCTCTGCGTCTGTAAGGTGGCAGACAGAAAGAATTTTTTCTGTCGAGCCCTTTGCGGCTATGACGATTTCGTCGTTTCTTTGCCAAACGTGCCCCATCATTTTAAGGTCGTTTGTAAAGGCATATTCTGTTATTAGCCTTCCGCCGAATAGGTGGTCCTTTGAAATGCCGTGGCTGTCACAGTGGGCAAGCATCGCCTTTTCCATCGGATCATAAGCGTCGGTTTCACAGCCAAGACCCATGGTTTCGATTAGCTCGTGGTCGTTTCCGTTTAAAGCCCAGGTTTCTGTAACGGTCATTTGGTTCATAGTAATAGTGCCGGTTTTGTCAACGCATAGAACAGAAACTGCGCCCAGAGTTTCAACGGAGGGAAGCTTGCGAACTAGAGAGCGTTTCTTTGCAAGTCGCCAAGCACCCATGGAGAGGAAAACGGTAAGAATTACGGGAAATTCCTCGGGAATCATCGCCATTGCAAGCGTTATGCCCGAAAGGACGCTCTCGATAAGTCTTGCTCCCGTGGGGTGGTCGGGGATATTGAAGTATGTGAATACGCCGACAAGAGCGAAAAGCACGGCGGCGATTCCAGCACAGAGCTTTACCAGCTTTCCTGTCTGCTTCTGAAGTGGCGTGTCCTCGACTGGGGCAGCGGCAACGTTGGCACCGATTTTGCCGTATTCGGTGGTAGCTCCGATTTTGTCGACAAGAATGGTTGCCGTACCCTGAGTTACAAGCGTACCGGCATAACAATAGTCCCGTCGCCAATAATCCGTCGTCGGCTCTGCGCTGTCGGTGTTAATCTTCCAAACGCCCTCAGCCTCGCCGGTAAGCGAAGATTCGTCCACGCAAAGGTCGTTGCATTTAACTACAACGCCGTCAGCGGGAATTTTCACGCCCTCGTAAATCATCATTAGATCCCCTGGGACGAGGTCAACGCTTGCGATGATTTTTTCCTCACCGTCACGGATAACCGTAACCTGTGGTGCGGATAAATCCCGCAGCGCATTCAGTGTCTTGTCGGTTTTCCACTCCTGAATAATGTCGATGCTGATGATGCCGATAACGAAAATCAGCATAATTGCGCCGTCGCGCGGTTCGCCAAGGATAAAATAAATAATCGCAGCCACAATAAGCAGCAAAAACATCGGCTCGCAGATGATATGGAAGGCTTTTTGGAAAAAGCTTTCCTTCTTCTGCGCAGTCAATTCGTTTTTGCCGTATTGCTTCTGCAATTCCTCGGCTTCGGCAGAAGTCAATCCTGCCGGGTCAATTTTGATGCCTGTCATAACAGTTACCTCCGTTTTTGCCTTTCGGCATTCGTGTGATAGCTCTATGGCACTTCATTCAAGGTCTTTCCGCTTTTGTGCAACAAAAATAGCACGCTCCGCGGAACATACCACTGTCCCGCAAAACGCGCGTTAACGCATTGTGCTGCCGTCTTTCCACGGCCCGGCCCCATGACCGAATAATCGGTTCATCGCCTGCTCAGTTTGTACTGTTGATCTCGCATTTCTATGACGAAATGTAATGCAGTGCAAAGAGATTATTACTAATAATTATCATGAATTCATGAAGATGTCAAGGTATATTTGTTATCGCAAAAACTTTATCATCAATTTTTTTAGTATATTTATCGAGTTTTAATATAATATTCTTTCTTAGGAATTAGTGTGTTTGAACTTATGAAGAATCTGACTGTATCACCTTTTTGTCAGTATATTTTTGCATTAACCAGTCAAAACACATATATAAATTATATATCATATGATGATATATAGGCATAAAAGGAGTTGAACAGTTTGTATAGAGAGTGCCCTTATTTAAAAAACATGAGCTCTAATAGAATGGCGATTAAGGATTATGGACCGGAACCATTCGTTATCAATATCGACGAGGCTACCAAGCAAAACAATACGTTTCGTACCGCTCTATGGACGGGAAACCATTTGCAGCTTACCCTGATGAGCATAAATGTTGGGGAAGATATTGGACTAGAGATCCATCCGAACATTGACCAATTCATACGAATTGAACAAGGCCAGGGGCTTGTAAAAATGGGTCAGAGCAAAGACAACCTGGATTTTCAAAGAAAAGTCTTTGATGGCTTTGCAATTTTCATTCCCGCCGGAACATGGCATAACCTAATCAATACAGGTAACAGACCTTTAAAATTATATTCTATTTACGCTCCGCCTCAGCATCCAAAAGGTACGGTTCATAAAACAAAATCAGAAGCAATGACTGCTGAATAAAATCATCAATTCATGATAAAGTGATAAATCATCACCTTAACGGAAAAACGGGTGATGGTTTGTTATTAATTTCTTGTTATACTTTTGTTCAGCCTGGTTTTAAGTATTAAGTGCAAATGGCATCAAAACCATTGCGAATAATAAAAACAAGCTTTCATAAAAGTTTGATAGCGCAAACATCGAAGCGCAAGACGCTTTCGCACCGCGACCTCCCATGTACGGCGCCCTAAAATGCCCTAGCTTTGGGGGTGCACACCCGATACCTCGGGAGATCGTCTGACTGGCAGTCAGAAGCTCAACGGTTCGATCCCGTCCGTCTCCACCAAAAAACAGCCTAAAACGAAAGTTTTGAGGCTGTTTTTCGTATATT
>CAZLLK010000094.1:0-8065 GCA_964560435.1 uncultured Oscillospiraceae bacterium
CTGTTTGCCGCGTGGACGATAAACCAGTACACGGTGAGCTTCGAGAGCAATGGGGACAGCTCTGTTGTGCCTATCTCGCAGGATTTCGGTACGACAGTGGCTGAGCCAACGGCACCAACTCGTGCCGGCTATACCTTCACTGGATGGTATATGGATTCAGCTCATTCGAGCATAGCAACGTGGCCACTGACGATTGGAACCAGTAACGTTACGCTGTACGCGAAGTGGACGGTCAATCAGTACTCTGTGAGTTTTGAGAGCAACGGCGGTAGCTCAGTTACTTCCGTCAAGCAGGACTTCGGTACTACAGTAGCGGAGTCGGTGAAGCCGACAAGAACCGGGTACACTTTCGCCGGATGGTATGCGGATTCAGCTCTGACCAGCGCGGTAACATGGCCACTGACGATTGGAGCCGATAACGTTACGCTGTACGCTAAATGGACGGCCAATCAGTACTCTGTGAGTTTTGAGAGCAATGGTGGCAGCGCGGTCACTTCTGTGACTCAAGATTATGGGACTACGGTAGCCGAGCCGACGAAGCCGACGCGTAGCGGGTACTCTTTTGTTGGATGGTATATGGATTCTGAACTCAAAGATGCCGTTACATGGCCGGTGACAATCGAAACTGAAAACACTACGTTGTATGCTGCGTGGAATGCGAATTTTGGTCCAGATATTACTTGGAAGCCTAATTATACAGTCTCTTTCGACAGCAATGACGGTGGAGAGTTAATAAGCCGGAACGTAATGAGTGGCAATAAAGTAATCGAGCCGCCAACACCAACGAAGACAGGCTATTTGTTCGATGGATGGTATAAGGATAGTGAATGCACTATCCCTTGGAATTTCTCTGATGAAGAAGTAACTTGTAGTGTAATGCTGTATGCGAAATGGAGTGCGGAGGCTCCGCAAAAGAGAAAATATACTGTTACCTTTGATAGTAATGGCGGGAACGCTGTACCTTCACAAATGATTCCGAAAGGAAGCGTAGTTCAGCCTGTTTCAAATCCAACTATGAGTGGGTATGCATTTGCTGGATGGTATAAAGACACAACATTTGCTCACATATGGAGCTTCAAGTCGGACGTCGTTACGACCAACATAACACTCTATGCTAAGTGGGATGCTATCAACGCTGTTAAAGAAGACAACGATAATCCCCCTGCTATTGACACCGAAAACAAGCCCCAAAAGGGAAACAGTATTCCTGCGTTAATAGTCGATTCGACAACTGACAATGGGGACAGCGTCAACGACAGAGAATCGGGTGAAATAAAAATTCCTAGCGACAATGAGTCTCAAGGAGTTGGGAATTCAGCGCCGAAGGAAGACATAAAAGCAAATGAAACATGGTCACATCTCTGGAATGCGGTGTGTCAACTTGCTAAACCCGCGGCCGCAGTTGTGCTGTTCATACTTTTGTGCGTATTAATAACAATATTAGCCATCAAAGAAATACGTATTAAGAGAGTTTGCTTTTATGATACCTGCGGTGAGGTCTGCACAGCGTGGATACGGGGAAACAAAATAAACATTACTAACGCAATTTCTCAAGCTTCAGGAACTCTCCTGAAGGTGAAGCTCAGTGATAGGTATGTTGAAAAGCGACAAGGCAGACATCTTAAGTTCTACTACAATGGCGCTCAGATTGGCACCATGGCTGTCGATGATGAGGGCTGCTTTGATATCGACATTCGCTGATCAGAGACAGAAAGCAGCCTGGACTTCGGCCCGGGCTGCTTTGCCAACCACCACGCAAATTGACTTTAGACATTAAGTGCTAAAGTGTATTGAAATTAAATCAAAATCTATACAACAGCAAAAAAGTTTCAACATCCCAAGTTGAATTGTGGAAATGGCCTATTATTAGGCTGAAAAAGTATGATGAAGCTTGCAAATATTTACAAAATATGCTATACTAATACTGTAGATAGTTGTAGGCCTTGCTTTTGAAAAGGAGGCGCGTTATGAAGAAATGTAGCAATGAAATTAACCCAAAGAAAGCAATAACTTGTTTTGGAATCGGTCTTGTGATTGTCGCTCTAGGCGTGGCGCTGAGTTGCTTTATAATACGCTCTGGCAACAACAATGGCGCAGCAGTGGTGGCGGTAGTGACTGCAACGCCGAGTCCAACACCGACACCGACGCCGGTAGCAACGCCGGAAATCGTGTATGACGGCATTCAAGGAAATAACACAGTACCGACAACCCCTGCACCGGCAATCGTTCCTGAAGCTTCGCAAGCTCCCGTAGCAACGCCGAAGCCAACATCAGGAAGTACAAGCTCCGGTACCGGAACTTCTCCGGTGAGCACCCCGAAACCGGTTGTAAATCCAGGCGCTAGTTCGGCCGGATCCTCTACTCCTGCAGCGGGCAGTACCAATAGCAGTGGACAGGTTTATATCCCAGGCTTTGGATATGTTACGCCAGGAGGTCAGGGAACTGGAGAAACAGTTGGCGGCGATGGAGACGGTACAATTATTGGAACAATGGGTTAACTTAATTACGAAGTAAGCACGGCTGAAGAAGCCGTGCTTTTTTAATGGAGGAAACGATGAAACGAAAAAATGTTATGTTACTAATCATGGCTCTTTTATTCTCGATGTTCTCGCCCGCATATGCTTCGGGTGACGGCAATATTGATGGCGGTGGGGGAGGAATGGGTGGCGGCTCAAGCACATGTTATTGGAATGGTGGTGACGATGGCGTACGTGTTACGGTAATTACAAAAGGGGGAGAGCAAGTTAAACCGCCGATTGACTTTACAAACATCAATGCTACAAATGTCAAGTGGCATTTTGGCAAAATAAGCAAGATTTCTTATGTTAATGGTGCACCATTAGCCATTAAAGGAGACTATACGTATAAAAATCCTGAAAAATCGATTCCACGAATAATAAGCACAAGCGCAAATAAAGCAAGCATTGAGCAAATAAAGGCGTACTGGTGCACGGATATAGCTGCCTCAATGATTTCCAAAGGTACCGGCATAGATTACGATGCGCTCTCCAACGGCGATTACAAGCTACTTTTAGAGCCAATAGCATACTTTCACTTCAAAGGTCTTTTCTTTGCAATGACAGCAACAGAAGCGGCCTTATATAACAAGTTTTGCAACGGGGCGCTTCGTGCATCGATGGTGTCGCTGACAAGCAAGAATTTGCCGCTGGCTATGTTCCTCGAGACGGCTGATATAGGCTTTCCAGCTTATGCCGGTGCGACATCGGCCGCACAGAGCGACGATACGATTATAAGCTCCTTGGGACTTGGTATTGTGACTTTTAAAGAAAAGCCAGATGAGCCGGTTGTTGATCCGAACGCAAACTATGTTTACAGAACAGACACGGACGTTATCACATCTATTACGTTATCTAACAACGGCTCAGATGATGTTACGCCGGATAAGGGTTGCGAAGTGGAGTTTAACATACTCGGCCAGACTTACAGAAAACCTTTTATATGCCCTTCCGGAAGCAAGCAGCTCATATGGGTGAAGTGGCATACTCCGTCGACGCCGCAAATGGTCAATATCAGCGTTCGCGGCGTGGGTTTCGGTTTGTCTACAACGATTACGGCCGACATTGGTAAGCTAGTCGAGAACACCCCTCCTGACCCGCAGTATGCTGATACGAACAAGAAATTCAAGCTTGAACGCACACCGGATTATGGGAGCAACACAACAGCGTCATGGTCGCAGTGGTTTGCAACATGGGTACCGCCGCTCACAAAGTTAGATGTAGGACATTGGGAATGGCGCTCAGAGACATACACCGTCTCGCTGGACGTCGATTTTTCTTTGAGTCCAGATACTAGGGTACGTACTGCCGTGGAGCGCGGTGACGGCTGGGAAATGAAATCCGGCTACGGAATAAACGCCGAAAGTAAAACGTCCGTCCATTCGTCAGGTTCTCCCAGCTTCAGCACGGACTATACTCAAGCTCAGACCGAGATGGCGACGTTCTCTGACTTCGGGTTTGTGACGTATAACAGACTTCTGGAGCCAACGGACAGCGGCCGGAGTACAAGCTGGCACTTCAAGAAGAACATCAATTCTTATTATGGCTGCCTTGTGCATTTTACTCCCCTCTGGTATCCAGACAACACGGACTATGTTGTAGCGGCATCTGTGTATGATGCGTGGACGCCGGTAGGTATGCTCTACACGACGGTCAGCGATAGCGTGACAATCGACGGAAATGTGTACGACGATTGGTATATCCGCCTTACAAAGTAAAGCAGGGATAAATCAAGATGCGGGGCACTCTCCGAGCGCCCCGCATTATTATAATTATACAATATTTGACAAGAGATATGGTGAGATGCTATATTAATATAAGTGTTTTTTAACAAGGTGATAATATGAAGCTTACTAATATTGCTAACTTATATGAAGAGATGAATATAAACGGTCTAAATAGGCAACGCTTCAATTTCATTTATAATGGAGTTGAGTCAGATGCGTTTTTCTTCATTGATACAGTTCCCTATCTATTAATGTTCGGAGTGAAAAATAAGAATATATACTTTGAAATTGCAGTAGATCATGACCTTTACGTAAGCAATAATCTTGATAGAGAAACATATTTCACAATTTGTAAAGCATTTGAGATAAAATATAGCGAAGACCACAAATTCAGACCTATTGATTTCTTTACGGCGTTTAATCAAAAAATCCCGCAGCATATTAAAGACACGCGTAAGGCACGGCCTTCTGATATCATATACTATAAAAGGAACGTTGAGGAGGCAGATAAAAAATATTTCTGGAGATTTCGTAATAATGGAACCAATGAACATGTTTCTGATGATAACTTACGAAAAACACTAGAGCTGATGGGTATTGACGCCTTTGAAAGGTGCAGAAGTAAGAATGTCAGTACACAATGGACTGATGATCCGCAGAAAGACAATTTCGATAATTGGAGAATTGAATAATTTTAAATGCGATGTATCAATAGGTACATCGCGTTTTCTTTAAGGAGTATTATCAATGGAAAATATTATTATAAGTGACACACTTGCCAAAGCGATTAATGACTCGGCAAATGCCGCGAAAGTTGAGTCTAGGTACCATGAAGATATTATGAATGAAATTGAGACTATGGACATACCTGAGATGAAAAAGCGAGCTTTATATGAATGCATTATAGAATACCTTTATTATGGCCAGTGGGTGAAGCTTACCATGGATGATATGATGAGCAAAAAGAGAAATCTGTTTCGTTCGATGAAGTGTCCGTATTGCAAGCAGGAGATTATGAAATTTAAATAAGAGAAAAATCGGAAGACGGCGGAACGCTCGAAGGGCGTTCTGCTAATTCTTTAAGGAGTAAAAAATGGAGAAAATTATTATAAGCGAAAAATTACTAAAAATAGTAAATAAGGCGGCGCAGAACGCGAGAATGGCGTCAGCTGCCAGGGAAATCATCGAGCAAGAAATTGAAAATATGGGCATTACTTATGATCAGTCGTGTGTCGTATACGAGTGCGTCAGTGAGTATGTACACTATGGTCAGTTTACCGGACTGTCGTTGGAGGACATTATTGACAACAATAAAAGTCATTATCGTTCAATGGATTGCCCCTATTGCAAGCAGGTATCACGAAATTTAAATGAGAGAACAGCAAATAACAACAATAATTAAGGGGAAATGTAAAAATGAATAGAAACAAAGTCTACGACAATCGCGCTGAATTTCAGGGAGAAAAACATCATGATGTTTCGGGGTGCGAAAACTGCGACGAGAATTTAGTTTTTGCAATGAGGGACAATTATCACGAGTTTTCTATAGGGTTAAAAACAATCTTGAAGTGCTTAGAGGTTGCAGAAAAAGAGGGTTATGTTCCTAAGCTTCCGCCAGAATGGTGGTTTATGCTACATTAAGTCAAGGAGAGTGGGTTCTGTGGATGCTTATAAAAAGAGCCAAGGAGTAACCCGTATATATAATATAAATATTGATACTGTCGGTGAAATCCTTGGGAAAGAAGCTCCCTACTATGGTCATAAAGCCGATCGGGAGGGAACATATTTTGCTGTTTGTCCTGCTTGTGATAATCCTATTCAGCTCATTGGGATTTTTCGTAATTCACCGGAGGCGGGGAGCAAGCCGTATGGTAGACACTATCCAAAAGATATTGTCGGTCTAGCAAAGTACGATGAAGCAGAGTATTTGGATTGCCCCTATTCAAACAGGAATTGGTCAACGTTTACGAAGCGTTCTCCAAAAAGTGAAATGGGGAAGAATATTAAAGAGCTGCTGAAAGAGCAGTTTGATCGTGTAATTTACATACTTGAGCAGGATTTGGAGATGAAGATATCCAAGGAAACAGCACGCAAAATGCTTCAGGAATACTGTGCTTGCGAAGGGTGGACATACCGGGCGGCTACCATGAATAATTTGCCTTGGAAATTTGCTGAAACAGGATGCGCACAACCTCTATTTGGGAGACGGATTCTTGTTGGAGGAGAGTTAGAAAGCGCCCTAAGAAGTAAATGCCCTGAAGTTAAGCTCATTCCAGCTCCAGACCCCCGATACGTTAAGGTGATGAGTAATGACAAACAATTTGTAAAGCTACAATGCTTCATTCATAAGCATCACTGCAAACTTGAAGAAGAACACTTATGTGAGTCGATTACAATGCGGGTTTACAGGAGCGATGATGCAGAGCGTACCGTATTTGAGAAGAAAATCTCTATAAACACTGAGTACTTTATGAATCTCATATCCTTGCCAGCGGAACGTTGTAAGCGCAATGAGGGGTTATTAAGCATTGCAAAAGAAGAAATGACATAAGCAAAACATAGCAACACAGCAGTGGGCAAGATAATACCAAGCCGTCCTAGGCGTTTGCCTGGGGCGGCTATTTTTTATTTTATAATAGCTTTATATACTTCATTGCTAAATGTAATAATCTCAATATCAGGTTTTCCTGTTTTCCAAAAACGGGCATGGAATCCTTCTGGAGAATGTACGTCATACTGCATCTGCCAGAGCTTATACCCGTTTTCGGAAAGGTATTCTAAGGCAACCAACCAGTGCTCAATGGTGTTAATCTCTCGAGTATAGCTCATAATCAGCTTGCCTCCGTTTGTAGAATCAGCATGAATAGTAGATACAGCCGCTTGCTTCGGAATGATCGGAGCAGGCGGGCTTTTTTAATTTTTATTTAGTATTGACAATATATCAAAAAAGGAATATTATATTAATAGATGGAGATACTAAGGAAGTGGTAAGTAATTGTTTGAAATAGAGTTTTATACCCGGCTGGATGGCTCAAAGCCTGTTAAAGAGTTTTTGGACAGCTTGGATACAAAAATGAGAGTTAAGGCAGTGTACAGCTTGGAATTATTAGAACAAAACGGAAACGAGTTGCGCGCACCATATTCAAAGCAAATAGAGAATGGTATATTTGAGCTGAGAATCCAATTTGCTAGTGATATTTCAAGAATATTTTATTTTTTCTATTCAGGAAAGAAAATAATATTAACAAATGGATTCATTAAGAAAACTCAGCAAACCCCACGAAGGGAAATAGAGCTTGCAAAGAAATATATGGCTGAATATGAAAGGAGAAAACACGATGAGTGATCTCAAAAAATATCTTAATGAGCAGATGAAAGACCCTGAATTTAAAGCGGAGTATGAGCGGTCAATGCCTGAATACGAAATAATGAAGGCAATGGTAGCTGCCCGCAATGAAATGAACCTTACACAAAAGGAATTGGCAGAAAAAATCGGTATGAGGCAGTCAAATATAAGCAGAATTGAGCGTGGAACTTGTAGCCCCAATATTGATACATTGAGAGCAATCGCCGAGGGCCTTGGTAAGGAACTGCATATTGAGTTTCGCTAAATTAAGCTTCTATATAATTATCGAAAGGATAATTTTAGTAGAATTTACTTGATATAATAGGAATTTTGTGGTATAATGATGAAAAGTGAATAAAAGAAATCTCCCCATAGCTATTTCTCCTCTCTCAAAGGAGAAACGGCATGCGCCTTAAGATGCAAAACCATCTTGAGACTTCTGGCGAGATTCCGTGCTTATCTTAACAGATACTCGG
>CAZLLK010000095.1:0-7842 GCA_964560435.1 uncultured Oscillospiraceae bacterium
ATTTGTCGCATGGGAGGTTTTTATATGAAAGCAACAGGAATTGTACGTCGTATCGACGATCTCGGCAGAGTTGTTATTCCAAAAGAAATCCGCCGCACCCTTAGGATTCGTGACGGCGACCCCTTGGAGATTTACACGGAGAAGGACGGGGAGGTCATCTTTAAAAAGTATTCCCCCGTAGGTGAATTGTCGGATTTCGCAGCACAGATTTGCGAGGCGCTTTACAAATCGGGTGACTGCGTTGCCACAGTTTGCGACAGGGACAGCGTGATTGCCTGCGCTGGCGTTCCAAAAAAAGATCTGATCGACAAAAGAATTAGCGGCGGTCTGGCGGATATCATGGATTCGCGCAAGCTCTATACAGCAACTTCGCGAACCGAAATCCCGTTTGCGGAAGGTGATGAAATGCTCTTCGTTTCCGTTGCCGCTCCGATACTCGCCGAAGGCGACGTTATGGGCTGCGTGGTTTTTGTGGCAAAACAAGGTTCACCCGAGCCTTCGGAGGTGCAGGTCAAGCTTGCCTCCACCGTCGCAAGCTTTTTGGGGAAACAGATGGAAAATTAGGCCGACAGTCTAACTATTTTGCAAAAAGAGATAATCCAAAGCTGAACCTCACAAATAAAGCACCGTCTTTATGGTATAACAAACCCATAGAAGGCGGTGCTTTTGTCGTTTGCTGAATGCCACAGCAATACGCTATTGCGATGGTGCCTTATTATAAAAGCCGTGGTATACTCAAAATCACACGAAAATATTTTCTCCCGCGAAATAAAATCAACTGGGCAATTCATCTAATATATGATGCATCATAAAACATAGGAAGGGGCCATCCTTTGAACGAAAACGAGTTTGCTGAGAAAATTCAGGATTTAAGAAACAAGCTGTACCGCACGGCATGTATGTATCTCGGCAGTGAGGCCGATGCCCTTGACGCCGTTGACGAGGCGGTCTTTAAGGGGCTTGTTTCGCTTAAAGGACTTCGTCAGCGGGAATACTTCGACACTTGGATGATGCGAATACTAATCAACGAGTGCAACGCGGAATTTAGACGCAGAAAACGCCTGGTAACTCTTGAGGAATTGCCCGAAACGGCAGTTGACGAATTCGATGCTCTGCCAATACGTGAGGCGATTTTGAGACTCCCAAAAGAGCTGAAAGAACCTGTCATTTTGCGCTATTTCTCTTGTTTATCAACAGCAGAGACTGCTTTGGCCCTAAAAATTCCGCAAGGAACTGTCGCAACTCGTCTGCGCCGTGCCTTGCAACTGCTGAAGCTTGAATTATCAGAGGAGGAAGTTTTGAATGAACCGAAATGATGAATATACAGTTCTGCTCGACGAGCTTGACGAAACTCCGCTGAAGCTCGACTACACCTTGGAACGCGCTTTGGCGCGAAAGGCTGTTGTCTCCAAACGAAAGCGCATAAAAAAAGCGTATTTTATACCGCTCGGAACACTTGCAGCTATGTTTTTGGTATTCACCGCGCTTGTCAACCTCTCCCCCGCTTTTGCCAGTGCTTGCAGCGAAATACCCATCCTCAACAGACTGGTTGAAGCCGTTTCAATGTCCCCCTCGCTCACTAAAGCGATTGAAAACGACTTTGTTCAGGAAATTGGTCAGGAACAAACTAAGGACGGCGTTACCGCGAGGATAGAGTACGTCATAGTTGACCAGAAGCAGCTCAATATTTTCTATACACTCGAGAGTGATAAGTATAAGAGCTTAGCAGCCAATCCCGAAATCAGCCTTACAGAAGGTTACTTTCTTAGTCAGGAAGGTCCTCTTGAAAGCTCGGCCAATAAACTTCAAAAAACCGTAGTCGAATTTGCTGATGGCAAAATGCCCTCGAGTCTTACGCTAACACTTAGTGTTTATGATGGCTCATACTTCTATGCCACCAACACAAGCGAGCCTACGCAGGACAGTCGCGACGAAAATTATCTTAGCGAACACAAGGCAGAAAAACTCGATTACTTCACAGAATTCTCCTTTGACCTAACATTTGACCCAAGCTTTACAGCTGCCGGCAAGGCGATATCTGTGAATAAAAGCTTTGAAATCGATGGTCAAAAGCTCACTCTCGACTCCGTTGAAGTTTACCCGACGCAAACACGTTTCCATTTCTCAGCGGACGAAAACAACACCGCTTGGCTCAAGGATTTGGACTTCTATTTTGAAAACGAAAAGGGCGAGCGTTTTGACGGAATTAGCAACGGCGTCACCGCAAGCGGCGAGCCAGACACACCGATGATGTCAACCTATATGCTTGAAAGTGCCTATTTCTATGACGCTGATAAGCTTTCCCTGCACATAACAGGCGCAACGTGGCTCGGCAAGGACAAGGAGCGTATGCACGTAAACCTTGCAGACGGAACAGCCGATAACATGCCACAGGGAGTAACGCTCTCTCTGTGCAAAAAGTATGAAAACGGCTGGCGGCTCGGTTTCTCTGGAGCGCAAATCAGAACTGACGAAGGCTGCTATCAGGTTGTGGGTAATGATTACTATGATGCAGAGGGAAACAAGTATGAGCTTTACGGAATGACCATGGACGTGGGTGAATATATCGACCCCACTACCGGAGTTGAGAACGCCAATGTAAAAGCATTTGAAGAACATATAGAGCTCCTCAACTACAATTACGATGAAGTTTGGATTTCCGTAATGTTCACATCCCGCACTCAGTCGACACAGACCATAGAATTAAATCTCAAATAACAAAAGCCGGAGGTTCTATTGAACCTCCGGCTGCTTCATTTATCAGAACAGACTCATCTGGCTTGTGTCGGGCATATCGCCCAGTGCGCCCAGCTCCTTAAGCTGCTGAATATGCGTCTGGCTGACCTTTGGACAGGCGCCCATGACCTCCTCAACCGAGATAAACTGTCTTCCGCTCTCACGGCACTTGACAAGGTCGTTTGCCGCCGCCTCCCCCAATCCCGCAATCGCGATAAAGGGTGGTATCAGCGAATTTTCGTCAATCACGAATTTGGTCGATTCAGACTTGTACAGGTCAATACGCTTGAAGTCAAAGCCACGCAGATAAAACTCATACACCGCCTCGAGCGTCGTCAGCGTGTCTTCGTTCTTTTTGCTTGCGTTGGGGTCGTGCCTGATTTCATTTATTTTTTTCCGCACCGGCTCAATGCCCTTTGTCATAAGCACCGCATCAAAGCTGTCTGCACGGCGGTAGAAATAGCAGCTATAATACGCAAGTGGAAAATGCACCTTAAAATACGCAATACGGAATGCCATCATTACATACGCAACGGCGTGCGCCTTGGGGAAAAGGTACTGGATTTTTCGACAGGATTCAATGTACCACTCGGGAACGCCAAGCGACTGCATTTCCTCGACTATCCCCTCCGGCCACGGCTTTCCCTTGTGGATTGCGCCCTTTCGGACTGCCTCCATATACTTAAATGCTCGCTTCGGTTCCATGCCCTTGTCCATAAGGTAAAGCATGATATCGTCACGGCAGCCGACTGTCTCCTTGACCGTTGCGGTGCCCGAAAGTATTAATTCTCTGATGTTGCCGGCCCAAACGTCCGTACCGTGGGAAAAACCCGAAAGTCTCACCAACGTATCGAAATCCTTGGGGTTGGTGTCCACCAGCATCTGGCGGGTAAAGGCCGTGCCGAATTCCGGTATGCCGATGGTTCCCGTTTTGCCAACTATGGGGTCGTTGTTGGGAAGCCCCAAAGGCTCGGTAGAGCAGAAAATGCCCATCGTGTCGGGGTCGTCCAGTGGAATGCGTCTTGCGTTCTCGCCCGTCAAATCCTCCAGCATTTTTATCATGGTCGGGTCATCGTGCCCCAGCTCGTCAAGCTTGAGCAAATTCGCTTCCATGCTGTGATATTCGAAGTGAGTAGTAATTATATCGCTTTCCAAATCGTCCGCGGGGTGCTGCACCGGGCAAAAGTCGGTAACGTCCATGTCCTGCGGAACAATAACAAGTCCGCCCGGGTGCTGACCAGTCGTACGTTTTACACCAACGCAGCCCTGAGCAAGACGGTTTTCCTCCGCCTTCGTCACCTTGGTGCCTCGTTCTTCGAGGTATTTTTTAACGTAGCCGTATGCGGTCTTTTCGGCAAGTGTACCAACAGTTCCTGCCTTAAAGACGTGGTCGCGTCCGAAAAGCTCCTCGGTGTATTTGTGCGCTCTCGACTGATATTCTCCCGAGAAGTTAAGGTCGATATCGGGAACCTTGTCGCCGCCAAAACCCAAAAAGGTTTCGAAAGGTATGTCAAAGCCGTCCTTTGCAAGCTTCTCGCCGCAGACTGGGCATATCTTATCTGGCATATCTGCTCCGCAGCCGAAGCCCTTTCCGCCCTCAAAATCACTGTGCTTGCACTTTGGGCAACGATAATGCGAGGGAAGAGAGTTGACCTCCGTTATCCCCGACATGAACGCAACGATTGAGGAGCCAACGCTTCCTCGCGAGCCGACGAGATAACCCGCCTCAAGAGAATTTGCAACGAGCTTCTGCGCCGACATATAGATAACATCATATTGACATGTAATTATGTCATGAAGCTCTGTTTCGACGCGGTTTTTCACGATGTCGGGCGGGTTTTCGCCGTAAAGCTCATGCATACGGTCGTTAACCAGCCTTTGTAGGTCTTCGGCGGAGTTTTCAATTTTTGGAGCAAAAAGTGTCTTTGGCAAAAGTTCGATTTCGTCGCACATATCGGCGATTGCGCGGGGCGCATCCACGACGACCTCAAAGCACTTGTCCTTACCGAGATATTTAAATTCCTCGAGCATTTCGTCCGTCGTTTTAAAATAGAGTGGCAGGCTCTTGTCGGCATCCGCAAAGCCTCGTCCAGCCAGTAGAATGTGCCTTAAAATTTCGTTCTCAGGGTCAAGGAAGTGAACATCTCCCGTTGCGACAACGGGTTTATTAAGCTTCTCGCCCAACTCAACTACACGACGATTGAAGCTTCTCAACTCTTCCTCGTTCTTTGCCAAACCGTTTTCCAGCATGAACATATTGTTGCACAAGGGCTGGATTTCAAGGTAATCGTAAAGGGCGCAGAGCCTGTTTAGCTCCTCGTCGCTTTTGTGACGCGCAATGGCGTCAAAAACCTCACCCGCTTCGCAGGCAGAGCCGACGATAATCCCCTCTCTGTACTGCAAAAGCAGACTTTTTGGAATTATCGGATTCTTTTTAAAGTGTTCAAGGTGAGATTTTGAGATAATTTTATAAAGATTTTTTAGGCCGGTTTTGTTTTTCACTAGGAGGATAATATGCTTTGCGCGGATATTTCGCGCATGAGCGTTACGCTCTTTTTTTGTAAACTCTTCCAGTTCGCTTTGCTTAGTGATTCCCTTTTCATCGAGCATTTTAATAAATTTAGCCATAATGCGTCCACAAGTCAGCGCATCATCGTCTGCCCTGTGGTGGTTGAAATCGGGAAGTCCCAGACGAGCCGAAACGATGTCCAGCTTAAAGCGCTTCAAATCGGGCAGAAGACTCTGTGCAAGCGTGAGCGTATCGATATAAGTCGGGTCAAAATCCACGTTGCAACGTCTTGCGGTGGCTTTCATAAAGCCAATGTCGAACTCAGCATTGTGGGCAATTAAGGTTCGCTCACCCGCAAATTCCATGAATTTTTTAAGTGCTTCGTCCTCTTCGGGAGCGTCGAAAACGTCCCTGTCCGTAATGCCTGTCAACTCGACTATTTCGCGCGGAATGGGCTTGTTCGGGTTTACAAAGGTCTGAAAACGTGACAAAACCTCGCCGTTTTTGATGATTACGGCACCTATTTCCGTCATGCGCTCCGCGTTTGCGCCAAGCCCCGTCGTTTCAATGTCAAAGGCGCAGAATTCGTCATTGAGGTCGCCGTCTGCTTCGCCGTTTATGACAAGCTTGTCGTCTACGTCGTTTATGTAGTAGCCCTCAACGCCGTAAATAATTTTTATTCCGTGTTTCGCTCCGGCGTGCCAAATGTCAGGGAAGGCCTGTGCGACACCGTGGTCCGTAATCGCAACGGCAGGATGTCCCCACTCTGCGGCACGCTTAACGGCCGCTGCCGGGTCTGTCAGCGCGTCAAGAGCTGAATAGCGGGTGTGCATATGAAGCTCAACACGCTTTTTCTCCGCAGTATCCTCGCGCTTCTGCTTTGCTCCCACCACTATGCTCTTCGGCTCAAGCGAAATGTCCTCGTCGTAGCGGTTATATGCAACACTTCCGGATACGGTAACGAACATTCCTTTTTGAATGTCCGCAAGGTGTTCCCTGTCTTCTCCGGCTCTGAAATACTTGGAGACTCGAATTGAGCCTGAATAATCCGTAATTTCAAAGCAAAGCACCCACGCCTTGGTCTTTGCAATTTCCCTGTTCTCGACGAAGTACACCTCGCCGCGAACAACAACGTTTCCGGACTCCATATTTAGGGTTTCCATCGGAACAGGCTCGCCCTTTATTGTCTTACCATAAATCACTTTTCCGGGTGCGGCAACGCTTTTGCCCTTTTTTTCGCCGGATTTCGACGGCGAAGCGGCAGCATTCGGCGCGCCTTGAGAGCTTATGGCGACGGAATTTAAGCCGTATTCCGCAGCAATGCGTCCCTCCATCGTGTGGAGTTCCGGAGCAATTGCATTGCGCTGAAAGACGGCTGTAACAGACATATGTAATCTTTCCTTGTTAACCGTTGCGGATTTGACAATTGCCTTGTCAAGTCCCCCGCACATATCCCTGAAGTCTGTGCAAAACGGGAACATATCCAAAAACGGAATTAAATTGTCTTCGCTCATTATAAGAAACTAAACTCCTTTTTCCTCTTGCATAATCAGCTCATAAAGAGCCTCGGCAAGTCTTTCCTCCGGCACTTTCTTAACAATCTCGCCGTTTTTGAAGAGAACGCCCTCGCCCTCTCCCCCTGCAAGACCGTAATCGGCTTCTCTAGCCTCGCCCGGTCCGTTGACGACGCAGCCCATAACGGCAACGGTCAGCGGTTTTTTTAAATCCTTTAGAAGCTCCTCGACCTTATTGGCGGTGCCGATTAAATCAATTTTCGTTCTTCCGCAGGTCGGACAGGAGATAATGTCTACCCCATCGCGTCTAAGCCCCACGGCCTTCAAAATTGCTATGCCCGCCTTCACTTCCTCAACAGGATCGGCGGTAAGCGAAACGCGAATCGTGCTTCCGATGCCGTCCATAAGCAGAGAGCCAATACCGGCGGCGGATTTAATAATGCCCATATAAGACGTTCCCGTCTCCGTAACACCGAGGTGAAGCGGATAAGCTGTCATTTCCGACATGAGTCGGTACGACGCAACAGTGTTAGCAACGTCGGAGGACTTTATCGAAATACAAATATCGTCAAAATTTGCGTCCTCAAGCATACGAACATGGCGCATCGCGCTCTCACAGAGGGCTTGCGGTGTCCGTCCGAACTGCTCCAGCAAATCCTTTTCCATGCTTCCGCTGTTTACGCCGATTCTAATAGGCACGCCGTTGGCCTTACAGGCGTCCGCGACAAGCTTGACTTTTTCCTTTGAGCCGATGTTGCCCGGATTTATACGGATTTTGTCAAATCCGGCTTCAACGGCAGATAATGCGAGTTTATAATCAAAATGTATATCCGCCACAAGCGGAATTTTGCAATTTTTTCTTATGTCGGGCAAGGCACGAGCCGCCTTCTCGTCAGGTACGGCAAGGCGAACAATGTCGCACCCCGCCTTGGTAAGTGCCTCTATCTGTGCCAGCGTTGCAGAAACGTCTTCCGTTTTTGTGTTGCACATCGATTGCACGGACACGGGGGATGTACCTCCGACGAATACATCTCCGACTCGTATAATTTTTGTATTTTCTCTGTTCATGTCAAATGCTCCTTA
>CAZLLK010000096.1:0-7766 GCA_964560435.1 uncultured Oscillospiraceae bacterium
GTAAGGGTGTCTTTTTCGTCGGATATGGCAAATATACGCATATCTTTGCCCTCCTTGTCCTAAAACTTAAAGTTTGGAGATAATCATGAAAGCGACAATAAATCCGTAAAGCGCAACGCCTTCAGCCATACCTACCATGACAAGAGCTTTACCGAAAATGCTGTCATTTTCCGAAAGTGCACCCAAAGCAGCAGATGCAGATGAAGCAACGGCAATGCCGCCGCCGATGCAGGTTAAGCCAACAGCGAGAGCTGCGCTCAGGAATCCCATGCCTCTTGCGAAACCGTCGCTTGCTACAGCAGCTGTAGTACTTGCCGCAGCATCAGCTGGTAGCGTAAAGAAAAACACTGTGCCGAAAACTATAAGTCCGAAAAAGGAGCAGATATTGGCGATAAGCGGGGTTTTGCTCTTGTTGCCACGCTTAGCGCGCTTATAGATAGCAACGAGTGGGAGTGCGATGACAGCAAGAATTGCGAGAGAAGATAATAGAATTTCCATAATAATGACCTCCGAATTAATTCAATATATTTTTCTATACAGCTGGGTTAATCCACAGCTCTGTAATTGATTGTTTTAGGACTGAATTTGACGCCGCCGCTTTCATAGAAGCGCCCGAACATCTCATAAAAATGCAAACGCATAACCTGAATACAAACAAGCACTGCTTCAAGTACTGTTATAAGAATATTACCTAAAACCAGTCCAACTATGCTATACTCGCCGCCCGAGCCTTGGGAAAGGAAATACACAACCATCATCATTCCGGCATGACTTATTGCAAATGCGCCCACACGCAGGAACGAAACTGTATTTGAAAGATAGGCTAGCATTGTTTCAAATAGTTCAAAAAATCCTTCTACGAAGAACATTCCAACAGATTCGGGCTTCCAGTCTTCTTGACTTGTAAGCAGCTTTGTCAGCGGTTCCCCCGCAAAAATCAGAATCAGCGGTAGAATAATCACAAGACAAATGTATGGCGTTGTGAAAACGCTTACGCCCTTAACGATTTGAAGTGCTGCACCGCCAGCAAGCCCTACGTACATTATGAACCCGGCAAGACCGTTTGGCGAGAAAAATATCTTTTTGATATCCTTCTGCCGTATACCTGTAATAATGTTTAAAATCATGCATATCGCAATGAGTACAACTCCGACCCCAACAGTAATCATCAATATACTCATAGTGTTTTCGCCTTCGAGAACCTTAAACCCGTCGATGAGTTCTTCGCTTCCGAACACACTTCCGTACACGAAACCAAACGCGGTTGCAGATAATCCGCAAAGAGCAATTATTCGTCCAAGCGAAACATTCTTAATTCGCCACAGTAAAAACCCCAACACGGCAAGTGTCAGTCCCTGTCCGACATCTCCGAACATTATTCCGAACAGCAGCGTATAGGTAAGTGCCATGAAAAGTCGGGGGTCAAGCTCGCCTTTTCCGGGAAGTCCGAACATTTCAACAAATGGTTCGTATATGCTCGAAATGAAGCCCTTTTTCATTTTAATCGGAGGATCAATGTTTTCTAGTTCCTCCGGTGGTGTTAAAAAGCATCCAAAACCCGGATAAGCCTCGCAATCCTTTACGTATTCCTCTTCCTGTTCCTTAGGAATCCATCCAAGTATATAGAATTTGCCTTCCCTGCGTCCGGCGCAGGTGTTGGTGTTGATGGAGTCGCTCATAAACCTCAGCCAGGAGTAAACCTCTAAAAGCTTTTCAATCTCTGCCTTTTCTAAGGCTTCAAGCTCTTCATCCAGCTCTTCAATCCTTGAAGCTGCATCGTCCATTTCGGCTTTCAGGCGATAATACACCTCTTCAATCGTGCTTTCAATATTCCCGTCAACATCAATACGTATTCGCTCAAAGCCCATTGATTCAAAAATCGCGTCAACCGCATTGTGTTCCGTAGGCAGTGAAAAATACGCTCCGTAAACCCAACGTCCGCCTCTTGCGGATGGTACAAAATACACATCCGGTCGATCATTGATTTTTGCTATACATTCCTTGTACGTTTCCGTAGGAATACGTCCAAAGCGGAACTTCTGGTATCGCATAGTAAACAAGCTGTTTAGCTCAACATCAAAGCTTTCAAAGTGACTTAGCTGTTTGCAGACGACTTTATGGTTTTCGATGGTTTTGTTTTTTGCTGTCCGCTCTGTGTCCATTTCCACAATGTGGCGGGAAAGGCCGTTAATGTAATCGGAAACACTGCTAAGCTCCTGATTTGACTCCGAAAAGTCTCTGTAGTCCAGCTCGATATCCAAACTACGAGCAATTTCACACGCCTTAGCGAGCAAATCTGCATATGGATTTGTAGAGTCTAATGGCAGCAGCTTTTCAACCTCTGCCAAAGTCTTTATCGTGTTTTCTGGGTGAAACTCTCTGTTAACAACAAGATTTTCTATTGCGGCATTGCCCATTTTTTCAGGTCCGGCGATCATGACCATGGTCATCGATTCTACTGACATATAAACCTCCTTTGCACAGACATTCCCCGTTTTTGGTTGGGGATAAATACACAGTCGCAAGCTGTGTTCTGATTATTATATTTTTCTAATCACAGAACTTCTTCAGGTTCGACACCATAGTCCACTGCTTCTATCAAACGAGCAAGCTTTTTGCATTCCAATTCTCTCAGCGTGAGGTAGGCTACTGGAACGCAAATGCTGGGTTCGGGTGATTTGATAATCTTCCGGCAAAAAGCTTCCATTGCTTCATAATACAAACTCTCAAGCTTCTGAAGATTTTTCCCCTCCAAGTATCTTCTGCAAGGGGATTTTTTCAAAATTGCTAAGATTTCGCCTTCGCTCTTCGCTGTCAGCAACGTTTTCAAAAGTCTCGGCTCTAAAAGGTCGTATATAGGAATAAGCATCTCATCTGCCTTATTGAGTGAACCAGGAAAATAGCGGTGAAGCCTAAGCAGACTGATGATATTCAAAAGATCGGCCTCCGTACCCAAAAGTTTTACAAGTTTTTTCTTTCCTAAGCCCTTGTAATCCTTACTCGCATACGAAAATACAGTTTTGTAGTATTGGCTTTCAAAAAGCACAGCGGCCTCCCTATAGTTAGGGAGCCCTGTTTCTTGGTTTTGAGAAAGTCTTTTAAGCGGTTTCTCATAGATACTCCCACTTACAGCTTCTAAAAGCCCCGAATAATCTGTACAGCTTTCAAGCGCACTGATATTGGCAAGACTATGCTTTCGCATAAATTCCGTCGCTTCAGCGTTAGCCGTGGGAATCTCCTTTGACTGGAGTCTCTGCAAGGTGTCCAGAATGAAGCCATATTCGGCACGGTATAGTGTGAAAAGCAGATATTTTTTGTCCTCAAGGTATGAGAATTTATACAGCCTTTCATATTCCATAAATACTTTTTTATGGACAGCTAACTGAAGTGTTGACGCAGTCAGTGATGGTGGCAGTATTTCGCTCCAATCCCTGCAACCACGAAGGTATGCAGCAATGTCCGAAACACTTGTGCACGCGCAAAGGTGGCGCCAATCGTCCTCTGAAAGCAGTTTTCCGTACAACGCCATAACTTTTGCACTGACACCGCTATATTTCATCGTTGCCCTAAGCATCAACGTCCACCGCCAGTTTGAAGAGTTTCAGAACTGCCTCGTCCTTTGCTTTTTCATAACGAACTTTTGCGGCAGCCATATCCACAGCGAGCTTTTCATCCAACGCTTTAATGGCGTCATCGGCACGCTTCGTTTCTTCCGTTTCGAAAGCCGAAATAGCCTGATCCGCACGTTCAAAATGATTCTTTCTGATTACGTCGATATGATCCTGAACGTACTTTTCAAAGCCCTCTCTGATTGAGACAGCTTCATCATAAACCGAGTGTGCATTGCCTTCAGTTTCTACGATTTTGTGGAGTATTTCCATGGGGGTCATGTAAATCCCTCTTTTCTGCTATATCTGCGAACATATTACCATTTACCATCATAAAATCAAATGGCAAAATAGCTGAATATTCGACTTATATTTTACTCTTTTTCTCTTTGTTTTGCAAATTATTTTAAAAATATCGCGTTATGGCCATAAATCAGCTTTTGTTTCTTTTCAATCTATGAATAGTGGTGTATAATTTGGTGGGTTTACCCATTTAATGTGCAACACTTCACGATGTTGAAAGGAAAACGCAATGAAATATGTTTTGGTAATAGGCGACGGTATGGCGGACAATCCCGTTACGGAGCTCAAGGGTCTAACGCCGCTTGAGACTGCTGCAAAGCCTTGCATAGATAAGCTCGCCGCGCACGGAGTTTTGGGTAGTGTTCTCACCGTGCCCGAGGGCTTTCCTCCCGGAAGCGACACCGCAATAATGTCAATTTTCGGCTGCGACCCTCACTATTGTTACTCAGGAAGAGCACCGCTCGAAGTTGCCGCTCAGGGCATTTCCCTTTCACTTGGTGATGCCGCATACCGCTGCAACAACGTCACACTGACAGACGACGGCTCGGTTCCTTTCGAGGACAAGAAAATTGTGTCGCACTCTGGCGGGGGTCTTTGCGAAAAGCAGGGCGTTGAGCTTGTCGAATATCTTTTCTCTCACCCTGAGTTCAAGACACTTGCCGACAAAGTTGGCATGAGCGTATATCCCACCGAATCCTACCGCCATATAGCGGTTCAGAAGCAGGTCGACATCAAAGGGCTTGAGCTTGCTCCCCCGCATGACCACATAGGAGAATCGGTTTCGGCCAATCTTCCAAAGGGCTGTGAAAATGCCGCCGTTCTTAGCAAGCTTATGAAAAAGGCAAACGAGCTACTCCAAGACCATCCCTTCAATGTTCAGCGCAGAATCGAAGGCAAGTTCCCCGGCAATGCAATCTGGTTCTGGGCCGAAGGCACTGCGGCAAAGCTTCCGAGTTTTGCTGAGCAGTACGGCAAAACGGGTGCTGTTGTTTCCGCTGTTCCTCTTTGTCACGGTATAGCAAAGCTCGTTGGTCTTGATGTCATAATGGTTAGCGGCGCGACGGGTGAAGTTGACACGAACTATGAAGGCAAAGTTGAAGCTGCTCTCGACGCTCTTAAAACACGCGACTTCGTCGCAGTACATCTTGAAGGGCCTGATGAGTGCACACACTGCGGTGATTTGAAGGGCAAACTTCAGGCAATCGAGTGGCTGGATAGCCGTGTGGTTAAGCCTTTGTGCGAAGCGCTGGAAGACGCTGGAGAAGACTTCCGTATGCTCATACTGAGCGATCACAAAACACTCACCAGCAATCGTCAGCACGACGGTGATCCTGTCCCATACATTATATACGATTCGCGCCATAATACACAAGCGGGGCTTTCTTACTCCGAAGCAAACGGGCTAAAGGGAAACTATCTTCCTGCCGGTATTGATTTAATGCCATTGCTGTTTGAGCTTAAATAGAGAGTTTCGAACCGAAAACGTTGCAAAATTCACTTTGAAAGGGGTTGTTGGGTAATTAACACAACTACTGAAAAAGCTTATGCAAAGCTAAACATTTCACTCGACGTTATCTCAAAGCGTCCCGACGGCTACCACGATATGTGCATGATTATGCAGTCCGTTTCTCTTTGTGACGATGTTACAGTTACGCTTCGTGATGACAATACGATAAACGTCAGTACCAATCTTCGCTATTTGCCGTGCGATGACCGCAACATTGCCGCCAGGGCGGCTAAAGCATTTTTCGCACAGGCAGGTAAAACTGATATCGGTGCCGATATTGTCATTAACAAGCGGATTCCGGTCTGCGCTGGAATGGGCGGTGGCTCATCGGACGGAGCCGCCGTTCTCCGCGCTCTGAACGCGCTAATGGGCAAGCCATTTTCTCGTTTTGAGCTGGAGGATTTGGGCGCTTCTCTCGGTTCAGATATTCCCTTTTGTGTTGCCGGCGGAACATCGTTAGCCGAGGGAAGAGGCGAGATACTCTCCGATTTGCCGTCATTTCCTCACTGCCGTTTTGTAATCGTAAAACCGAAATTTTCCGTCTCCACTCCGGAGCTTTTTTCAAAAATCGACCTTATGACTTTGAAATTCCATCCCGACTCTCAAGGAATATTGTCATCAATAAAGCGTGGCAGTCTGAAAGGCATCTGCTTAAGGATGTACAATGTCTTTGAGGACGTTTTGCCCGCAAATCAAAACGATATTCAAACGATTAAGCGCGCACTGCTTGATTGTGGGGCTTTAGGTGCTGTAATGACGGGAACGGGTTCAGCAGTTTTCGGTGTTTTCGACGATAATGACACGGCCAAATTTGCTCAAGCTACGCTGTCTCAACAATATAAAGACGTATTTCTTGCCGAACCGCAGGATTTGCTTATAGTCTGACCCTTTTTTTGACACAATTGTATAAACCTGAAAATTTCCGCCAATAATGTGTATAAATCCTAACAGCAGGGCGGCTTTTTGAAATTGTCTCGCAATTAATTTATTCTCAGTTCGAGATGATTTACAATAGTAACTTTCCGATATTTTTCCGCTCTACGGTTAAATATTCTCGGTCTAAACCGCCTTAATTTTTGTACATAAGGGCGGTTTTTTTATGAAGCAACATATGAAAATATGGGAAATGTCACTCCTACTCGCGTTATGCGTTACCCTCTGCACAGGACTTTTTGCAAAAGCCGAACAGCAGCGACTGGCTGGAGAGCTTATCAGGCTCCACGTCATCGCAAATTCGGACAGCGAAAGCGACCAAAGCGCAAAACTAAATGTTCGCGACAACACGCTTAAAATTCTTACGCCACTTCTCGACGGGATAAGCAATGTTGAGGAAGCAGAAAAGGTCATCAGCAAAGCAATACCACAGCTTTGTCTAGGCGCGAGGCAGAGCCTTCTGCACGATGGAAAGTACTATCCAGTCAGAGCGCAGCTATGTGTTGAGCAGTACCCTACCCGCAAATACGACGGCTTTGCCCTCCCTGCGGGAGATTACGTTTCTCTGCAAATTATTCTCGGCGAGGGCATTGGGCGCAACTGGTGGTGCGTCGTGTTTCCACCTCTTTGCATGACCTCCGTCGAAGACGATGATGCCATCTCGGGTCTTTCAGAAGAAAGTGCTAAGCTAATTACCGATTACAGCGACGAATACCGAGTTAAGTTCCGCATCGTCGAATTGTACGATAAGCTTAGACAAGCCTTGAAGTAAGTCCAATTTTGAGCTATGCACATATTCATTATGGCATCGGCTTGTTGGGCGGAGTCTACTCGTCTTAACTTGACAAACGAGGCAATGAGTGCTAATATATCCCTAATCTCCGTGAGGGAGTAGTCAGCGCTTTTCGAGCGGTTCAAGTCAACACGCATGGCAGTTCATCTGCCTGGCTTGCATTAAATGACCAGACTCATGGATAGGCGGTGCCTGTCCATGGGTCTTTTTTGTAAATAGCTACAACCGGCACCCAAGTTTTCAATTTTTTTAATGGAGGAGTATTAATGAAGTATTATTGCAGCGAGATTGACGACGTATTAGTCGAAACAAAAAGCTCGCGCGAAGGGCTTTCCTCGGAGGAAGCCGAAAAGCGGCTTGAGGAAAACGGCAAAAACAAGCTCGCGGAAGGAAAAAAGGATTCTCTATTAAAGCGTTTCCTTAAGCAGATGGCCGACCCAATGATTATCATACTGTTGGTAGCAGCGGCCATAAGCGGCGTTTTAGCCGTTGTTGAGGGCGAAAGCTTTGCTGACGTAATCATCATCCTCTTTGTCGTAATCGTCAACGCAGTGTTGGGTGTTTACCAGGAGAACAAGGCCGAGAAAGCTCTTGAAGCTTTGCAGGAAATGGCTTCAGCCAC
>CAZLLK010000097.1:0-7544 GCA_964560435.1 uncultured Oscillospiraceae bacterium
AAAACCTCCTTCCATACTGCAATCTCCATTTTACTATTGTTTATTTTCATAAAGCATTCTCCTTTCACTCTTAAAACAATATATTTAGTAGTGTAAAACAACTACTGTAATTTATCATTACACCGTTTTTTGAGATTAAATCAATGTCAGAAAAACTGGATATGTTGGAAAAGCATAAAACTGAACCACCGCCTTTTGCAAAGATACTCTGAACTATGTTGGGTATGTAGCAAAACAAGAGCTGCTAAGGAGCTTGATTTATCACTGTAGTTGCCATATTCAAAACGTGTATTGTCACCCCCACATCCATAGAGAGGAGTTTTTGTCTATAGCTGCAACTGTATAATTCCCTGTACTTATTGACAGAACATTGTCCATGACTTTTATAGGTTCAATACTGTTTTCAGTAGTGCCATTTCTGAGTATTGTGTCTTCACAACTGCCCCACATCCAAAGGGAGCCGATTTCATCAACCACTGCTGTAAAATCAGTTCCCACACCAATGGTTGAGGTTTTATCTTTAGAGCTGCAATTATATGCCATAGTCTTTGTAAGTGTCGCTAACACAAGTGAAATAATCAAAAAAGTCAACGCAGTTATTTTCTTCATATCAATCGCTCCAATGTCATAGCAACTCATTTAAACCACATTTTACCAGTTAGTATATTATCTTACCACCAAAATATCAAGTTATAATGCAAAATATTCATATTCTATAATCATGACAAAAAATCAAAGCCCAACAAGGCTATTCTATCTAAACAAGTTTCTTTTATTTCCATTGAAAGCTTCTGTTTTCTGATTCGGCGATTTAGCAACTCGAGCCAAGTGGTTGAAACGAGAAAAGACTCACTCTTTCTTTCGCAAAAATATCTAATTTGCCCATATTCATCTTCTAGCAGGATAAATATCCTATTATCTCTATTACCTGCTTGTCAAAGGAATATGGATAATGGAAATCTACAGGGCTTTCCATTATCCAAGAATATTGTATTCGATTTTAATATTTGATAGATTGTAAAATGAAGTGTGCCACCCTGATTGGGTAAAAGAATAGCCCACAATGGAACCAACGTGTAGAATGGAGTTGACGAGACAACATTCAGTCGGAGGCGACATTATGAGCTACCACCATCTTCCCACAAACGAACGAGGTCGTATAGACGTACTTCACAAATTCGGCTTTTACAATCGCGGTATTGCCTTGTTGTTAGGTCGGCACCGTTCTAGCATCGACTGGGAGCTCAACCGCAATTCTTGTGCGGAATCATATCAAGCCGAAAAGGCTGAGCAGAACTATCACCATCGCAGAACAAGCTCCAAACCATAAGGGAAAATCAGTGATGAGCTTGTAGCGATTATCGAAGAAAAGCTTCAATCCACATGGTCTCCTGAGCAAATCGCAAGCACCCTAACCTTGGGGAAGCTCGGCTTTAAAACCATCTATACTTGGATGTATGCTGGCGAGTTTCCTGCGGTAGATGTGAATTATCTTAGCCAAAAGAGAAAGCGTAGAAAGGCTGAGAAACAGGGCAGATTCTCAATGGGAACGCCTATTTCTGAACGCCCGAAAGAAGTCAACCTTTGGGCATTGGGAACTGGATTCTATGGTATCAAGCCGTGGCAAAAGCAAAGGCTGTTTTGCAACGTTTGTAGAACGTAAAAATCATTTGTATACTGCCTTTATAACTCCAGACAGAACCGCAGGATCAATGATGGTAGCAATCACGCAGCTTTATCGTAGTATACCGGACAAAGCATTCAAGACCGGAACAACTGACCGTGACAAAGAGTTTGCCTGTTGGAAAACTGTCAAAGAAGAGCTGAATCTACCACTCTATTTTGCTGACCCGAATTCTTCATGGCAACGAAAACTCCAACGGTCTACTACGAGAGTTCTATCCCAAGAAAACGAATCTTGCTTTGGTTAAACGGAAAGAACTTACAAAAACCCTATTTCTCATTAACTCCAGACCGCGGAATTGCCTCGGCTGGGAATCTCCCATTCAAGTTTTTCTACACGAAGTGAAGCACTTGTCTTGACAATTCATCATTTCAAAACAAAAAATCTCCATACATCATTACTAAATTCAACCTTTACAAATTCATGTTCTCCCCCGTCGATAGCTAAACGAAAGATTTGAAAGCTATATTCTTGCCATATGACGGGTCGTGAACATTGGCATTTTTTTCGGTAGCGCACCATTCGTAGTTGAAAATATTTACCCCAAACAACTTCACTCTCCGTCAAGTTCGATTATTTCGTGATGCCATGTTTTGATTTTCCACGCTTTCATTTGGGGCTCCTCCTAGCGTAATATTAATACGAATAATGCGATGTTCATAATGGCTTAACAACAACTCCCCAGAGACCAATCAAGTCTGTTGCCTGAGTCGTATTGATAATAGCTCCTTTTAATTCGACCGGAGGAGCCGACACAGTGGGTGCGACAAACTCGTTATCAGTAAAGTCCACTGACGCCAACATCGTTTTAAAAAAGTTGTTTTTTACAAATTTAGATTTCACTGCTTCAAATCTGTTGAGCTTTGCATCGGACATAGACGATTCGGTAAAATCAACACTTTTAAATTGCACGTCGGTCATCTTAATTTTATTAAAATTGGAATACTGAAAATTTGACAATTCAAAAGACACTTGCTTAACTATCGAGCCGCTCATATCTATACCTATACACTTACAGGATGAAAACCGGCATCGTTCGAAGTATGCCCCTGTAAATTTACAGTTTGATAAGTCGCAGCACTCAAATATGACGTCAATAAAACTCGCGTTTTCAAAGCTGCAATTGTGAAAAACACAGTTTTTTAAAATGCTCTTTTGAGTCTCAATATTATAAAAGTTCTCGCTGTCAACTCGCTCTTCAAAACTCTCAATTTCGCAAATTGGTTCCTCTTCCAATAAATAATTCTGTACATAGGAAGAAAAGCCATGAATATGAGTGAGCTTATTTGATATCTGTGGTTTGATAATACTCATGTGTTACTTCTTTCGTCGTATCTCGACTTACTATTATTGCTATAACAAATACAAATCGCAAGAGGCCTTTCCTCAGATAAGGATTCCGTCGCAGTGGTCAATCTCATGCTGGATAATCTGTGCTGGAAAACCGGTAAAGGTTTGCTTCTGCTTATCGAAGTTTTGGTTAAAAAACTCCACCTCGATAGACTGGTATCGAGTGGCTTTTCGCACGCCATCCAGCGACAGGCAGCCTTCCTCAGCTTCATATTTGCCAGCACGTGATGTGATGATCGGATTGATCATGGGTATGCTTATAGGACCGACGCTGACTGCGATGATGCGCTTATTAACGCCAATCATATTAGCCGCCACGCCGACACACCTCTCTGCATTTGCTAGAAGCGTATCCAGGAGGTCATCTACCACCAGCATGTCCTCCTTGGTTGCCTGAACAGACTTTTGGCTTAAAAAAATTGTATCTTTACAAATTGGTCTAATCATATAAGTCTCCATGGAATGGTTTTTATTATGGATTAAGTGAAGTCGCAAATAATGCTCATGTCCCGATTGTTCTCAAGCGCATAACTAATATAATTCCACTGTATTTATATTTAATTTTTGCGGATACTAAATAAGCAATAAAAACTGAAAGAAGATATTTACAATGGGCACTGAAAAGAAAAATATTTCTGTCGTCAATGATAGAATGAAAATGAAAGCCAAAAACAAAGAAGTTAAGAATGAACTTCAGGTGAAAAACAACCGGAAGGTATTAGAAAAGATTGATCAGCAATAAACATTTTTACGGTTTGATAGTTGAGCAAGGATTTCCCAGAAATCCTTGCTCAACTATACAATAATATGTATAATCGGATTTAATTTCTAATAAAATCACAAACATAGTGGGAGGCTACTGAGTTTTTCATTATGTAGATTGTCTCACGCTTTCTGGTAGAATACAAGAGTCATCCTTTCGTTAATGGAAGTTGTTTTTCCGGTCTGTTTATAGCCCATCTTTTCATATAAGTAACAAGTTTTTCTTCTTGCAAAGTGGAATCTAGTTCCCAAAAGTATTCACCATGAATACGCTCGGCTTCTCGGATTGCTTTTTGAGCATGACCGAATCCTTAAAATTGAGGTAAAATGAACATAGATGATACTCGTTTGTAGCTTCCATTCTTTCTGTCGGTTACTCAAGTTGCACCAACAACTGTATCGTCAACTTCTATAAAGCAATATCATCTTTCTTTTTGGTTAAGGTGACTTATTACGTTTTCAATCGGTTCACTGGCTGGGTTAGTCTCAAAATCTTGATATTTTAACAGCTGATTTTTGAATGCAATTTTTTGCATATCCCCAATAATCTGTGCGTCATTTACTGTTGCTAAACGCAAGTTGATGTTAATAAGGATAGCCTTTCATTTATCGAACTTCACGTTATGGTACAAACCCACAATTTTTGAATTGCGCATTATTGATAAATAAAAAAGTAATTTCTGCTTAGCTTACTTGCCAAATGTGAAATTCTAACAAGTAACAAGAAAACTATTGTTTATCAAACGAATGCCGCAATCACCCCATATTTAGCAAACCTATATCAATAACGCGTTTCGGCAGGTCTATCGCCTTTCGAGCTGGCTGCAGCCTAAATATGCCCGGATTTCGGTGAATAAGTACGTCCGGGTATGGAATACTTATTCCGAGGTAACGGATTATGAGAAGAAAGAAGCCGGATTAGCGGGATAGTCCGCAGGAATAGCTGTGAGCAATCCCTCGATTGACGGCAATCGAAATCGGGGTCAGAACGCTGAACGACAAAACGAGAGGTAAATGCTATGCCAAAAGGTCAGCAGAACAATAATAAACCCAGAATTGACAGATCGATTGAGAAGATACCGATAGCACGAGAAAATCAAAATCCAAACAAAAGCGCTAATAAGCAGTCCGTGAAGAACAAGATCGTTTAAGATTCGATACAGAGGCGCGTCGCGAAACACCGCTATATGTTTCGCGGCGCTTCTCTTTGGTTGGAAGCCTTGTATTCAATCGACCCCCTGATATCCACTTTCCCAATGAGGCTGTCCAAACCGTGTGTATTAACGACATCAAGCCTTTTATTAAGCGTGAGTACTGTTTGCATCAATAGCAAAGGAAAGTCACATTTTGAAATAAAATACGGATCAAGAAATTAAGGAGTATCTCCCGGCTCGAGCCGTCGTGCTTTGGCTGTCCCTTCTCATCCGAATAACTTTTAAGGCCTTTCGCTCTACGGTAATCTCTAACCCACCGGCACCCCGTGTTAGTGTCGATTCTCAATTCCTCTGCCACGCTGGTCGCTGACTTGCCACTCCACAGAATATGCTCCGCTGTCTGCGTCCTCATTTCTTCGGAATATTTGCTGTTATTACTTGGTGTGATTTCTTTCTACCTTTACTACCCATATGATGGCATCAGAAGCCACTGTCACTTTTCCACCGCAGTCCAAAGCCGCAAGGGAAATCCTTATGACAACGCAGTTATGGATTCTTTTTACCGTACACTAAAAAGAGAGCTTGTTCAAGTTGCCAATTAAGACAATCCCGAACAAGCTCGGCAGGACATTTTCAAATATATTGAAACCTATTACAACACAAAACGGATTCATTCTGCGCTGGGCTGACAAAGCCCTTTGCAGTTTAAAACACAAAATTCTTAACCCTAAACTCCGTGTCCAGTTTTTCTTGACCTTTCCAGTTTTTCCTGGTCCTATGCACTTAGCATCTGCGGGATTTTTCTTTGTTCATCCTTTTCATCAATAGTTGCAGCGATTATGATATGAAACAATCAATGAAAATATCACAAAATATCGCGACATTATAAGCATATGAAAATGCTAAAGGAAATCGCATCATCCTCTCCCCCTTCTCTTGAAGCTTCCGACACCGTGTTCTCACTTTGTAAGATGTTCTTCCAGATTGTTGTATTTCTCGCTTAAAACAATAATATCAATACGCCTGTTTTTAACCCGTCCCTCTGCCGTCGTATTATCATCAACTGGTTTGTACTCCCCGTATCCAACCGCCACAAGTTTTTCAGGCGAGAAATTGCATTTATCAACAAATAATCGAACTACGCTGACAGCCCTTGCTGTAGATAATTCCCAGTTAGAGGGATAAACACCTGAGTTTATAGGGATATTGTCCGTATGACCTTCAATTCGTATGTAGTTTTCAAGCGAATTAACCATGTTAGCTACCACTATCAAAGCGTCTTCATGTCCACTTTTGATTTCAGCACTTCCCGAGTCAAAAAACACAGCATTATTAAGTCTAATAACGAGACCTCGCATATCTATACTTGTTGACACGGAATCAGCAATACCCGCACTTTCTAACTTAGTATTAAGTTCATCCTTTATATCTTCCAACTTCTTAAGTTCGTATTCTCCCAAGAATCCCTCTAAAGCGCTTACCGTTTCAATACTTGGAGCGCCTACTCCCTGCGATGCTTCCCCCTGCGAGCCTTCGATAGCGCCCGCAGCCGCTACAGCTGCGGCGTAGCCTTCAGTCATCATAGACTCGGTAAACTCTGTAGAAATTTGTTCTGCTTTTGCCTCGTCCACCTTGCTTACGGCAAATAGGACAATAAAAACCGCCAATAATAAAGTCATCAAATCCGAATAAGGAAGTAACCATGCTTCTCCGGCTTCTTCTTCTTGATGTGCCGGTTCTTTCTTTTTTGACATACTATATCCACCTCATTCCTTCTTCGTCTCAGCAAACACTTTATCTTGTTTAGATTTTGGAAGAACCGCAAGTAACTTTTCCTTAAGCATAAAGGGCGAGTCACCTTTTTGAATGGATAGCAAACCTCTAACAATTATGCCTTTAATCATTACCTCTTGCTGGCTTTTGACTTTCAATTTTTTTGCAAACGGATTCCATAATACATAACCCGTAAATATACCGAGAATAGTTGCTACGAACGCGGCAGCGATTGCTTCTGCCATTCTTTCTGTATCATCTATAGCTGACATTGCAGATATCAAACCAAATACCGCTCCCAAAACGCCTAAAGTCGGAGCATAGGTTCCTGCTGACGAAAAAATACTTGCATTAATTTCATGCCGCTTTTCCATTGCTGAGATTTCAGATTCAAGAACATCTTCAAGGACGTCGTCTCCCGTTCCGTCGACAAGTAAACGAATACCTTTTTTAATAAAGGGATCGTCAATTTCTTCGGCTTTTGATTCCAATGCCAAAAGCCCTTCTGTCCGGGCTTGTCTCGACAAATTGAACAACAGCTCAATAGTTTCGGCTTCTGAAAAGCCTTTTTGCTTTGTAAATAGAACTTTAAATAAAGGCCCTACACTTTTAATGTTTTGCCCAGGGAACGAATTCAAAACTGTAGCAACCGTGCCAACAAAGATTACGAAGATAGCCGCTGGGTTTAACAAAACGGAAAAATCAATGTGCTTAAAAATCATAGCTCCGACTACAGAAACAATACCTAAAACGACGCCCAATATTGTTGAACAGCACCCCAATTGTTAGACAGTATGATATACTGAAAAACAATTGGGGTG
>CAZLLK010000098.1:0-7381 GCA_964560435.1 uncultured Oscillospiraceae bacterium
AAGAGAACAAGCAAGGACGACTACTACCTCGGCATAGCAGATTCTGTGCAAAGCCGCTCCACCTGTCTTCGAAGAAAATACGGCGCAATAATTGTTAAAGCAGACGAAATCATCTCAACAGGCTACAACGGCGCACCGAGAGGCCGCAAAAACTGCAACGACCTGGGTTACTGCACCCGTGAGCACCTCAACATACCCGCCGGTGAGCGCTACGAGCTTTGCAGAAGCGTTCACGCAGAGCAGAACGCAATCATCTCCTGCTCAAGAAGAGATATGCTGGGTTCAGTTATCTATCTCGTCGGACGTGACGCAAAAACGAACGAGATTATAACCGCCGCGCCCTGCACTCTCTGCCGCAGGTTTATACTTAACGCCGGCATAGAAAAAGTAATCTGTCGTACCGTGGGCAACGAAATTGAAGTCATAGACGTTTCCGACTGGATAGACAAAGACGATTCTCTGCCCGAAGTCAAATAGCTGAAATCAAATAGCTTTAGATAAAAACACCGCCGTGAGAAAAAACCATTCTCACGGCGGTGTTTTTAGTTTTCCCATTATGGAAGCGCACCGAAACGCCCTACGCTCAATGGCTTCCCTAGTGAGAAGCCATTGCAAAGCTAAATTTAATTACATTGTTACAATTATGATTATCATTTCTTGCCCGATGCTTTTTGAGGTGCAGGACTACTTTGACACTCTGCGGCGCGAAGCGTCTGTGTGGGTCGTCCTATTTCCCCAGCTGTGCAGTCTTCTTATAAGCCTCATACACTGCGGATGACACAGCGGCGCGGAAGCAGCCCTTTTCAAGCTCCTCAACTCCAACGATGGTCGAACCGCCGGGAGAGCAAACAGCGTCTTTCAGTTCCCCTGGATGTTTGCCTGTTTCAAGCACCATCGCGGCTGCGCCGAGAACCGCCTGAGCGGCAAATTTCTGTGCCTTGTCTCTTGGAAGGCCGGACATTACTCCGCCGTCCGCAAGCGCTTCGATGAACATATAAACATAAGCCGGAGAACAGCTGAAAACTGGTGTCGCAGCGTCAATATAACTCTCGTCGATGAGCGAGGACAGTCCCCCTGAAGCAAGAGCGTTTAGTAGGAGAGAAACGTCCTCCTCCGAAACGTCCTTTTCAGGTGATACAAGTATCATTCCTTTTCCAACTGCAACCGGAGTGTTAGGCATAAGCCTTATAACAGGCAGTGCAAGCCCATTCTCTGCCAAAACTTGTTTTATTGCGCTTTTTGTAACTCCCGCCGCAATTGAAACGATGACCTTACCTTCACCTTTTTCAAAAGCAGCTTTGAGAACGCCACAAAGTCCGCTCAACGCATCTGCCAGAACATTAGGCTTGACACAGAGAAACACGAAATGAGCCTTTTCAACTGCTTCATCAGCGCTTGAAACAACGTTGCAGCCCGTTTTTGCCGCAAGCTCACCCGCCTTTGCGGCATCTCTGTCATAAACAAAAACATTTTTCGGCTCGGTTTCGCGGCAAACCGCCTCAATAATCGCGCCACCCATATTACCCGCTCCGATAAAGGCAAAAGTATTTTTCATAATAGTTTCTCCTTTTCAAAAGGCCGCCAAAGCGTTGCTTTGACGGCGCTTTTATATATAACCGCTCAGCGGCCTATTTTTTACTTCTCCCGAAAAATTCATCAAAATAATCGCGCTCAGCCTTAGATTCCGCTTCAAGTTCGGCGACATCTTCGCCCGAACCGCCGCTTTCACTTTCGAACGACCTATCCGAAACAGATCTTGTACGGGAGCGCGGCATATTTCCAGCCGACTGACGCTCTGCCAGTGCGCTCTGCCTTGCCCTACGTCTCATTTCCAGCTCTTTCATATGCTGTTTCTTTGCTCTGCGATAGCGTACAACAAGATAAATGTAAGTTCCCAGAAGCCCCAGAACTATCAGAATGAAAATAATCACCAGCGGGTTTTTAAGTGAATTTAAGATTTTCCCACCGATGAACTGCGAATAGCTCAAGTCAACAGACGAGCAAGCTACCAGCTTTGATGTGCCATATATGACTCCATCGCGCAAAATGCTGATTTCTCCGAGTTCCGTGCCCGCCTCAATGGGAGCAACAAGGTCTTCACCGTTCTGCTCACTGAATATCGTAACATTCTGCTCGAAGCTTGAATTATCTTCATCGTTCGCCATAAGAGCTTTGACGGCCGTCTCGGGACGCACGGTAACAAAATCCGCATCCTTTCCCATTTTTACAGGAATGTCCTTAACCTTGTCGGTCGTTTCAAGGATATCACGATAGCTGAAGTTCTCAAACCCCCAGTTATACATTGCAATAGAATCGGTGAAATTAGTAAAATCTGTAGTAGTTACTTTTTCGATTGCTGCGCCGCCCATTATTACGCAAATCAGCGATACGTCGTCCTTCGTTGCGGAGGAAACGAGGCAATATCCCGCTTCGCTCGTGTGGCCGGTTTTCATGCCCTTAGCATATTCGTAAACGTATCCGGGATAAAGCTCGGATTCACTGTTGATAAGTCCGTTCGTGTTACCTAATGAACGTTCGGATGCAACATTTGTTGCAGGGATAGTTTTCTTGGCTGTATTGCAGATTTCCATAAACAGCGGATGCGCATATGCCGTTCGAGCAATGATAGCCATATCTTTTGCCGTTGTGTAGTGGTTATTATCCGGCAAACCGTGCGTGTTTGTATAGTTTGTTCCCGTGCAGCCAAGCTCCTTTGCTCTCGAATTCATCATTCCAACAAAGGTCTGTACGTCTCCGCCAATGTAATCCGCAATAATATTGCATGCCTCGTTTGCGGAAGAAAGCATTGTGCAATATAGAAGGCTTTCCAGGGTCATTGTCTCGCCCGGAACGATTCCGGCAGTGCTCCCGTCCTCGCTAAGTCCGATGTTAATGTCTTTTCCTGCGGTAACAGAATCTGAAAGCGAAACCTTGCCAGCCTCAATCGCCTCAACCGCGAGCAAAACAGTCATCACCTTTGTTGTGCTTGCAGGATAGACCTTATCGTTTTCGCTTTTCGCATAAAGAGTGTTCCCTGTCGCCGCATCGATTAGTATAGCCGCTTTTGAGCTAGGGGTAGGATTGGTCAAAGCATTAGCTGTAGACGGCATAAGAACGCCGGATAATACGGCAAATACTAAAATATATGAGAAAATCTTTAACTTTTTCATGTTCATCTCCGAAAAAATATGTTATATTGTGTATAATACTAATTTAAAGTACATTGCTCATTATACGAACAATTTGATTGAAAATCAACACCAAATATCTGCAACTCCATAAAATGGCTGTTAGGAGAAGATTGTTTGAAGCTCAACAAGGCGGAAATTGCCGCAATTGTCATAACTATAATATTTATTGTCGTGGCTGTCATCTCTCCCCTTGGGGATAGCAATGAGCGCTCCGTCGTAACCATATCTGCAGGCAACTCGGTCAGCGCCGAAGACACCGCTTCGCAGCTTTCTTCCTCTCAAACGCCGGAAAATTCGTCACAGGCAAGCGTGAACATCAACACCGCATCGTCGCAGGAGCTGTGCGCACTCCCGGGAATAGGCAAAACCTTGGCAGCGCGGATAATAGCCTATCGTGACGAGCACGGATTATTTAACAGCATAGACGAGATTATGAGCGTTGCCGGAATCGGCGCTAAAACATACGAAGACATCAAATATAATATCACTGCAGACTGAAAAAACGAGGTGCACAGTAATGAAAATACTTGTCGTGGATGACGAAAAACTGCTTGTCAAGGGAATCAAGTTCAATCTGGAAAACGAGGGCTACGATGTTGACGTCTGTTACGATGGAGAAGCCGCCGTCGAAATGGCAAAAAGCACCTCCTACGACCTCTTACTACTCGATCTTATGATGCCGAAGCTAGACGGTCTGGGAGTCTGTATGCAAATACGTGAGTTCTCAGTCGTCCCGATAATAATGCTCACCGCAAAAAGTGAGGATACGGACAAGCTCATCGGCTTTGAGTACGGAGCGGACGACTATATTACAAAGCCCTTCAACGTCCTCGAGCTTAAAGCAAGAGTTCGTGCACTTCTGCGAAGAAGCTCCATCCAAAGCCCGGGCAACAAGGACGATCGCCTAACACGCGGACACATCACAATTGACCCCTCCCGCCGCGTTGCGGAACGAAACGGCGTTTCCGTCGAACTCACAGCCAAGGAATTTAACCTTGCGGAGCTTCTCATGCGCAATCCGGGAAAGGTATACAGCCGTGAGCGGCTTCTGGACATCATATGGGGCGTTGATTATCAGGGCGATACGCGGACGGTTGACGTTCACATTCGAAGACTTCGCGAAAAGCTGGAGATTGACGCCGCCGATCCGAAGTGCTTTGCTACCAAGTGGGGCGTTGGCTACTACTTCGGTGAAAACTGATATTCCAAGCGAAAACTTTATATAGACATTTTTCGCCTTTTGAAATAAAATATTTCAATTACTAACACAAGGAACCATTGGGAGAAAAACTCATGAAAAGGCTACCCGGTGTAAGTTCAATAACCAACAGCGTTCAACTAAAATTTGCGGCGACTTTTCTTGTGCTTATCGCGGGTCTTATGGTAATGCTCAACACCTACCCTACCATAGTATCCCGTGATTTGGTCTTTACCTCAAAACAGAATTCCCTACAAACTCAGGCGGGCGTAATGTCCTCCGCACTTTCCACTCCGGATGAGCTCACAACCGATTCGGTAATGAAAGTAATGAGTTTTCTGGACCTCCGTTCGCTGACCAGAGTTATCATAACGAATGAAAACGCCGAAATACTTTACGATTCAGCACAAATCGGCACGAGCGTGGGAAGCTTCGCTCTGTTTTCCGAAGTGAACCGCGCTCTTAACGGCGAGGTTGTCTGTTATTCGGTTTATGACGGCAATTCTTTCATGACCCGCGAGGCAATGCCGATAAAAAACGACACGATTACGGTCGGTGCCGTATACCTCTATGAGTACGACGCAGCACAGGCCGAGCTAATCATAAGTATCCAGAAAAATCTTCGTAATATCACTATGGTACTTGGCGTTGTAGCCATTATCCTTATGTTTATATTCAGCCGCGCCCTCACCCTCAGAATAACGGCGCTGGTGCGAGCCACGAAAATAGTTTCCGAGGGCGATTACGATTACCAGATAAAAACAGGTGGTAACGACGAGCTTTCGGAGCTCGGATATGAGTTCAACAACCTCACGAAAAGGCTTAAGGACACCGAGGAGCTTCGGCGCAGATTTGTTTCTGATGCCTCACATGAGCTGAAAACTCCACTCGCCTCAATAAGGCTCCTCTCAGACAGCATAGTTAACTCCGATAACATGGACAGCGAAACAATGCGCGAATTTGTCACCGACATCGGCAACGAAGCGGAGCGGCTTTCGCGCACAACAGAGAAGCTGCTCAGTCTGTCAAAAATGGACAGCAGCGTCGGTCTTTCGCATGACAGACTCGATTTGAAGCACGTTGCGGAAAAAACCATGCATCTGCTCTCTCCTCTCGCGAAGGAATACCATGTCGCCATTTCGGCAGAGCTTTCTCGCGGTTGCTTCATCTACGGCAGCGAAGACCTTGTTTACCGCATTATCTTCAACCTCGCCGAAAACGCCATAAAATACAATATGCCTGGCGGCAGCGTGAGAATTATGCTCTTCCGTGAAGGTGAGAACGTCACTCTAATCGTCGAGGACTCGGGAATTGGAATTCCCGACGAGGATTTGCCGCATATTTTCTCCCGTTTCTACCGTGTTGACAAAGCCCGCTCACGCGATGCGGGTGGAAGCGGGCTCGGTCTTTCCATCGTCTTTGATGCCGTCCGTCTGCACGGTGGCTCTGTGAGTGTCGAGAAGCGAGAAAACGGTGGCTCACGCTTTATCGTCATTTTCCCCGCCTGTCCAGACGAAAAAAGCGAATAGTTAAAAACCCGTACAAACAGCGCCATATGTGAGGTCAATATGAAAAAGCGTTTGATTCCAATACTTATCGCTCTTGGAGTTCTAATAGCCGGCTGCACTTCGAACTCCGTCTCCAGCCCCTCTCCTGAAAGCATTTCCGTTTATCGGGTGCTTAGTCCAGATTACCAGAGCGATGGTAAGCTTCTGCAATCGGAGAAGGTATCTATAGACGCAAGTAAAGAGTCTGTTCTTCAGGCCAAAGCCGCGCTTTCGGAAACACCGCAGAATGAGAAGCTGCAATGTCCTCTACCAGCCGGTGTCATAATTCAGGACGCAACGCTTGACGAAAACCGCGTAACCGTTTACATGAACTCCCTTTACCTCGATGTAAGCGGCATTGAAAAAACTATTATGGACAGTTGCATAACCATGACCATGTGCTCGATAGAGGGCGTAGATTTTGTTACGATATGCGTCGGCAGCGAAGTAATTGAGGATAAGCTGGGGACTGAGGATTTTCTCCTCTTTGACAACATTATCAGTTTTCATAAAGCGCAAGCAAGGATTTACTTTCCAAAAACAAATGAGCAGCTTTTGGGCTCCGAATATCGCACAATAAGCTTTGATGATGAAAATTCCGCAGAGCGCGGTATACTTGACGCTCTGTTTCAAGGTCCCACAAGCAGCAATCTCAAAAGGGCATTTCCCTTTGGCACAATAGTTTTGTCTGTATACAAACAGGACGGGATTTGTTCCGTCAGCCTTTCCGGTATATCTCCGGATGACGGGTCGCTGACCTCCGATGAGGCCAAGCTTGCGGTTTACTCCATCGCGAATTCCCTTACCTCTCTTTCAGGAATAAAGAGCGTTCAGATACTTATAGATGGAAAACAAGTTCAAAGCATTTGGGGATTCAACATTTTCAATCCCCTCTCCAAAAGCGAAAGTATAATAGGCTCCGCAGTTGCCGGATAAGATAGCATTAGTTTCATACTATAAACGGAGAAAAAGTTTGAGAAATCTCAAGCTTTAATAATAAACACGCAGATTGCTCTAATTATACGGCAACTGCAATTCGCGTTCATTACGTCCATTCTTTGTGGCCGTATTGAACGATGTGCCTTGAAAGGAATGGCTATACTATGAGTAAAATAGGAACAAAATGCGTACAGGCGGGATACACTCCTAAAAACGGCGAGCCTCGCCAGATTCCCATTATCCAAAGCACAACCTTCAAATACGACACCAGCGAGGACATGGGTAAGTTATTTGATTTGGAAGCTGACGGGTATTTATACAGCCGTCTAAGCAATCCCACGAACGACTATGTTGCTGCAAGGATATGCGCCCTCGAGGGCGGATCGGCTGCGATGCTGACGTCTTCCGGTCAGTCGGCAACCTTCTTTGCACTTTTTAACATCTGCAACATGGGCGACCACGTTGTATGCTCCTCCGCAATTTACGGCGGCACATATAATCTCTTC